>UQXW01000001.1 GCA_900545215.1 uncultured Bacteroidota bacterium
AGGTTCTCTCCCTTGCGGGTGCTTACTGGCGAGGTGATGAAAAACGCAAACAGCTTACCCGCCTTTATGCGATTACCTTTCCGAAGAAGAAAGAACTTGATGAATACCTTGCGTTATTGGAAGAAGCGAAGAAAAGAGACCACAGAAAATTGGGAAAAGAGTTGGAGTTATTCACTTTTTCGCAGAATGTCGGTCAGGGACTTCCTCTATGGTTGCCGAAAGGAACCGAATTGCGTTTGAGATTGGAAGCGTTCCTCCGCAAGGTACAAAAGAAATACGGTTATCAGCAGGTAATAACTCCTCATATAGGAGATGTAAACCTGTACAAGACTTCCGGACACTACCAAAAATACGGACAGGATTCGTTCAGAACCATAACTACACCGTTTGAGGGAGAAGAATACATGTTGAAACCGATGAACTGCCCTCATCATGTCGAAATATACAAAGCGAAACCACATTCATATAAAGACCTCCCTGTAAGGTTGGCGGAGTTCGGAACAGTATATAGATACGAACAATCAGGTGAGTTGCATGGCTTGACAAGAGTTCGCTCATTCACGCAAGACGATGCTCACATCTTTTGTACGCCGGAACAATTGAAAGATGAATTTTGCAAAGTCATAGACATAGTCCTATATATCTTCAAAACGTTGAAGTTCGACAACTTCACGGCTCAAATATCACTGAGAGACCCTGCAAACAAAGAAAAATACATAGGCGATGACGATGTATGGGAGAAAGCAGAGAAAGCCATTGTCGAGGCCTCGGCAGAGAGAGGATTGAAAACAATCAGCGAAATAGGTGAAGCTGCTTTCTATGGACCTAAATTGGACTTCATGGTAAAAGATGCCATAGGCAGAAAATGGCAACTCGGAACAATTCAAGTGGATTACAACCTTCCGGAACGTTTTCAGTTGGAATACACAGGAGCCGACAACAAGAAACATCGTCCGATTATGATACACAGAGCTCCGTTTGGTTCTATGGAAAGGTTTGTAGCTGTATTGATAGAACACACGGCAGGCAAATTCCCGTTGTGGCTCACACCGGAACAATTCATCATATTACCAATTTCCGAAAAATATGAAGACTATGCAAGACAGGTTCTTGCCAAATTGGAAAGTATGGATTTGCGAGGCAGCATAGACAACAGAAATGAAAAAACCGGCAAGAAGATAAGAGATGCTGAAATTGCCAAAATACCGTTCATGCTGATTGTAGGTGAAAAAGAAGAAGCCTCAAACATGGTTTCGGTTCGCAAGCATACAGAAGGAGACTTGGGCAGCATGGAAACAGAAAAGTTTGCCGAACTCGTGAACAATATGGTGGCGAAAGAGTTGGAATAAAATAATAGAAAGGAAATAAAGTAGTACAAACTAATTATAGGAGGGAAAAGTCATAGCAACACCACAACAAGGACCTTTCAGAGGCAAAGGTACTCCCAAAAAAGGAGAGCAACATAGAATAAACGAGAAAATAGACGCTCCGATGGTGAGAGTTGTCGGAGAAGGTATAGAAGCAAAAATCTACTCGTTGAAAGAGGCTTTGAAAATGGCAGAAGAAGCGGAATTAGACCTTGTCGAAATATCGCCGAATGCCAATCCACCTGTCTGCAAATTGGTTGATTACCAAAAGTTGCTTTACGAACAAAAAAAGAAACAAAAAGAAATCAAAGCCAAGTCCGCCAAGATTGTCATCAAGGAAATCCGCCTCGGACCGCAAACGGACGAACATGACTTCAATTTCAAGTTGAAGCACGCCATACGGTTTCTTCAAGACGGAAACAAAGTAAGAGTGGATGTATTCTTCAAAGGAAGAACCATTATTTACAAGGAACAAGGCGAAACCCAACTATTGAAATTCGCCGAAGCTTTGTTGGAATACGGTAAACCGGAAATGATGCCGAAGTTGGAAGGCAAGCGAATGATAATGATAATCGCTCCGAAGAAGTAACGAAAAGACAATGGCAAACAACAAATGTTTGCCAACAAGCAAATATAGTATAAACAAATCAAAAAGGAAGAAAGATGCCAAAGATGAAAACCAAATCGGCTGCAAAGAAACGTTTTGCAGTAACGGGTTCAGGTAGAATCAAGCGTAAGCACGCCTATCACAGTCATATCTTGACGAAGAAGTCCATCAAAAGGAAAAGAATATTGGCTTCTTCAGCAGTGTGCAGCAGTGCAGACGAAAGAAGAATCAAAGAGATGATTTAATTGATTCGGCAAAAGAAACAAAGTAAAAACAGGTAGTATTAACCATTGTATCCAGCACGAACAAGAGTCTGAACAAACAGACCGCTGATACGAAAAAACAAAGAAAATTATGCCAAGAGCAGTAAATGCAGTAGCGTCAAGAGCAAGACGCAAAAAGATTTTGAATCGCACCAAAGGATATTGGGGCAGAGGAAAGAACGTATGGACAGTAGCCAAGAACAAATGGGAAAAAGGTCAAACATACGCTTATAGAGACAGAAAAGCAAAGAAAAGAGAGTTCAGAGCATTGTGGATTAACCGTATCAATGCAGCCTGCCGTTTGAACGAAGTATCATATTCGGTATTCATTGGCTTGCTTCACAAAAACAACATAGCTCTAAACAGAAAAGTTTTGGCTGATTTGGCGATGAATCATCCGGAAGCCTTCAAGGCAGTTGTAAATCAAGTGAAGAAGTAAACGTATAACCATAAACACGATAGGAGATTATAGAAATGAGTAAACCGGAATTGATGCAATACGTGGATGGTTTGACAACGATAAAAGACTATCCTCAATTCAAAGCAGGAGATACAATCTCAGTAACATACAAAATCAAAGAAGGAAACAAGGAACGTCCGCAAACATTCCAAGGAGTGGTTATCCAACGTTCCGGAAGCGGTAAAACCGAAACCTTTACTATCAGAAAGATTTCGGGAGGAATAGGTGTGGAAAGAATTTTCCCATTTGCTTCCCCATTCATTGAAAGCATAGTTGTAAACAAACGAGGCGTTGTTCGCAGAGCAAGAATATTCTATTTGAGAGGCTTGACAGGTAAGAAGGCCAGAATCAAAGAAAAGAAGTTCTAAGCAACCCCTTAAAAAAGAAGAGAGGAGACCGTTTTGTGGTCTCCTCTTTTCTTTTTCAATCTGACTAATAGATTCAAACCATACGCTTATCATAATCTATACTCCACTGAACCTGCCAACACCTGCCATCTATCTGAGCCACCAAGATAAAATTATACATATTCTGAGTTTCTTACAAAGTAAATCTCTCGCATATAACTTCATTATCATGTTGCTGTGTATAGCAATGCTCGGATTGATTTCAGTTTCTCCATCACGCTTTTGTCGATGACTTTACTTCCGTGTTTTTGACTTTCCGAATGTGGTGGTAAATTCTCTCACAACCGACACACTTTATGTCTTTCAATTTATAACGCCCTGAAATCTGTTCCGAACACCCTCTACCAACATTGTCTTCACAAGCCGGCATATTTCTTTTGCGAACATGATAAACTTTGGCTTACCGCAGTTTCGCCTTAATTCTCGATTATCTTTACCGATAATTTTTGCGATTTGATTATTCCTGAAACCTTGTTGTTTCATCACGGAAATTGTACACCTTTATTCCTTGTCAGATACACTTTTGGGCGAGAGTAAAGATGGCTATTTTTCAGGCTCGAACAGGAAAGGATGCTTATCCTCTTTTGTTTGAGTTTTATTTTGTCTTTCACCTCTCCCCTAAAGTTGCATTTATGGGTTGAACTTAGAGGCTGTTTTCCGTGAGGTAACGTTAAATAAGTTGTGTAATAAAATATCTCTTGTTCTGAATCGTCTTATTAAGTGTGGATAAGAACGATGAATACAGTAAATTATGAGCAAATCAGACAAGAAATCTGTTGCACGCACAGTGCTTAACATCATTTGTGGAGTTGGCTTTATAGCTTTGATTGTGGCAGTTGTGATGTGGCTTTGGAACGAGCTTGTTCCTCGCATTACGGGCTGGAATACGATTAACTATTGGCAGGCGTTGGGGCTTATGATTTTGTTCCGCCTTATAAACGGCAATCTCTTTTCTGGAAAGAGTTTCAAGAAAAACAAAGCCCCCAAATCCAAACAGCCTCTGCATCAATTGAAGCCCGAAGAGCGAAATGCACTTCTTCGCAGGTTGATGAGTGATTCAGACAATGATACAGCTGGCAATGAGCAGCAATGATATTGTAAGGATATTCCAAAAGTACCGAGTGCGATTGCTCGCTTTCATTCGCAACAGAATTTCGCAGGGTGATGCGGAAGATGTGTTGCAGGATGTGTTTGTAAGTTTCTTACTGGCGAGCGATACGGGAGATCCGATTAACAGGGTGTCTAGTTGGTTGTAAACGACAAAAAACAAGATAATCGACAATAACCGCAAGCATACCGAGGAGCGTATGTCGCAAATTGCCGTACAACAGGGCGGTGAAATATATTTTGAGGACATAACGGAGACCATGACAGACGAGACAACTCCAGAGAGGGACTACTTACGCAACTTTTTTGAAGAGGAATTGGAGGCAGCTTTGGGCGAACCTGTTGCCACACTTATTTCCCGAAAGCATTATGCAGTGAAGTATCTGCGTAATCGTTTGAAGTATATATACGAGCAGATGAAAAATTAAACGAAATACAAACAAGAACTATGACAAGGAGACTGTTTATTTACTCTTCGGATTTTATCCGTGTAATCTGCAAGACCAATGCAGAGCTGCGTAGGCTGCGATTGACCACGTACGTCTCCTCTCTTCGTTATGTGTAGCAGCCAAAATCAAACAAAGGAGAGTATTGGGCGGTGTAGCAGGTGTAGGTACAGGAGCATTGAAAGGGGCTTGTACATCATCTGCAGGACAATGCATTAAGGATATTGTAAGATAATCTGCTGTTATGTTTGAGAAGATAAAAAAGTTCAGGCGGAAGCTTTTCCGACGACACAAATTACTTTTCGTCATATTTGTCATCTTTTTTGACGGATTGCTTGGTTGGGGAGTGGATAAACTCCTTTTTGTAGGTTTATTAGGTTGGGAGCAGACATTCACATTTCTTGGATGGTGCGGGATAGGTGCGATAGATGCACTATTGGAATGTTGGAGTATGCACAGCCGCAAACTTGACAAGAATAAATCGTGCTGATTTTTTTTTGGTGAAAACGCGAACAAACAATATGATAAAGAAGTTGTTTGTTGCTCTTCGGGCTTTATTCGAGTAAGACAAGAACATACTCTCTCTTAAAGTTGCATTTATGAGTAGAACTTAGGAGGTTTTGTCCGAATGATTGTTTTTCTTGTGCAATTACAAAAAAAGAAAAGAGGCGACCGATGATGGTTCGCCTCTTCTCCTTGCTATAAAACAACTTGTTATGTTTTCCGGTTATGCTTCCCAGCTTACGACGAGGTTTCTGTCTCCGTAGGCATCGTCAACCTTTGAAGCGGTCGGCCAATATTTATCATCGTATGGCAATGGGAATGCTGCTCTCTGTCTGCTATATGGTCTGTCCCAAGTGTCCGAGCAAACCACCTGCATGGTGTGAGGAGCGTTCATGATGACGTTGTTCTGCTTGTCTGCTTTTCCGTCTTCGATTTCTTTTATCTCTTTGCGTATTTCAATCAAGGCATCGCACAAACGATCCATTTCCGAAAGCGGTTCACTCTCCGTCGGTTCTATCATCAATGTTCCGTGTACGGGGAAGGCAACCGTCGGTGCGTGGAAGCCGTAGTCCATCAATCGTTTTGCTATATCGCCGCATTGTACTCCCGAACTCAATGAGAATTGGTTGCAATCCATGATGAATTCGTGAGCACACATGCCGTGTTTGCCTGTGTAAAGGATGTTGTACGCCGTTGCAATTCTTGCACGCATGTAGTTGGCGTTCAAAATGGCGTATTTGGTTGCTTGTTCCAAGCCTTCTCTTCCGCACATCTTCAAATAGCCATAAGTTATTGGCAAAAGACCTGCACTTCCGAAAGGAGAAGCCGAAACAGGCGTTCCTTTGTGTGAGCCGGTGGATACAATCGAGTGCGTAGGAAGGTAGTCTGCCAATTTGGCTGTCGCTCCGATGGGACCTACTCCCGGACCGCCGCCGCCGTGAGGCATTGCGAAAGATTTGTGAAGGTTCAAGTGGCATACGTCTGCCCCCATGTAACCCGGAGAAGTCAAACCTATTTGAGCGTTCATGTTGGCTCCGTCCATGTAAACCAAACCGCCGTTCTCGTGAATGATGTTTATGATGTCTATGATACCTTCTTCGAATACTCCGTGAGTTGAAGGGTAGGTTATCATGAGGCATGAAAGGTTCTCTTTGTTGGCTTCCGCCTTCTCTTTCAAGTCTGCAATGTCGATTTCTCCGTCGGCAGTGGTCTTGATGACTATTATGTTCATTCCCGCCATTGCAGCCGAAGCAGGATTCGTGCCGTGTGCGGAAGCAGGGATAAGGCATACCGTTCTGTTCTCTTGTCCGTTTGCTCTCTGATAGTTCCTTATCGTGGTCAAACCTGCATACTCTCCTGCCGCTCCCGA
Organism: uncultured Bacteroidota bacterium; assembly: GCA_900545215.1. Lineage (GTDB taxonomy): Bacteria > Bacteroidota > Bacteroidia > Bacteroidales > P3 > Onthomorpha. The sequence continues at coordinate 6,531 of UQXW01000001.1, forward strand.
GTTCGGTTGAAGGCTTATTTTTGCGAAGCCCGTGATTTCGGAAAGCATTTTGTCCATGTCGGCAATCATCTCATAGTATCCTGCGGCTTGTTCTGCGGGAACGAACGGGTGAATGCTCGTGAACTCCGCCCATGTGAAAGGAATCATCTCCATGGCTGCGTTCAACTTCATCGTACAAGAACCAAGCGGTATCATGGCACGATTCAAGGACAAATCCTTTACTTCCATCTTCTTCAAATATCTCATCATTTCGGTCTCGCTGTGATATTTATTGAAGATTTCCTGTGTCAGATAAGGCGTTTGTCTCTTCAAGTTGCTTGGTATGGTGTCGGCTTTTTTGCACTCGAATTCTTTATATGTCTTTCCGGCTGCTTCCGCCAACACTTTCAATATACGTTCAATCTCTTTGCAACCTGTTGTTTCGTCCGTTGAAATTCCTATTGTCTCGGAATCGATTGACAAGAAGTTCATCTCGTTTTTCTCAGCCAAACTGCAAACTTTTTCTGCGGCAACAGGGCATGTCAAACGAATGGTATCGAAATAGTATTCGTTCTTTTGCTTGTATCCGTAAGCCTCTGCGGCTGCGGCGATGGTTGCTGCGGTGTTGTTTATGTCTTCCGCTATCTCTCTTATACCCTCTTGTCCGTGCCAGCATGCGTATTGTCCCGCCATTATGGCAACCAAGGCTTGTGCCGTACAGATGTTGGAGGTTGCTTTCTCTCTCTTGATGTGTTGCTCTCTGGTTTGCAATGCAAGACGGAAGGCTTTGTTGCCTTGTGCGTCCACAGTCATACCGATTATTCTGCCGGGCATCGTACGCTTGAAGTTTTCCGTGCAAGCGAAGTATGCGGCAGATGGACCGCCGAAGCTCATCGGACAACCGAACCTCTGTGTGGAACCGCAAACACAGTCTGCTCCCCATTCTCCCGGAGGTGTCAACAGTGCCAAACTCATTATGTCTGCACTGACTGCCACGAAGATGCCTTTTGCTTTTGCGTCGGCTGCGAATTTTGCGTAATCCTTTATCTCGCCTTTGCAGTTCGGATATTGAAGTATTGCTCCGAAGAAAGTCTCGTCCAAAACGGTGCTTTCATTTCCGACAACCACTTCTATGCCGCGAGGCAGGGCTCTTGTCTTGATTACATCTATGGATTGCTTGAACAAATCCTCGCTTACGAAGAACCTGCATACGTTTCCTTTTTGCTGAGCACGGCTGCGGGAACCGTAGAACATCAACATGGCTTCCGCACATGCCGTCGCCTCATCGAGCAAGGAAGCATTCGCCAACGGCATGGAGGTAAGGGAACAAATAACCGTTTGAAAAGTAAACAGTGTCTCCAAACGACCTTGGGAAATTTCCGCCTGATATGGGGTGTAAGAAGTGTACCAACCCGGGTTTTCCAAGATGTTTCTTTGCAAAACGGCAGGTGTAATGGTGTTGTAGTATCCTTGTCCTATATAAGTATTGTATATTTTGTTCTTTGCCGCCAAGCGTTTCAACATCGTGAAATATTCATATTCGTTCATTCCCTCCGGAAGGTTCAAAGGTTTTTTGAAACGTATCTTTTCGGGAATGGTTTTGTCGATAAGTTCATCTACGCTCTTCACGCCGATGACTTTCAACATCTTTTCAACCTCCGCAGGTTGTGGACCGTTGTGACGGTGTGCAAAATTGTTTGTTATCATCTTGTTTATGTTGTTTGTTTATTCCAATCTGTTTTTCAAGTCTTTGAAATCGCTCCGACGAAACGCCGTTTTAGAAAATCGAAACGGCGTTCGGCAAAATTCTTTCGGCGTTTCGTTCCGATTAAAACGGCGTTTCGTTTTCCTCTGTTGCGAAAAGGAGGATTTCCTCTTTGAAACGACAAAATTACAACTATTTTCGACACGGTACAAATAAAACGGTAAAGAACTTTGATTGGGAAACAAATGCCTCGGAAGCGGAAAAGCAGTGAGACGTTTGCGGTGTTCCTTCCTCTCATACCCTAAGGCGTTCTTTTCTTGTAATCGGATTAAATTTACTAACTTTGCAAGCGTTTACCTTAATACACTACGGAAATGAACATTGCAGCCGTTCTATGGGATATGAACCCCGTTGCTTTTTCTCTCGGTTCGTTGGAATTGAGATGGTACAGCCTTTTGTTCGCCCTGGCTTTTGTTGCAGGTTACTGCATTTTAAAGACAGTGGTATTCGACAAGGAGAAAGTGCCTGTTTCTTACCTCGACCGTTTGGCTCTCTATGTTTTCCTCGGCGTTTTGATTGGAGCGAGGCTCGGACACTGTCTTTTCTATGAGCCGTCCTACTATCTTTCTCACCCCATCGAGATGTTGCTGCCGATAAAAAGCACGGCGGAGGGTTGGCAGTTTACAGGCTATCAGGGATTGGCATCACATGGCGGAGCGATAGGAATATTGATTGCGATATGGCTTTATTCCCGCAAAACGAAACTGCCGGTATTCTGGGTGTTGGACCGTTTGGTCATCATCGTCGCCCTCGCAGGATTGTTCATACGCTTGGGCAATCTCATGAACAGCGAGATTTACGGAGTGCCTACGAGAAGCGATTGGGGATTTGTGTTTTTGCGCAACGGCGAACAGGTCGCCAAGCACCCCACACAGCTTTACGAAGCAACGGCTTACTTCCTCTGTTTCCTCGTTCTGCTTTTCTGCTATCTGCATGCGAAACGCAAACCGAAGAACGGGGTATTGTTCGGAATGTTTCTCGTGATTGTATTCACATCACGGCTGATAATAGAACACTGGAAGGAAGTGCAGGAGAGTTGGGAAGCGTCCATGGCGTTGAACATGGGACAGATATTGAGCCTTCCGTTCATCGTTGCCGGCATTGTGATATTGGTTTTGGCGTTTATGAACAAAACAGGAAGGGTAGCGGATATTGCAAGCCTGAAATTGGAAGACAAAACAAAGAAAAAGTAAATCATAATACTATAAAGAAATGAAGCAACTAATCTTAGTAAGACACGGACAAAGCGAATGGAATTTGAAGAACCTGTTCACGGGTTGGACAGACGTGGATTTGACAGAGCAGGGAATAAACGAAGCAAAGCAAGCCGGCAAGACCCTTGCGGAAGAAGGCATAGAGCCTCAGATGTGCTTCACCTCCTATTTGAAAAGAGCCATAAAGACATTGAATTTCATGTTGGACGAAATGAATATGGACTATCTTCCCGTGGAGAAAAGCTGGCGGTTGAACGAGAAATCATACGGTGACTTGCAAGGCAAGAACAAGGCGGAAGCAACCGAGAAATTCGGAGCCGAGCAGGTTCTTTTGTGGAGAAGAAGTTTTGATGTGCAATCTCCGAAACTCTCACCCGAAGACGAACGCTCCCCATACATGGATAAGAGATACGCAGGCATAGACAGGGCTGAACTTCCTTTGACGGAGAGTTTGCAGGATTGCATAAACCGTTTGATGCCTTTCTATCGGGAACACATACTCAAAGCCTTCGCGACACATGACACCGTATTGGTGGTTGCACACGGCAATTCGTTGAGAGGAATAGTCAAGACACTTAAACAAATGAGCAACGAAGAGATAATCAAATTCAATATCCCGACCGGCATACCTTATTTATTTGAACTGAATGACGACCTCACTTTGAAGCATGACCGCTTCCTTGCCGATGAAGCGACATTGAAAAAACTTATGGACGAAGTAGCCAACCAAGGCAACAAGAAATAAGTCGGAACAACGACAAAAAGAAGAACCCGCTTTGCCGAACAAAATTGCAAAGCGGGTTTTCCTTTAAGATAAACACCTTATGACTTAATCATCATAACGTTTGAAGTTGCCGTTCTTGTCGAAAACAATATCGATGCCGTTATTCAACTCCACCTCATACTCTTTGCGTTCCTTCTTAATCTCGATCACGAAGTTGTTGCTGTGCTTTGTTTTGATGTAAGTCTTTATCGCCGCAGGAACAATACCTTCCGGCACAGCCTGTCCGCCTTTCATCTCGACACTCTTCCAGTTGCCGTCCTCATCGAACTCGACTTCAGAACTATCTTCAAAGCGTACCTCATAATCCTTATCGAACAAACTCTCATCACAAAGAATTAAAGCAATGGTTTTGTCGGGAAAATAAGCCTTTACAAACTTCTGAGCCTTTGAAGGCAAATCGGAGAATTCCACAATCTTGTTATCGGCAGACTCGCACGCCATGAAAGGCAGCATTGCCAAAAGAACCACAATACATTTTCTCAATTTTCTCATCTGTTTACGTTTTTTTGATTGAATATTACGCCATACAAACGCTCGAAACGCTTTGTTTATTGCAAACGTACAAGAAAAACAGGACGGTATCCGCTTACAACATAATATCGCAAAACAAGCCTTCCGCCTGTTTTATACCATGTCCGAATATACGGAGCGAAGTTTTGCAAAACTCGCTTGAAATAGAGAAAAATGCTTACCTTTGCATCCTAAACAATAAATAAAACACAAGATGAAAAAACAAAACCTTGGCAAGTCGCTGTGCCGATTGATAATGGCAGTGGCAATCATGACATTCTCGCTTCAAGCAATGGCGTACGACTTTGCATACACCTATCAAGGAAAAGAATTATACTACAAGATTACTTCTGATAGTACAGTTGATGTTACATGTTATTCTTTCGATCAATCTGATAATAATCACGTGAGTGGAGAAGTAGTTATTCCAAGTTCTCTCGAATATAATGGTATAACTTATAGCGTTACTTCCATCGGAAGTTTTGCATTCGCCGGTTGCAGCGGTTTGACTTCGGTTACTGCTCCAAACAGTATTACTATTATTGGGCAGTATGCGTTTTCCGATTGTAGCGGTTTGACTTCTGTCAGCCTCCGGAATGGCATTACGTCTATCAGTCATTGGGCGTTTCTTAATTGTACAGGTTTGACTTCTATAAATATTCCGAATAGTGTTACTTTTATTGGAGAATATGCCTTTTTCGGTTGCAGCGGTTTGGTTTCGGTTAACATTCCTGATCAAGTTACTTCTCTTAGAGATGGAACGTTTCGTAATTGTAGCGGTTTGACCGCTGTTACCATAGGTAATGGTATTTCTTCCATAAAAGAGGATGCTTTTTCCGGTTGCACCGGTTTAATGACGCTGAATTTTAATGCCATCAACTGCCAAGACTTCAGTGCTGATTCCAATATGTTCGGTATATCATTAACCACTCTGACTATCGGAGACAGCGTACAACGAATACCGGCGAATTTTGTAAAATATTGCAACGGTTTGACCTCTGTTACCGTACCTAATAGTGTTACGGAGGTTGGACATGACGCTTTCCGTAATTGTGGAGGTCTGATAGCGGCTGTACTTGGAAATGGAGTAAGTAATGTTGGAAACAATGCGTTCAAGGATTGTTCTTATCTGACATATCTTACCATCGGAATAAGACTTGAAAGAATTGATGATAGTGCTTTTGCTAATTGTTCTTTATTGACTTCAATCACATCCTTGGCAAGTGTGCCACCTTTGATTGTAAGCAGCAATGTTTTTGCGTATCCGAATAATTGCACGGTAACGGTGCCTTGCGGTAGTTTGGAAGCTTATACGGAACAAACGAATCGTTGGAACCTGCTATTCAACGGACGTATTTCGGAGGGGTTGTCTTTTGAACTGTCCCTATCTGCAAATGATGAAGCATACGGCAGGGTTGAAACAGATACTCTGTCTTGTGCAGGAAGAACTCTCATCGCAACGCCGAACGAGGGATACAGATTTCTGTCATGGAATGACGGCAATGCGGAGAACCCGAGAACAGTAACCGTTATGAGCGATACTGCCTTTACGGCAATATTTGCGGAAGCAGAAATCACGCCGACAATCACTGTAACGGTGAACGATGCGACTATGGGCAGTGCCACCTACACCATTGAAGGCAACACCGCAGTACTGACCGCAACACCGAACGAGGGATACGAGTTCACCGGTTGGAACGATGGCAATACGGAGAACCCGAGAACTGTAACCCTTACGAGCGATACAACGTTCATGGCAATATTCACTGCAAGCGGTTCGTCGTCTTTGCAAGAGGTGAACGCAAGGGAGTTCGCAGTGTATCCCAATCCTGCGAAGAGTTTCGTGAACTTGGAGTTCAAGGCATTGAAAGAAAACACCTTGCTTCAAATCCTCGACCTCAACGGCAGAAAAGTAAGAACGTTCGACCTCAAAGCCGGTCAGGAGACTTTACGAATAAACCTCGGCGATTTGCCAAAGGGTGTTTATACCATCATGCTCGGCAATACGGCGAAGAAACTGATAGTCGAGTAGCAAGGCTCGGAGAAAAAGAAAATACGAAAGCGATATATTCCAATCGATATGTCGCTTTCTTTTTTTATCCGAAAAGTTCGAGGAAAATCAATTCTGTTTTTCAAACTCAAAGTATCCGAACAATAGTTCAACATCATGCTTCAATTGGTTTTTACTGCAAAAGCAAGGAGAAAAACTTTCCGCACGGAGCTGCAATCTGCTCGCAAAGCCTCTTTCAAGGAAATAAAAAGCGGTGCATATAAAATTTCCTCTTGACCTTTTACCCGAAAAAGACCGTCTTTCAGGGGTAAAAAGACGGTCTTTTCATATATAAAAGACGGTCTTTTTTGCTTCCAAGGTCAAGGGGAAATTATTTTTTGCTTCCGTGTTTTCGTTTTTCACTGCTTTTTTAGAGAGGAGATAAAGCATATACGGCTTTCTTCGCTTAGGTTTTGCGTTTTTCTTTCTTTGCGGCAGGAAAGAGAATATTGTTGAGTATCAAACGATAGCCGCAAGAGTTGGGATATAAATCCAAATCGGTGACAGGGTCGCCTATATAGTGGCTGTAATCCTCCGGATCGTGTCCTCCGAGAAAGGACCAAGTGCCTTTGCCATACGTACCGTGGATATACCGAACCTCATCTGCCGATTTGTTTTCTCCGAGTACAATCACATTGGATTTTACGAATTTCTTCATGAATGCCGTTGTTTGTCCCATGAAGCCGTGTATTACTTTGCTGTGGTTTTGTGTAAGCATTGTCGGTATCCAATCCCATTTGGCGGAGAAATCGAAGAGTACGAAGAAATCATTCTTTTCGTTGAACCGCCTCGACCGAGAGATTGGCACATCTATATCGGAGATTTCGTATGTGTAAGGGTCAGTAACGATATGAAAATCCGTGAAGGCAAAGCATTTGGAATAGTCCAATTTGGTTTGGGCATCGGAATCCATGGCATCTCCGTCGAACATGTTTTCGCAAATATCCACGCCTTCTGCCGCCAAGGCTATATCGAAAGAATCCGGTGCCGAACACATGGCGAACATAAAGCCTCCGCCGGCAACGAAATCCCTTATTTTCTTCACTACCGCCAACTTCAACTGCGATACTTTACCGTAGCCGAGTCTTCGTGCGGTCTCATTCTGCATTCTTACGTCGTCTATGTACCATTGTTGGGTGCGATACGATGCCCAAAATTTGCCGAACTGACCCGTAAAGTCTTCATGGTGCAGGTGAAGCCAATCATACAAGGGCAAAACGCCGTTCAACACTTCTTCATCATAGACCACATCGTACGGAATTTCCGCATACGTCAGTACCAAGGTAACGGCATCGTCCCACGGCATTTTATTCTTGGGAGAATAGACAGCAATCTTGGGGGCTTTTTGAAGTTTGACCACGTCTTGATTGACTTCCGGTTGTGCTATTTCCGCAACGATGCCGCCATATTGTTCATCGCTGACCATGTAATAACTTACTCCTCGCAGGCGACAAAGGTTTTCCATTTCCTCGCTTGCTCTCATGGAAAATGCTCCGCCTTTATAATTCAACATCCAATCAACATCGTACTCCATGGTCAAAGCCTTATATGCCACACCGTATGCTTTGAGGTGGTTTTTCTGTGTTTCGTCCATCGGAATCACCAGATAAGCGGCATTTACCCGAAGAGATACAACCGACAATATGAGGAATGTGAATTTAGAAAGAACTTTCGCCTTCATCGTACGTGAATTTGCTCAACGAATCGTCTGAGACGCTGTCATTCATGCTTGACCCGATAAGTGTTTCTCCCATAGGGAAGCTGCCTCCGTCAGCCATGCGGTTTTCAAACCTTACGAATTGCGGAATGAAATTCAGCCTTACCTCGCCCACTTCACCGGCACGGTGTTTTGCAATGATGACATCTGCCGCCTTATCGTCGCCCTCGTCGAGCATTCCGTAATATGCCGGACGGTAGATGAACATTACAATATCGGCATCTTGCTCTATGGCACCCGATTCTCTCAAATCGCTCAACACCGGCTTCTTGCTGCCGCCACGGGTTTCCACGGCACGGGACAACTGCGAAAGTGCCAAAACCGGAATGCCCAATTCTTTCGACAGGGCTTTCAACTGACGGGATATGTATGATATTTCCTGTTCACGGTTGCCTCCTTTGGCAGCGTCGCCGCCCTGCATGAGTTGGAGGTAATCGATGAATATCATCTGTATATCGTATTTCTGCTTCAATCTTCTGCACTTCGCCCGCAATTCGAATATGCTCAATCCCGGATTATCATCTATATAAATAGGTGCATTGGCGAGAGACTGGGTTTTCTCTCTTATCATGGTCTTCTCCCACTCCTCCAACTTGCCTTGCGATTTGAAACGTCTGCCCTCTATGCTCGCTTCCGCCGAGATAAGTCTCGACGTCAACTCGCTTGCCGTCATTTCCAACGAAAATATCGCAACAGGCTTATGGAAATCCACGGCCATGTTTCTCGCCATCGTTATTGCCAAAGCCGTCTTTCCCATTGCGGGACGGGCAGCAAGTATAATCAACGTGCCCTTTTGAAATCCGCCTATCTTGTTGTCCAATTCCCTGAAACCGCTTGGCAATCCCGACGCATCGTCAGCAGAAGACTGTGCCTTTTCTATTTCGTTTATCGTTTGCCGAAGCAGGACATCCATGCCCAAAATATCGGAATTGAAGTTGCTGTCGTTTATTTCGAGGAACTTGGTCTCTGTTTTGTCCAACAAATCCAACACGTCGTTCGTCTCGTCATACGAATCCCGCAACGTTTCCGTCGAAACGCGTATCAGTTCTCTTTGAATGAATTTCTCAGAAAGCAAACGCACATGATATTCTATGTGTGCCGCCGAAGTGATACGGGTGGTCAGTGAAGTTAACTTGGAATAACCGCCGACCGTTTCAAAGGTTCCGTTTTTCTTCAACCTCTCCGACACGGTCAGAATATCGACGGGACTTCCCTCTGCAAAGAGAGAACTTATCGCTCTGAATATCTCGGCATGTTCGTTCAAGTAAAAATACTCCGGCTTGATTATATCGATGGAATTACTCAAAGCATCTTGATCCAGAAGCAAGGCTCCGAGGACGGATTCCTCTATGTCCGTTGCTTGCGGCGGCATGTTGCCGTTTATGTTGAACGCCTGCTCGTATGTCATTCTCGCTTTCGGTAAGCGATTTGCCTTTCTTGTCTCTTCCATTTCAACTTGCAAATATACGATTTTTTGTTTGACGGCTGCGTTCCGAAAAGCCATTGCAATAAACCGACCGTAGGGACTTCCTTATCTTATATATTGGTTCTCTGCAACAAAAACAGCGGAAGAAAATACTTGAACAAAGTCGCTGCAATCTGTATAATGTCGGATTGCGGAGGAAAAACAAGAACCCGAAACAGGTTCTTTGCAAGAAATTTCGCCTTTTCTATTGCAAAGTACATGGAAAGTCGTACCTTTGCACGGCAAAAGTGGAAAGATTTGGATTGATTGCAACCACGTACAAAAAATGCTAAAACAACATTTTCTTACCTGATACATCAATATCCGCTTTCCGTTTTGTTCATTTGAAGAAATGGTTCATTCATTTGAAGTAACAGTAAAAACAGATAGAAGATGGCTTATTTTTTTACGTCGGAATCGGTATCGGAAGGACACCCAGACAAGGTGGCAGATCAAATTTCAGATGCCATATTGGACGAATTCTTGAAACAAGACGAAAATTCCAAGGTTGCATGCGAGACTTTGGTAACGACAGGCTTGGTCGTGCTTAGCGGAGAGGTCAAATCGACTGCATACGTCGATATTCAAAAGACTGCAAGGAAGGTTATCAGAAACGCAGGCTACACAAAGGGCGAATACATGTTCGAGTCGAATTCCTGCGGCGTTCTTTCGTCTCTGCACGAGCAGAGTCCGGACATCAATCAGGGCGTGGAACGCAAAAAGGAAGAAGAACAGGGGGCGGGAGACCAAGGTATGATGTTCGGTTATGCCTGCAACGACACGGAGGACTTCATGCCGCTGCCTTTACAGCTTTCCCACATGCTTGTTTATGAACTTTCGCTTATCCGAAAGGAAGGCAAACTCATGCCATACCTCAGACCGGATTCCAAAAGTCAGGTAACAGTGGAGTATAACGACGATAACACGCCACGGGCGATAAATACCATTGTCATCTCCACCCAACACGATGAGTTCGACTCCGAGGAGAAGATGCTCGCACGAATAAAGGAAGATGTAAGGAACATACTCATTCCGCGGGTCGTGGCAAAGCTGCAAAAAAAAGAGTTGAAGAGATTGTTCGATAACGAATACAAGCTCTATGTCAACCCGACCGGCAAATTCGTCATAGGAGGTCCTCATGGCGATACGGGCTTGACGGGCAGGAAAATCATTGTCGATACCTACGGAGGCAGGGCTGCACATGGTGGCGGGGCTTTCTCGGGCAAGGATTCTTCCAAAGTCGATAGAAGTGCGGCGTATGCGGCAAGGCACATTGCCAAAAACATGGTTGCCTCAGGGCTTTGCTCCGAAGCGATGGTGCAGTTGGCTTATGCAATAGGCGTTGCCGAGCCTGTGGGTGTGTATGTGAATACTTACAACACGGCAAAAGCCACGGACGCCAAGGGTAATAGAATGACCGATGGCGAGATTGCTGAAAGAATAAAGGAGATTTTCGACCTCAGACCTTATTCCATAGTACAAAGGTTCGGTTTGAAAAATCCGATTTACCTTCCGACCGCAACCTACGGCCACTTCGGCAGGACGCCTCACAAGAAACAGGTAACCCTTATCCGAAACGGCAGGGAAGAAACCCGCGAGGTGGAATTTTTCCCATGGGAAAAGACTGATTATGCAGGCATAATCAAAGAGAAATTCGGGCTTTGAACAATGATTGAACGCAGGACGACGTTTCGCAAATAAAAAGAGAGTTTGACGAAACGGCGTTTTGCAGTGATAAAACGGCGTTTCGCTAAATTCTTTCGGCGTTTTATTCCGGCGAAACGGCGTTTGGATTTTATATTGATTTATATGAGTTTAGGTAGTTTTGATTTCAGAGAAGTATTGACGGCATTCATGGTCTTGTTTGCCGTAATCGACATCGTGGGTTCCATTCCCATAATCTTGGACATTAAAGAGAAGGCAGGGAAAATCAATGCCGGCAAAGCATCATTGCTTGCTTTCGGTTTGTTGGTGGTGTTCCTTTTCATGGGTGAGGCATTGTTGAAGTTCTTCAACGTGGACATTCCGTCTTTCGCCATTGCGGGAGCAGTGGTTCTTATTGCCCTTGCGATAGAAATGACGTTCAACATAACCATTTTCAAGAACGATTCCCCCGAAGGCAATTCGACCATCGTTCCACTCGTCTTTCCGCTTATTGCGGGTGCAGGTTCGTTGACCACATGCATATCATTGCGTGCCGAATGTTCGGCTATAAACGTCATAATAGCGATAGCACTCAACATGGCTGTCGTTTATCTTGTGCTGAAAAAGGTGAACCTCATGGAAAAACTGCTCGGCAAGGGAGGAATTTACATTTTGAGAAAGTTTTTCGGCATAATACTGCTTGCAATGAGCGTGAAGCTGATTGTAACCAACTTGGGCGTTTTGATGAAATAGCCCGATAAGTGAGATTAACAAAATCTTGTTGAAACAAAAAGGGAAAGGCTTCTGTTTACATACGGACAAAGTTTTATCTTTGTCCGTTTTCGAGTATAGAATAAAGAACAAAATCAAGCCGACAAAGATATGGAATTCAGGTTAAGCCAAAATGCGGAAAACATATTGAAGAACAGTCGCGGCGAAGCCATAAGGCTGAACTCCGATTGCATAGAAGTGGAGCACATTCTGCTTTCCATTTTACGTTTGAAGCAATGCAAAGCATTCGCTTTTTTGAGTCGTTATTGCGATTGCGAGGCATTGAAGACTCAAATAGAGAATGCACTCAGGGAATTCGGCAACGACTTCGACATAAAGACGGAAAAGGACGATATAACTCTTAGCGAAGAGGCAGAGAAGGTAATCAAGATTTCCCATTTGGAGAGTTTGAAGTCCCGGAAGAAAGAAGTGGATAGCGAGGACTTGCTTGCAGCCATTTTGTTCTGCAAGGAATCACTGTCAGCAAGACTTTTGCAAGCCGAGAATATAGATTATAAACTATTGGAGAGCCAATCGGATAAGGCGGAACTCACCTTGAAAATTCTCCAACCTGACAATCCGAACAAGGAAAACAAACCTTTCGGCATTTCGCTCAACCTTCCTTCCGACTCTTCTGCCAATGCGGAGAAAGAGAACAAAAACACGAACACGCCTTTATTGGACAATTTCGGCAAGAACCTCTCGTACCTTGCAGAGAACGGCAAATTGGATCCGGTCGTCGGCAGAGACAACGAAATAGAACGCATTTGCAGAATACTCTCACGCCGCAAGAAGAACAATCCCATACTCATCGGAGAACCCGGCGTTGGTAAAAGCAGCATTGCGGAAGGCTTGGCAATCAGGATTGCGGAGAAAAGAATTCCCTATTCGCTGATGAACAAAGTCATCTATACGCTCGATTTGGCTTTGGTCGTCGCAGGAACGAAGTATCGCGGTCAGTTCGAGGAGCGAATCAAGGGATTGATTACCGAATTGGAAAGAAACAGGGACATAATCCTCTTCATAGACGAAATACATACCATTGCAGGAGCCGGAAACTCGGAAGGAGGGTTGGACGCCTCCAATATCTTCAAGCCGGCTTTGGCAAGGGGAGAGATACAGTGCATAGGAGCAACTTCCATAGAGGAATACCGAAAATACATAGAAGCGGACGGTGCTTTGGAACGCAGGTTCCAAAAAGTGTTGATAGAACCCACGAGCATTGAGGAGACGCTTGTTATACTCGATAACATCAAAGGAAAATACGAAGCCTTTCATAATGTCCGTTACAGCGAGGAAGCGTTGAAAGCCTGTGTGATGCTGACCGACAGATACATGCCCGACAGAAATCTTCCGGACAAGGCAATCGACATAATGGACGAAGCAGGAGCCAACAAGAGGATACACAGCGGTGCGATACCCTCCGAATTGCAGGAGATACAACTTGCGTTGAACGAAGCAAAGAAAGAAAAACACGAAGCCGCCGTGAAACAGGAATTTGAAAAGGCTTTGCAAATCAAAAACAAGATAGAAGCCCTCCAAATGCGGCTGAAAGAGGAGTCCGACAGGTTTCAAACTTCTTTATCCGAAACAAGGCAGGAAGTAAACGAACAAGACGTGGCTGCAATCATCTCTCAGGCAAGCGGAATAAGTGTGGAGAAAATAGGACAAAGCGAACAGAAGAAGTTGCTCGATATGGAGCAGATACTCTCTTCGCAAGTCATAGGACAAAATGCGGCAGTCAAAAAGGTTTGTCAGGCAGTCAAACGGGCAAGAACGGGATTGAAAGATCCCAATCGTCCGAACGGCAGCTTCATCTTTATAGGCTCGACAGGCGTCGGCAAAACCCTTTTGGCGAAACGCCTTGCCGAATATCTGTTCGACTCTCAGGAAAATCTGATACGCTTGGACATGAGCGAGTATATGGAGAAGTACAGCGTTTCCAAACTGATCGGAGCTCCTCCGGGATACGTCGGCTATGAGCAGGCGGGGCAACTGACCGAGAAAGTCCGCAATCACCCGTATTCAATCGTGCTTTTCGATGAAATAGAGAAAGCTCACGCAGATGTGTTCAACATATTGTTGCAGATACTCGACGAAGGACAGTTGACAGATTCGGCAGGCAGGAAGACAGACTTCAAGAACACCGTGGTGATAATGACCTCCAACGTGGGTTCACGCCGTTTGAACGATTTCGGAGTAGGGGTAGGTTTCTCAACTTCGACAAGACAGGAAAACATGGCTTTGTTGGAACAAGACGTTATAGAAAAGGACTTGAAGAAAACCTTTGCTCCAGAGTTCTTGAACCGTATAGACGAAATCGTATTCTTCAATTCATTGGGAGACAAAGAGCTTATTCAGATTGTGGACTTGGAACTCGGTAATTTGGCAAAACGTTTGAAAGAATTGAATTACACTTTGAACGTAAGCCTTGCCGCAAAGAAACATATCATTTCAAGCACAACCGACAGCAAATACGGAGCAAGACCTCTCCGACGAGGCATTCAATCTCTTGTGGAGAACCCTTTGAGCGAGCTTTTGCTGCAAAACACTCAACGCAACGGCGGGGAAATATCCGTTGACCTGATGACAGCCGGCGGAAAATCCGAATTGAAAATAGAAATAAAAGACAAGGAGGAAGGGGAAAGCAAATGAAGAAAATAAAGAACTTCCTTGAAGAATTCGGAGCCTATCTGATGTTGATGAAAGAAGCGCTTCGCAGACCTCAAAACGCCCATGTATTCCGTCGGAAAATGCTTTTCGAGATGAAGGCTTTGGGCTTGGATTCCATATTGATTGTTTCCATAATATCCGTCTTCGTCGGAGCGGCGGTAATCATTCAGTTGATTTTGAATTTGAACAATCCTATTTATCCTGATTGGGTTTATGGATTTGCTTCACGAAAAGCCATAATGTTAGAGTTCTCCCCCACCATAATATCTCTTATTTTGGCAGGAAAATGTGCCTCCCGCATAGCCTCCGAACTCGGTTCGCAGAGAATCAGCGAGCAGATTGACGCTCTTGAAGTGATGGGAGTGAACACGCCTTCCTACCTTATATTGCCTAAGATAGTGGCTTCGATGGTTTTCTTTCCGCTCTTGATTATTCTGAGTATCTTTATCGCGATATTGGGAGGGGCTTTGGGTGCCGTGATGATGGGATCGCTGACCATGCACGCTTACATTGAAGGCTTGCGATTGGAGTATGGCAATATCGACATGGTGTTCGCAATAGTCAAAACCTTTGTAAATGCAATCATAATCTCCACAATAGCGTCATATAGAGGCTATACGCTGAAAGGAGGCTCCGTCGAGGTGGGAGTGCAATCCACAAAGGCTGTCGTGCAAAGTAGCATAGTGATAATGATTTTCGATTTGGTGATAACCAATTTATTCATGTAGCGGTATGATAAGGGTAGAGAATGTATCGAAATGCTTTAACGGCAAAAAGAGGTTAGACAATGTTTCAACAGAATTTGAACGTGGAAAATGCAACCTTATAATCGGAAAAAGCGGAAGCGGAAAGACGGTATTGATGAAGTGCCTCGTGGGTTTGTTTTCGCCTGATGAAGGTAACATACACTTTGATGACAAGATTTTTGGCATATTATCTAAGGAGGAAAAGGCGAATTTGCGGAAAGACATCGGCATGTTGTTTCAAGGAGGTGCCCTTTTCGATTCCATGAACGTGGAAGAAAACATAATGTTTCCCATAAGAATGTTCCAGAAATCGGACTTCAAGACAATGAAAAAGCGTGTCGATTTTTGTTTGGAGCGTGTCAATCTCAGCGGAATCAACCAACTGATGCCTTCGGAACTGAGTGGAGGTATGCAAAAGCGTGTCGCCATAGCTAGAGCGATAGCAACGCAACCCAAGTACCTGTTTTGCGACGAGCCCAACTCGGGTCTCGACCCTCTTACTTCGATTGTTATCGACAAACTGATAATGGAAATCACTCATGAGTACAATATAACCACCGTTGTGAACACTCACGACATGAACTCGGTGATGGAAATCGGCGAAAAGATAAATTTCATCTACCAAGGCAAACTTTGGTGGAGAGGAAGCAACAAAAACATTTTGTCAACCGACAATCAGGAGTTGAACGACTTCATTTTCTGTTCCGCTCTCACCAAGAAATTACGAGAAAAATAAACATCCGTATCATGAAACATAAATCCACCCGGATACATAAAGGTCTTTTGATTGCCAAACGCAGTTTTCAGGTTTTGCTGACTGCATTGATAATAGTCTTTGCCTTTCCGACCAAATCCTCTTTCAAATACGAATTTACCAAAGGACAGTTTTGGAAACATGAAAACCTGATCTCTCCGATGGACTTTGCCATCAAGAAGACGGAAAAGGAAATCCGGCAGGAGGAAAAAGAAATCGAACGAAACAAAAAGTTGTTTTTCAAGAAAGATAAAGCCTTTGAAACAACTGCTTTGGAAGAATTCCGAAATGCAAACGCCGAGAAAACGGATTCCAGAAGCCTGAATTTCGCAATGGAAACCATAAAACGATTGTATGCAATAGGGATTTTGCAGAATACGGACGGGAACGCTCAGAACGATATAGTGGTCGTAGAAAATAATGTGGCACAGGAATATGACGCAGATGAGTTTCTCAGCTTGCGACAAGCCACGGAAGAAGCCCAAAGGAACATCGAGCAAAGCAATTTGCCGAATAAAGATGAGATGATTAAGATTATAACGGAAGGTCTTAAAGCAAACCTGCGTTTCGATGCCGACATGACGGCACAAGTCCTCAACACACAGTTACAGGAAATCACTCCGAACAAAGGATTGGTCTATACGGGCGAGTTAATCATAGGAAAGGGCGAGCAAATCACCGATGAGAAATATCAAATCCTTTCATCGCTTAAACAGGAATACGAAGGGCAAAACGTATCCAAGGCAAAGCAATACACCATAAAGCTGGGACAATTTCTCCTTGTGGTCATCGCTCTCACCGCAATGATGTTATTCATCAACCACAGCAACAAAGAAGCCTTCAAAGACAACAGAAAAGTCCTTCTTATCCTCTTTGTCATTCTCTTTATGAACCTTATAATGGCAGGAGTCATGTTCATAAATCCCAAATACATCTATGCGGTTCCGTTATGTATCACTCCGATAATCATAAGAACCTTTTTTAACACAAAGACTGCCCTTTACGTCTTCCTCGTCAGCATAATCATAATAGGATTTGCCGTACCCAACGGCTTTGAATTCGTGTTCTACCAACTTATAGCGGGCATGATGGCAATCGTAAGCATAGAACATTCCGAGAAACGTTCGAGTTTCCTTCTCACAAGCCTCTTCATATTCGCCAGCTACGCCCTTATATATATAGCGACCACCCTTATACAGAACATGGAATTGAATCAACTCGAGTGGCAGCGTTTCGTGATGTTTGCAATCAATGCCATAATGGTTCTTTTCTGCGTCCCGTTCGTGATTATCTTGGAAAAGATGTTCAACCTTTTGAGCGACTTTTCTCTAATCGAATACACAAATACCAATACCAAAATTCTGAGAGAACTTTCCGTCAAAGCACCGGGAACCTTTCAGCATTGCGTTCAAGTCGCCAACATAGCGGAAGACCTCATTCACGAAATCGGTGGCAATGCAATGCTTGCACGAGCCGGAGCCTTGCACCATGACATCGGCAAGATACTTATTCCCATGTTCTTCGTGGAAAACCAGAATACCGGATTCAACCCTCATGACGAGCTTACTTACGAAGAGTCGGCTCAAATAATAATTTCCCACGTTACAAATGGCGTTACATTGGCGAAGAAGTACGGATTGCCCGAACAAATCGTGGATTTCATTCGCACACATCACGGCACGAGCAAAACAAAATACTTTTACAACAAACAGCTTGCCGAATTTCCCGATATGCCGATTGATGAGCAGAGCTTCACTTACCGAGGTCCGAGACCGTTCTCCAAAGAGACCGCAATAGTAATGATGGTCGATAGCGTGGAAGCGGCTTCTCGAAGTCTGAAAAGCCATTCCGAAGAAGCCATTTCGGCATTGGTCGATGGAATTATAGATTCCCAAATAGCCGACGACCAATATTCCAATGCCGATATAACGTTCCGCGACGTGAATAAGGCGAAAAGCATTTTGAAAAAGAAGCTGCAAAGCATCTATCATGTCAGAATAGAATATCCCGTAAGCAAGAAATAAGCATGGAAGCAATGATACTCGCCGCAGGCATGGGAACGCGGCTCATGCCTCTGACTAAAGACAAACCGAAAGCCCTTGTCGAAGTGGCAGGTTGCACACTCCTTGAAAGAAACATAAGAAAGATGATAAGTTTCGGCATAAAGCATATAGTCATCAACACTTATCACTTTCCGGAACAAATACACGAATACATCGAACGCAGACAATACCCTGCCGATATTTACTTCTCCGACGAGAAAGAAGAACTTCTCGATACTGGAGGCGGTTTCCTGAATGCCGAAAGGTACTTCACCAAGACCCAACCCATACTTCTGCATAATGTCGACATCATCAGCGACATCGATTTCAAGCAAGTGGAAAGCCGCTTGCAAACGGAAGAAGCCCTTGCACTGCTTTGCGTCAGCGAAAGGCAGACGGAGCGTCATCTTCTCTTCGATGCCGACAACCGTCTCTGCGGACGGGATAACCTACGCAGCGGAGAAACATATCTTTCCGGTAACGGGAAGCCCAAGTACTCCTACGCATTCAGCGGAATACACTTTCTGCAACCCGAAATCTTCAATCTCTTCACTCTGAAAGGCAGGTTCTCCATATTGGAGCAGTATCTCCTGCTTGCTGACCGCTATCCTATACGTCCATTCCTTCACAGTGCGGAAAATTGGTACGATGTCGGCAAAATCGACAGCCTCGAAGCAATAGAAAAAGCCTTGGAGAAGCATCGGAAGTGCCGGAAATCCGAGAAAAAGTTTTGTCCTGTGAACGATAAATAGTACTTTTGTAACCATAAACGAAAATAAATCAGAATATATATGAGAAGAACAGCAGCGAAATTATTATCCGCATTGGCTTTGTTGGCAACAATGCAGGCATATTCCCAAATCACACCTCACACAACGGCGGATTACCGGCTTTTCGGCTATCCCCAACAAGTCAGATATATGAAATTCGAGTCCGATTCCAACCTGAAAAATCAACGAACCAGCTTCATAGAAGACTATCAACTGACTTTCGACAATCAACGCCGCCTTACGGAACGCACGAACTACATCGATGGCAGGCAAGACCGCCATTGCAAGTTCGAGTACGACAACAACCGCCATCTTGCCAAAGAAACACTCATGGAAGCCGACAACAAAATCGTTTCGCTCACCGAATACACCTATAACTATCTCGGACGCGTGTCGCAGATAACCACAGTGGAGTATCCGCAAAGCAGAGGCGGAGCCAATACCGTCGTAAGACAGGAGACATACGAGTACAATGCAAAAGGACAACAAATAAAGCAAACCATAACTTCCGACAACAACAGAGAAAGTCGTACAACCGAATTCTTCTACGGCCCGCAGGACAGCCTCATATACTCGATAACCAGATACTCTTACAACAATCACGTCGATAAAACTACATATAAGCGAGACTTCAACCACACCCTGATAGAGAAAACGGACGTTCGCAACGACAAAACGATACGTCGCGAGACCTATCGCTACAATGACAAAGGTTTGATGGACAAGAAAGAAATCTACAACGGCAAAAACAAGAAACTTCTCACCTATACATATACATACGACCAACACGACAACCTCACGGAAGAAATAGCAGTAAACGACAAAGGCGTAAAGACAATAGAGTACTACTACAAATACGAGAAAGACAAGTATTTCAACTGGACAAAACGCACAGTGTATGACGTATGGGACGTAAAATACACCGAAATCCGCAAGATAGACTATCTCGACAAAGAATACTGGTACGAAGACCTCAAAGATGAGGACACGAAACGCGTGGTAAAAGACCTCGACAAATAAAGCGAAAACCGAAGCACCGTTTCACAAAATCAAAACGCCGAAAGAATTTTCTCAAACGCCGTTTCGTGCTTGACGAAACGGCGTTCGGATTTTCAATTTTCAGGATAAAGTTTCCGTCGAGGGGCTTTTTTCGGAATTTATTCCCCGCATTTCTTTCATGTACTTTGTTTTTTGTACCTTTGGCGGCTGATTTGAAATTGAAAAATTATACTTTATGATGAAGAAAACAGCCTTGTTGGCGGTTATGGTGCTTTTTGCCTGCCATTCGTTCGCACAGATTTTCATAGGAAAAGACGCTTCGGAGAACGGAAAGTTCACCGTGAAGGAGTCTTTGACGGATTTATCCGTTTCGCAGACTTTTTCTTTTCTTGAAGTAAAGGATACGTTGATGGGAGGGGAGCGTTACTGCTACCTGAACATGGGAGAAAATTTCGTAAGTGCCGGAAAAATCGCACAAGCAGACCTTCCGGTTTTTACTTATCTGATAGAGTTGCCGTTTTGTGAAGATGTGGTGATTGAGGAGACGGCAAGAGGAAGCCGCGTCTTTTCTTTGGCGAAAGGCATAAAAGTAATGCCTAAGCAAATATCCCAATCCAAGCAGAATGAAGAGGTGCCTTTTCAAGTGAATGAGGGCTATTATGCCCGTAATTCTTTCGGTGCTTCGGAGCGTGTTTCGATAGAACTCATGGGAGTGATGAACGGTGTAAGGCTTGCCAAGTTGACGGTAAGCCCTTTGAGGTATAACCCTGTCGAAAATAAAATAGAGTTCGTCGAGGGCTTGGATTATACGATTAAGTTCGTAAATCCCGACTACGCAAAGTCGCTTTCGTTGAGGAAGAAAACGGGAAGACGTTTCGCAGACTTCGTTTCCGGACGAACGATGAACCCCAAGAATGTATCGGCAAGCGTGAATGCAAGCAACGTGCAGCGTCCGTATAAAATGGTCATGGTATCGGACAGAATGTTCGAGCAAGCCATCGAGCCTTTCATCAAATGGAAAACGCAACAAGGCTTCGAGGTCGTAACGGTTTATACCGACAGCATAGGCACAAGCAGAACAGAAATAAAGAACTACCTGCAAGCTCTTTGGGATAACGCAACGGAGGAAAATCCTGCGGCGGATTACCTGTTGCTTTGCGGAGATGTGGCACAGATTCCGGCGTTCGACGGCAATTATGCTTCTTACGGAGATGCCCACCCTACGGATTTGTATTATGCAGAGTACACAGGGGATATTCTTCCCGATGTTTTCTACGGTCGTTTCTCGGCTTCAACGGTGGAACAAATGCAGGCGATAGTGGCAAAGACCGTAAGCTACGAGAAATACGAGTTTGCGGACGATGCTTTCTTGGATAAGATACTTTTGGTTGCAGGTGTGGAAACGAATTCTCCCGCACCGACATGCGTCAACGGACAGATGAACTATGTGAAGCAGTATTTTGAAGGCTTGGATACTTCGGTTTACTACAATCCTTCTTCGGGAAACTATGTTTCGGAGGTAAAGGAAAAACTCAATCTCGGACAAGGTTGGGTGAATTATTCGGCACACTGCGACGAGAAGGGTTGGTATTCTCCTTCTTTCCTTGTAAGCGATGTAAGAAGCATGACGAACACGGGCAAATACGGCTTTTTCATAAATAACTGTTGCCTTTCGAGCAAATACGACGAGACGGAGTGTTATGCGGAGAAGCTTTTGAGAGCCGAAGACAAAGCAGCTGTTGCTGTAATCGGCGGCAGCGACTATACATATTGGTATGAAGATTTCTATTGGTCTGTCGGAGCGAAGACGCCTACCCTCAACCCTGCATACGATGGCAACATGCTCGGTTCGTATGACAGAATGTTCCACACAAACGGGGAGTCGTTCGACAAGTGGTATGTAACGGCAGGACAGATGATGCAAGCCGGAAATCTTGCCGTTGAGTTATCGAATTCGGATAGAAAGGAATACTATTGGGAAGTCTATACCCTTATGGGCGACCCCTCTCTTATGCCATACGTAGGACGTGCCGACAGTTTCGATGTGGTTATTCCGGAAGCCTTGCCGATAGGAATAAACAGTCTAAGCCTTGACAACCTCCCTGCTTACACATACGTGGCATTGAGTATCGATGATGTGCTGATAGCAGCCGCACAGGCAGATGCAAACGGCAGCCTTCTCTTGGAGTTCGAAGCCTTGACGGAGGTGGGTGAAATGAAAGTGGTGATGAGCAAACAGTTTTACAGACCATTTATAGGCAGTATAGACGTGGTGGTGCTTGATGAACCGTATTTAAAATTGTCCGGCATAACGTTCAAAGACACCGAGACAGGAATGATTGTCGATAAGCTGCAAGCCGATAAGCAATATTCCATAAGCATGCAGGGACAAAACATAGGAACACAGACATTGCGTAATGCAACGATACGTTTGGAGTTGCCGGATAGTACCTACATGATAAGCAATGACCGTTATCAGCTCGGCAATGTGAATGCGGAACAAAGTGTGGAACTCGACGGATTGTTTACGATAAAGACATACGCCGCTCTTGTCGATAAACTGCCTCTTGCATTCACATTGCATATAGAGGGAGAGGACTATGACAAAAGCATACCGGTCAGAAAGCAAATAACCGCACCTGTTTTGGACATCAAAAGCATAAATGTGCAAACGCAGGAGGAGAATGGTTTGAAGAGAATAGACTTCACGCTTTCCAATACCGGCAGTTTGGACGCACAGGAAGGCGTGGCATCGATAGAGAGCCGCAACTCGGCGATTTCCGTCGAAGGCAACATGGAAGAAAACGTATCTGCAATTTCTTCCGGCGACACTTGGAGCGGCAGTTTCTTTTGCAGAACGGAAGGAGACGGAGAGATGCAATTCGCAATCGATTACACGGCAGGAGGATACAGCATAAAGAAAGTGTTTACTGTCGATATGACAAGCAGAATAGAGGACTTTGAAAGCGGAACATTCGCACAACAATGGCAGAACGACATAAACTTCCCTTGGGTAATCGATAGCAGTGCGGCACATGGCGGTCTATTGTCCGCTCATTCCGCTCAAATATCCCACAGGCAAAGTTCAGTACTTGCAATCAGTTCCAATGTCGTGTCCGATGACTCTATCTCTTTTTATGTCAAGGTATCTTCCGAGAAGAATTACGACTTCTTCAAATTCTATATAGACGATGTGGAAAAAGTATCCCTTTCCGGAAACACAAGTTCGGCGTGGAAATATAAATCATTCCCTGTAAGTGCCGGCGAACATACTTTCAAATTCGAGTATGTCAAAGATTATTCCGGTTCTGACGGCTCGGATGCTGCATGGATTGACGATGTAAGACTTCCATTGCATGGGTCTTGCGTAGGCTTGGGGGGTGTCGCAGCAGATAATGTAGTGATTGCACCAAATCCTTCGGACAAGCAGACAAGCATATCGGGACTTGAAGGCAATACCAAGATATTCTTGTTCGACGTGAACGGAAGAAAAATCCAAGAGATAAGAACCTCATTCTCTTCTACCGCCATAAACACCGAAAATCTGCCTGTCGGAACCTATTACATCTGCATAGCAACAAACAATAACTTGATTACGAAGAAACTGATAATAGCAAGATAGCAGCAAAATGAATTCGGATAGCATAGCAAACGCCGTAACCGATTCCGTATTTATACCTACGTATATCTATAAGGAAGAAGTAACTGCCGATTCTTTGGTGGAGAATATAGACTTTCAGAACTATGTTATCCGAATTTTGAATGACTCCTTTCCCTATCTCGAATACAGACCTTGCCTCTTGCAAGAGAAGACTTATTTCTTCAATCGGAACATGAAGCTCGAAGTAGCGGATGCAGGCAATGCAAGCCCGAATTGGACATTTCTTCTGTTTTTTGCATTATTCGCCTTCATCGCCGTTTTGTTTCGTTTCTTTCGTTACCGCAGTTTCGAGATTTTGAGAAGTTGTTTCTCGAACAAGAGTTTTGAAATAATGGCCAAATCTGCCAATACCTTGCTTTATCCGGCTTCTTTTATCTTTTTCCCGCTCATATCCTTGCTTGCATATTCGGGAATAAAATACTTTGAAATCCCAATCGGTATAATAGGAATAAAGCCTGCCGATTGGCAGATATTTCTCGGCATTCTGATATGCAGCATGGCTTTTATAGGCATCAAATTGCTGTTTGTGAAATTCTTCGGTTCGCTTTTCAGAAACAAGGATATATCGAAGTATTACATCTTGAACCAACTGATTTATTGCTTCCTTGATGCTCTTATATTGCTTCTGCCGATAGCACTATCGCTTTTCACGGTGCAATATCAGAGAGAATATTGCATAATCGCCTCATGCGGAATCTTTGCAATGCTTAGCATTGCAAGAGCTGTCAGAGGGCTGTGTTTGGTTTTTAGCTTCTCAAAAGTTTCCCGAATCTATTTATTTTGTTACCTTTGCATCGTCGAATTTTTACCGTTGTTCATCGTTGCAAAGGTCTTAATTCCGAAATAAATCAAGTATTTATGGCAATAGCTGCAAGCATTAAAAACATTCTCATTTCACAACCTGCACCCGCAGATATAGCAAAGTCACAGTACAAAACGTTAATAGATAAGTATGGCGTCAACCTTACTTTTTTCAAATTCTTCGACGTGGTCGGAGTAACGACAAGAGAGTTCAGAGACTCCAGAATAGCATTGCTCGATTACAGTGCTGTGATTATGACCAGCAAATTGGCGGTTGATAACTATTTCCGCCTTGCAAAAGAATTGAGAGTTACCATTCCGGAAGGCATGAAATACTTCTGCATAAGTGATACCATAGCAAACTATCTTCAAAACTACGTTCAGTATCGCAAACGTAAGATATTCTATGGTAAGGTTACCTTTTCGGATTTGGTTGAGGTTATATTAAAGCACAAAGACGAAACTTTCCTTTTCCCTTGTGCCGAAGACTCATCTTTGGATTACTTCAAACTCTTGGAGCAATCGAAGATACAATTTCAGAAAGCAGTGATGTATCGCTCCGAAGTGAAGGATTTGTCATCAATAAACATAAAAGACTTCGACATGGTGGCGATGTTCAGCCCCATAGGAGTGAAATCTTTCGTCCATAACTTCCCAGAAGCAAACAACGATAACATTTTGATAGCCGCTTTCGGAGCAACCACACAGGCAGCTTTGAAATCAGCCAAACTAAAGACCTATATACCGGCTCCAACCAAGGAATACCCTTCCATGGTCATGGCAATAGACAAGTTTCTTTCCCTTTCTCCCGAGGAAAGAGAGGAATGGATGAAGGAGATAGACATTCTAAGCAAGAAAAGAGTTCCGAAGAAAACAACCACAGACAAAACCGCAACAAAGAAAGCAACATCCAAAGCCAAGACCGCCGCAAAGCCGAAAGTCGTCAAGCCAAAGGGCAAAACAGAAAAAGATGTTTGAATTTTCCAAACGTGAAAGGCTCGTAAGCCATGGCGAAACGGAACGTCTCTTTCAAGAAGGCGAAAAATTCATGGCTTATCCTTTTAGTGTACGGTACATGAGCCTTGCTGCCGAAGCGGGGAACATATCCGTTCTCCTTACTTCCCCCAAACGCTATCAGAAACACTCTGTTTGCCGTAACCGTGTCAAGCGGTTGCTTCGGGAAAGCTATCGCTTGAACAGCCGAAGCCTGAAAGACTTTGTAAAGAACAATCCGCAAAGATTGGTTATATCCGTCAGCCTTGTATCCAAACAACTGCCCACATACAGCCTGACGGAACATAAAATGAAAGAAATCCTCTCCGCTTTGGAAGAAAGATTGAATGAAAAACCTGTTGAAAAAAATTCCTGAGTACATTCTCACGACCTTGATACGTTTCTATCAGACAGCCATCTCACCACATACTCCTGCCGCTTGCCGATTTACACCCACCTGTTCGCAATACGCCTTGGAAGCGATAAAAAAATACGGAGCATTCAAAGGAAGCCTGCTTGCCATAAAACGCATAATTCGTTGTCATCCTTGGGGCGGCAGCGGTTACGACCCCGTACCATAATACAAAAGACCTTCGTCGCATTGATTTGCCGATAAGGAAACATTTGGTGTCCGAGTTGTCGGACTTAAAGCCGATTTGCATCATCAAACCGACAGGGTTACAAATCCTTGTTTCCATACCCCGAATACAAAGCAGTAAGGCAAGACAGCCGAGTCGGAAAAGGCTTCACCATGTTTTGGACTTTTTTATCGAAATCGGCATTTTTTCGGAGTACAAAATAAGGTTGCAGAAAACCGGACGGAGTTTTATGACATGAAATCGGTGTTGGAGGAAAATGAAACGCCGAAAAAATTTTGGCGAACGGCGTTTGACGAAAATAAAGCGGCGAAAGAATTTTTTCTTTCGCCGTTTCACATCGCCAAAGCTGTATTGGAATTTTATCCTGTCCGGAAAGGAGATTTGCCATGGGTGAATTTATGTGTTTTTTGTGTCGGTTTATGGAGATGAATTTTGTATCTTTGCTCTCGCTTTGCCGGAGATTAAGTGTGCAAAGCGGTTGAGTGAAATTTATTGTTTAATAGCGTTTGCTGTTTGTTCTATTCAAATTGGAACCTGAGAACTTCTGATAAAGAAAAAGGAAACAAACAAGTGCAACGCCTACGTTATGCGTGGGCTGTCTTGTCGTTTCCTTCGGTTTTCTCAGGACCGCAATTTGAGCAAGTACCGCCCACGTTTTGCGTTCCCGAGAGAACCAAATTGAAAAGAAACGATAGCGACGCACAAAGCAAAAGCTATGTCAAAAAGTTTGATAGAGGAGCTGCCGCGTATAGCCCGCGAAGGACGCAGGGAGGCGGAGCGAGCCTTGGAACGCATGGTTGCAGGCAACAGAGTGAGCCTGCAGACCAATGAAATGGTGTTACCCTGCAAGGACGAGAGCGGTCTTTGGCGGGGAATGAACCCGCAGGAAATGGAAAGCGGGAAATACAATCGTCTTATTTATGGAGATAATCTCCTTTCCATGCAGGCACTGCTCGCAGGCGACGAAAGCAGCGGTTTGGAGTCTTTAAGAGGAAAGGTAAACCTGATTTACATCGACCCGCCTTTCGACAGCAAGGCGGATTATCGCACAAAAATAAGCCTGCCTCACAATCAAATTACACAGAAGCCCACCACCTTTGAGCAGTTCGGCTATTCCGACCTTTGGCAAAAGGGAACGGTGTCCTATTTGGAGTATATGTACCCACGATTGGTGCTGATGAAAGAATTGCTTTCCGAAACCGGCAGCATATATGTGCATATCGATTGGCACGTAGGGCATTATCTCAAAATTCTTCTTGATGACATCTTCGGCAAAGAGAATTTTGTCAATGAGATTGTGTGGTGTTATACCGGTCCCGGCTCTCCTATGATGAAGCAATTCAACAGAAAGCACGATACTATCTTTTGGTACGCTAAAACAACGAAGTGGATATTTAACCAAGACATAGTGCGAGTTCCGTATAAAGACCCGAACCAAACATTAAGAACTGCTTTTGATGCAGGAAGAGGCATGTCCCAAGAAGAAATACAAAGATATAGAGAAAGAGGAAAGGTGCCTGAAACTTGGTGGGAAGATATTGCTCTTGCTGTAAGGTCGAAACAAAATCTACATTACGCTACTCAGAAACCGGAAAAGCTGCTTGAACGGATAATAAAGGCTTCTTCAAATGAGGGAGATTTGGTTTGCGATTTCTTCGGCGGTAGCGGAACTACGGCGGCTGTGGCAGAGCGTTTGGGCAGACGCTGGATAACGACCGACATAGGCAAGCCTGCATGCCTTGTGATGAGAAAGCGTTTTATCGATATGAAGGCAAAAGCGTTTCTTTACCAAGCAATAGGCGATTACAACAAAGAGGCATTCACCTCCGGCAAGCAATTCGGCAAAATAGGAGACCTTTGCGAAGTTCTCTTAAAGCTGTATGGAGCTTTGCCTTTCACCAAAGAAGAATGTTCCGACAGACATTGGGGAAAAATAAAGGGCGGAAGAACCTTGGTGTATGCCGATTCGCCTAATGTCATCACCGATAAGGCGACAATCAAACGGGCAGCCATGGCTTGCAGAGGCTTCATGGGTGGCGGTTGGAGCAAGTGCGTTGTTTTGGGTTGGAACTTTTCGTTCGATATATCGCAGGCTGTGGAGTTGTATAAGAACTGTGTGGAAGTTCTTGCAGTGCCTCCGGACTTATTGGACAGACTCCGAAGAAGCGGATTGGATAAACTGATAAATTCCGGCAACATTCGATTCACTTCTTTGCAGTATCTGACCTTGAAAGAGGCGTTTTTGCAGTCGTTTAATGAAGAGGAAGATGAATTGAAGGTCGTTTTGGAAAACTATATTTTGCATTCGCCGGACTGTATCCCGCTTGACGATGAGGACAAAGCCGTTTTGGAAGAGATAATGAGTGAAGACCCGCTGGCTTTGATTGAATATTGGAGCATAGATCCCGATTATGACGGACAGACTTTCCGTTCGCTTTGGCAGGATTATCGACAGAACACGGAGAATGACCAAGACCCTTTGCACTGTGTCTATTCCGCTACCATAAGAGTAAAGAAGAAAGACGAAAGAAAGATTTGTGTCAAAGCGGTTGACGTATTCGGTTTGGAGAGCATGGTGGTTAAAACGATTAAAGCGAAGTGAGATGAAAGGAGAATTGTCTTTGAAATTGGCGAAAAGACTGAGCGAGATAGTCAAAAGCAAATTCGAGAGCGGTGAAATGCTCGAGAAAGTAAGTACGATTACGAAAGAGTTATTGCGGTTTTGGTTTTGCGAACCATTTACGGACTTGCGGGAGGTTAATTTCCACATCGGACAGAAGCAAAGCATTCTTAATGTGATTTACTTGCACGAAGTCTTGAAGGTAAAGAGCGTTTATGATATTTACAACACTGTTGCACCAGAACTCTTGCAGGATAGTTGTCTGTTCGGTGAGCAGAACCTTTTGCCTTCTCTCGGAAAGGAAAGTTATGATTTGCCCAAGTATCTTGTCAAGATGGCAACAGGCACGGGTAAAACATGGGTCATGCATGCTCTTTTGGTGTGGCAGGTGCTGAATTGCAGGCATGAAGAGGAGAAAAGTGGTAGATTTACTTGCAATTTTCTTATTGTGGCTCCGGGAATTATCGTTTACGAACGTTTGTTGGACGCTTACAAGGGACGCTTGATGTCAAACGGTATGGAAAGAGACTTTTCCACGAATGACTTTATGCGAAACAAGGAGTTGTTTTTGCCTGAAAGCTATCGCGAAGAGATGTTCTCGTTCTTGCAAAACAACACCGTGAGCAAGGACGAGGGTATATGTCGCAAGGCTACGGGCGGAGGCTTGATTGCTTTGACGAATTGGCACTTGTTTACGTCGGATAAGGATAAGAAAAAGACAAAAGACAAATCGGGTTTGGTCTCGGACTTGCTTCCGATGTGTTTTGATAAGAAAAATGCAGAAGATGTTGAAAGACTTGATGCCAAATATTTGCGTGGAACGGAAGTAGAGTTCCTGCAATCCTTGCCTGATTTGGTCATAATTAATGATGAGGCTCATCATATACACGACGATGATTTGCAATGGCAAATAGGCTTGAACAAAATCATGTCGGGCGAGAACAAACAGAGGGTTCAGATCGATTTCTCGGCTACCCCTTACGTTGTCAGGGGTAGTGGCAAGAAAGAAAACAAGATGTATTTTCCTCATGTGGTTTCCGACTTCGCTTTAAGTACTGCCATAAACGAGGGTTTGGTCAAGATGATAAGCCTCGACAGGCGAAAGGAGTTGACAAACTTGGAAGACTTGAACTATTCTGCCGAAAGGGACGAGCGAGGCAGGTTCTTGTCATTGAGCGACGGGCAAAGGATGATGTTGAAAGCAGGACTGACAAGGCTGAATATCTTGGAAGAGGGCTTTAATGCCATTGGAAAATATCCTAAGATGTTGGTGCTTTGTGAGGATACCGAAGTGTCGCAAGCTGTCTTTGAATTCATGACCG
This sequence comes from uncultured Bacteroidota bacterium, assembly GCA_900545215.1. GTDB lineage: Bacteria > Bacteroidota > Bacteroidia > Bacteroidales > P3 > Onthomorpha. The sequence continues at coordinate 36,410 of UQXW01000001.1, forward strand.
GTGTAGAGGGTTGCGGTTTGGAACAGGAAGAAGTGGTGAGGATAGATTCTGACAAGAAAGGCGATGTTAAGGATAAGGAATGGAAAGAACTTAAAGAGAAGTTGTTCAATATCGACAAGCACAAAACACCCAAGGTTATCATTTCCGTGCTTATGCTCAGAGAGGGATTCGATGTAAACAACGTTTGTGTGATTGTGCCTTTGCGTGCTTCGCAATCCAATATCCTTTTGGAGCAAATAGTAGGCAGGGGATTGAGGCTTATGTTCCGTGAGCCGGAATACCGCAGCACGAAAGCGGAAATAAGAAGGGCTTTGCTCGATAAGGAAAACCCGGGTGCGTATTACGATATTCTCTTCATCATAGAGCATCCCAAGTTCATAGAGTTCTGGGAGAATTTGGAGAGTGAGGGTATCGGTATAGGCGAAGTGGAAGATGAAAGCCCGCAAGGCGGTTCGGTAACGGGCGATGTGATAAGCGTGGGTTTGAAAGAGGATTACGAAAGGTATGATATGTACATTCCGAAAATTATAAGCGAGAGTGAGGAGGAGATATGCTTTGATGAGGTCGATATAAGCGGCTTTGAACCGTTAGAAAACTACTCTTTGCAGCAGTTGCAGCAGATTATGGCAAAGAAAGGGGAGGAGTTCGTGTCGCATGATGTGATTTCAAAGGGTCAATGGGGAAGTTATACCGTAGATGTCGGTCTTTTCTCCGCAAGTTCTTACAATGTCTATTTGCAGAAACTTGTAAGCAATGTGGGTAACACAAGTTTGGACGGAAAGAAAAGCGGAAGAGTGCCGGCTTTGCAGGTGTTCAAAGGGGAGCTGACAGGCATTGCGGATAGTTATATCAGAACTCGTTTGTTCAAGTGCAACTTCGACCCTTACGAAAACAATAATTGGAAAATTCTTTTGTCGGCAGACGGTTATGTCTCCTCGCATATCTTGAAAGTTCTGAATAATTATATCTTCAACTTGCAGCAAAATTGTATCAAAACTGGTGGACAGGTAGAGAAAGTATGGTTTTCTTCGGTCGAGGAATTGAAAATGAGAGAGGTCTATTCATTTGAAACAAGGAAAACGATATACAAGCGTTTCGGTTACCCTGCCAACAGCGGCGGATATGAGCAAAGGTTCGGTGAGTTCCTCGATAATGATGCAAAGGTCGAGAGTTTCTTGAAGATAGATGAGTATAAGCACTATTTTGCAAAGGTTCCCTATATGAGAGAAGATGGAATGCTCGCATGGTACAGCCCTGATTTTATCGTCAAAACGCAGGAACATATCTATATAATAGAGACCAAAGGCACGGAAGCCGCAAGTCAAGCCAACGTCAGGGCAAAGCAAATTGCGGCAACGGAGTGGTGCGAGAGGATAAATGCTCTTGACGAAGGTGATAGAATGAATAGAGAGTGGAAATACGTCCTTTTGAGAGAAGATATGTTTTATTCGTTCGGGACGGGTGCGGACATTGAAGATATTTGCGAAAGAAATTTGTTGAGCAAAGGAAACATCTTGGGAGTATTGAATTTCGAGTAAGCGAATACAGGAGAAATCACGGTTTTCAAGGATTGAAAACCGGCACTCCGTGATATACAAAAACGAAGCGGCGAAAGAATTTTTTCTTTCGCCGCTTCGCTGAATTCTTTCGCCGTATTATTTTTCCGAATCGGCGTTTGAGTTTTCGGTTGAGGTCTCCGCCGGTTCTTCCACGGTGGTCGTGGAGATTTCGTCGGTGGCTTGTCGCTCCTCTGTGGGGGTAGGTGCAGTGATGTCGGCGGGTTCGGGTTCTATGTTTTGCAGGCGGCAGAGCGAGGCGTAGAGTTCGTTGCGGAGAATGAGGCTTTCGTGTTTGCCGATGGCTTGTATTTCGCCTTGGTTCATGACGACGATGTGCGGGTAGTGCCTGATGGTGGAGATACGGTGGGCGATGGTGATAATGATTCGCTCTTTGCAGATTGCGTCTATGGCTTCCTGTATGTATCTTTCGCTGATTGTGTCGAGGGATGCGGTGGCTTCGTCGAGTATGAGTATGTCTGCGTCCCGCAATATGGCTCTTGCTATGGCGAGGCGTTGCTTTTGTCCTCCCGAGAGGGTGCAACCGCCTTCTCCTATGATGGTGTTGTAGCCGTTTTCGAGTTTTTCGATGAACTCGTCGGCTTTGGCTGCCTTGGCTGCGGCTTTTATGTCCTCTATGTTGCAATCCGGATTGGCGAAAGCGAGGTTGTTCGCCACCGTGTCGTTGAAGAGTATGGTGTCTTGCGAGACCACTGCTATGTGTCTTCGTACTTCGTTTTCGCTTAACGTGCTTATGGGTATTCTGTTGAAGTAGATTTCTCCTTCGCTCGGGGTGCGGAATTTCATCAAAAGGTCTATCAGCGTGCTTTTCCCTGCTCCGCTGGGTCCGACTATGGCGAGGGGGGCTCCCTTTCGTATCGGTATGTTGATGCTTTTCAATACCGGTGTTTGCGAATAGGAGAAAGAAACGCCCTTAATGCGTATTGCTTTGATTTTTTTCTCGATTCTGCGTTCTGTTTCCATGTTTTCGGATTTGTTTTCTGCCGAAAGGATTTCAGCCATTCGGTCTTCGGAGGCTTTGCCTTTGCGAATGTTGTACAGCGATGTGGTGAAATCTTTGGCTGGTTTTATGATTAGGGAAAATATTATCAGATATACGATGAACATTTCGGCACTCATCTTTGGAGGAACGGAGATGATTTGGCTTGTTCCCAAGAGAAGTATGCCGATAACCATGCAGTTGCCGAAGAATTCGCTTTGCGGAGAGGCGAGATCTACTCTTCTGTAAATGCTTGTCCGCAAACGGGTGTAGGCGTTGTTGAAGTCGGAGAAGCGTTTGTTCATGAATTCGATTGCGGTGTGGGATTTGATAATGCGTAAGCCCGAAATGGTTTCTTCCAATTTGGATATGAGTTCAGCCGATTCGGTTTGCATTTTCCTCGATGCTTTACGCAATTTGCGTGAAACGAGGGATACGGCTCCGCCGACGAGGGGTACGACGACCAAGGCGGTGAGGGTTAGCAGCGGATTGAGGTAAAGTAGGATTGCGAAGTAAAGAACGACGTTGATGATTACCGAGACAAGGCTCTGCAATCCCTGCAAGACGTTTTGGTCATACTCTGTCGCATCTGTGCTTATCCTCGAAAGCAGGTCTCCTTTCTTGTATGAATCCACGAAAGAGATGTGTTGCGTCGTGTATTGTCGGAAAAGGTCGCGGCGTATGTTGCGAAGGATTTTGTACCTTGTGGAAGCGGCGAAATAAGAGGCTCCGTAGGTGAAGATGTCTTTGAGAAAGTATATGCCGAAGACTATTCCTGCAAATATCCAAAGGGCATTCGTTTTGCCGAACCGAATGAAATAAAGGTATATATCGTTGAGAAGTTGCTCCAAACGTGAGGGATTGGCGACCGCTTGGGTGTTCGTGGAGAACAAGATTTGAAGGAAGTTGCTTATGGAGAGTATGGAGGCTATGGAAAAGGCGGTAGCCATACATACGAGAACAAAGTAGAGTACCACGTTCCCGATGTATGGCTTCAAATATTCGGTTGTTATTTGTTTTCTGCCTTCTTGTTTCACATCAAGCCTGCTTTCCGTAAACGCCAACGTAGTTTGACGGTGTTACGGCTTTCATTCGTTGCTTTGTTTCCTCATCGACATCGAGCGTTTCTATAAAGCGGGAGATTGTTTCCTCGGTTATCTTCTCGTTTGTGCGGGTCAAGGCTTTCAATGTCTCGTAAGGGTTAGGGTAATCTATGCTTCTGAGGATTGTTTGCAATGCTTCTGCAACCACAGCCCAGTTCTCCTCCAAGTCATGTTCCAATGCACTTCGGTTGAGTATGAGTTTGTTCATTCCCTTGGTTATCGAGTTGAGTGCTATGAGGATATGTGCAATCGGAACGCCTATGTTGCGGCTTACGGTGGAGTCCGTGAGGTCTCTTTGCATTCTTGAAATCGGCAGTTTCAAGGAAAGATGGGTCAAAACGGCATTCGCCATTCCGAGGTTGCCCTCCGCATTCTCGAAATCTATCGGATTAACCTTATGAGGCATTGCGGAAGAACCTACTTCGCCCTCTTTGATTTTTTGTTTGAAGTATTCCATGGATATATACTGCCACATATCTCGGCAGAAGTCCATAAGAATTACGTTCAAGCGGCGAAGGTTGTCGAAATATGCCGCAAGATTGTCGTAGTTCTCTATCTGAGTGGTGTATAATGAGCGTTTCAATCCCAAGGAATCGCAGAAACGGTTTGCGAAATCGACCCAATCGTATTGAGGAAAGGCTATGTTGTGGGCATTGAAGTTGCCGGTAGCTCCTCCGAATTTGGCAGAGAAAGGAATGGTATCGAAGTATGCGAGTTGTTGTTGCAAACGATAGACGAACACTTGCATTTCCTTGCCGAGCAAAGTGGGAGAAGCGGGTTGTCCGTGGGTGTGTGCCAGCATCGGAATTTGTCTCCATTCCTCCGCTTTGCTTGCCAAAATATCCGTAACCTCCTTTAACATCGGTAGAAGCACCTCATTGTGGCAGTCTCTCAAAGACATGGGAACGGAAGTGTTGTTTATATCCTGAGAAGTCAGCCCGAAGTGAATGAATTCCTTGTGCTTGCTTAATCCCAAAGCGTCGAAGTGTCTCTTTAAAAAGTATTCCACGGCTTTCACATCGTGGTTCGTTGTCTTTTCAATCTCTTTCACTTCCTTTGCATCTTCGAGAGAGAAATTGCGATAGATGTTTCGCATTGTCTCGAAGGTACTCGGATCGACGTCATTCAACTGCGGCAAAGGCAGACGGCAGAGAGCAATGAAGTATTCGACCTCCACCTTGACTCTATACTTGATTAAAGCTGCTTCCGAAAAGTAATCGGCCAATTTTTCAGCCTGTCTGCGGTATCTTCCGTCTATCGGGCTTATTGCATTCAGTGTTTCCATTTCTAAAACTCTTTGTTTATTATATTTCCTGACTTTATCAATCTGTCCAAAACAGGGTCGAACAAACTGTCTCTTATGGCGGCGAAATGCCTTGAGCCGTGTGCGTCGCTGCCGAGAAGTTCCACCATGTTGTTGTCGGCAAGCTGCCTTGCCAGATAGCGAACCTCTTTACCGAAATAGCCTCCGAAACTCATGATGTTCACTTGAAAGAGAATGCCTCGGTCTTTCAACGCCACGAATTTGTCGAAGTCGTTAATCCAATACAGATACCTTTCGGGGTGTGCAAGTATCAGGTCGTAGCCTTCGAGTTGCAATTTGAAGAGATAGTCGTTCAATCCGAGCGGAGGGGCGATGAAAGGAAGCTCTATCAAGAGATGTTTTCCAGAAAAGGTCTTGAAAAGATTGTTCTTCAACCTTTGGTGAAATTCATCGTCGATCAAATGCTCTGCTCCGACCTCTATTTCGATTTGTATGCCGTTCAAACGGGCTTGTTGCCTTAATTGCTCGCAACGTTGCTCCAATTCGTTGACATCATTCGGGAATACCTCCTCCTTTACGTGCGGTGTGGTGATTATCTTTTTGTAACCGAGTCGCTCGAATTCTTTGAGTAACTCCATCGAGGTGGCCATATCCGGCGAGCCATCGTCTATTCCGGGAATGAGATGGGAGTGAACGTCGGTGTGAAGGACGCTCAAATCTATCGCTTCCTTCAATCTCTTTTCCCTTTTACCGAAAATACCGAACAAACTCATGTTTCGTTTTCCTTATGCTTCTTTCAACAGTCCTATCGTCTCCACCGGATTTTCCGAAGCGAAGACTGCACTGCCTGCAACCAAGACATCGGCTCCGCATTCGATGAGACGTTTGTGGTTTTCGACCGTTACGCCGCCGTCAATCTCTATAAGGCAGTCCGCATTCTTCCTTTCAATCAACTCCTTCAGGCGAGAGGTCTTGTCATATATGTTCTCAATGAACTTTTGTCCCCCGAAACCCGGATTGACGCTCATAAGCATTACCACATCGCACATATCGATAATGTCTTCCAGAAGAACAACCGGCGTATGCGGGTTAAGAACCACTCCGGACTTCATTCCCAATTCTCGTATTCTGCCAAGGTTGCGGTGAAGGTGCGTGCAAGCTTCGTAGTGAACCGAAAGAATATCCGCTCCGCAGGCTTTGAAGTCATCGAAGTAACGTTCCGGCTTCTCAATCATCAGATGCACGTCCAATGGCTTCTTTGCAACTTTCTTAATCTGCTTCATGACCGGCTGTCCGAACGATATATTGGGAACGAAAAGCCCGTCCATCACGTCCAAGTGCAACCAATCCGCTTTGCTTCGGTTGAGCATGTCAATACCTCTGCCCAATTCGAGAAAATCCACCGATAACAGTGAAGGTGAAACCAAGTGTGCCATGTCTGTATCTTTATTATGGTTTAACGTCTTTTGCTTTTCCTTTTATCCTTTTCCTTGAAGGACGCTTTGTTCTTCAATTTCGTATTGCCCTTTCTTTCTCTTGCGTCCGATTTCTTGCGTTTGGCTTCTGCCGGTTCAAAGACTATCTGTCTGCCTCTGACGAACTTGTCTGCCATTGCGAACATCAAATCCTCCACACAACCGCTTTCCACTTCCACGTAGGAGAAATTGTCCATCAAATCTATTCTTCCTATGCCCACTCTGTCGTTCGGCATGGCTTCATTTATCAAGGCGATTATCCTTTGCGGCACCACCTTGTCTCGTTTGCCCAATGAAATGTACATTCTCGTAAATCCGCCCTTGCCTTTTGCCGCAGACTTCTTTTTGCCGGCCTTTTCATCTTTCTTAACCGCCTTTTTCTCATCGACATTAAGGTCGGGAGCTCCTTTGTAGTAGACCAAAAAACGATTGAACTCCAAAGATACGAATTTCTTTATAAGTTCCTCCCTGTCCAACCAGTTTAATTTTGCGATTATTTCGGGCAGGAAGTCGCCTATTTCGTCCTCATCGACCACAGCCTGCTCGACTTTGTTTATCATATTGAAGAGCTGCTTGCGGCAAACCTGCTTTCCGGTCGGTATTTGGGCTTTCTCGAAAGTCTTTTTTATGAGACGCTCGATGTTCTTTATCTTATATTTCTCTTTAAGGTTGAGTATGGCAATCGAAATGCCTTGTTTGTCCGCACGACCCGTTCTTCCGGAGCGGTGGACATACTGTTCCAATTCATCGGGAAGGTTATAGTTGATTACGTGAGTGAGGTTGTTCACGTCCAAACCTCTTGCCGCCACATCGGTTGCCACCAACATCTGAATATTCTTCAATCTGAAGCGGCTCATCACGTGGTCTCTTTGAGCCTGAGACAAATCCCCGTGAAGGCTGTCGGCATTATATCCGTCCCTTATCAGCATATCCGCCACCTCCTGCGTCTCCACCTTCGTCCGACAGAAGATAATGGCGTATATGTCGGGATAGTAATCCGCAATACGCTTCAATGCCAAATACCTGTCCTTGGCATGAACGAGGTAATAGAAGTGTCGCACATTGTCGCTGCCCTGATTGCGGCTTCCTATCTGAATTCGTTGCGGCTCGTTCTGATAATTCGCCGCTATTTCCTCGACCTCCTTCGGCATTGTGGCGGAAAACAACCATGTGTGCCTGCTTTGAGGCGTTTGTTGCAGGATTGCGTCCAAGTCTTCCTTGAAACCCATGTTCAGCATCTCGTCCGCTTCGTCCAAAACGACGTATTTGACCTCCGACAAGTTCACCTTACGGCGTTGAATCATGTCGTTCATTCTTCCCGGAGTGGCAACGACGATTTTGGCACCCTTCTTCAACTCCCTTATCTGCATTTCCATGCTCGCACCACCGTAAACCGGAACGACGGGGCAGTGCTTCATGTACTTGGAATACTTCTTCAAGTCATTCGTTATCTGAATGCACAACTCCCTTGTGGGGCAAATGATTATTCCTTCTATGTTTTTGTTGTCGTAGTCGAGTTTCTGAATGAGCGGTAAACCGAAAGCGGCAGTCTTTCCCGTACCTGTCTGAGCCAAGGCAATCAAATCACACTCCTCATTCAACAAAAGCGGGATTGCCTCCGCCTGTATCGGCATCATGTTCTCGAATCCCAAATCTCCTATCGCCTTCAACAGTTCGGGAAACAAACCGGTGGTTTCAAAATTCATAAGTATGCTAAATTAAACTGCAAAGGTACGACATTTCGCCCAAACAACAAGAAAGCGAAAACAAAAACGGCAGTTCGGGACAGGGAATGCCGCCGACTGCCGTAAGCAATGCTTCTCTTCAAAACTCTATTCCGTTTTGCTAAGGTACATGAGAGGACTGTCGTTCTTCAATCGAACCACGTACTTCTTTCTACCGATTTTTTCAATGACCATGTAATCATCATAGAACCACCGTTTGCCCTCCTGCCGTACGTCGCATTCGAGTTCTATTACGCCGTCGCCCGCAAGTTCGAAGCGTATTCCCTTATCGTCAATCACCACTTTCTGCGGCTTGATTTGCTCTACGCATTTATTATAAAGAGCAGTGAGTACATCGGATTGCAATCCCTCTACATTGAGACCTTCTTTGCAAAACTTCTTCACCTCGTATGTGCCGGTTTGAGCCATTACCGTCCCAACAAATACCGGAAACATCAAAATAAAAACCACTTTTTTCATTTTCTTCCCAAAATTACAAAAACCTATCCCCGAAAGCAGGGATAGGAGAACATGACCAAAAAGAGTAGGTATGCGCCCCTACTGTTTCTTTGCTTCGGAACATGGGTGGAAGAGCAGGTAGTAAGCTCCGTTCTCTTCGTACATCTCCTTCACATACTCGTTGTTTCTCTTCTTCTTGGCGATTACGCTCATCAGCTTGTCCGTATCGGGAATCGGCGAGCCGTCTGAGGCTGTTTTTTCGGGAAGAGGGTATATCGTCTCGGTGGAGGAATAACCCTGCATGTTTTCTTGCTTGAAATGTTTCTTCTTGAAAAATACGGTTTTCTTGGAACCATCTGGCATTTGCACATCGAGAACCCTGTAAGTGTTCGGATTGCTTTCGTCTACTCCGTATTCCACATAATCAGCCTCCGTTTTCTCTTGCGAAAACGCTACTCCGGCAAACATCAAAGCCGACAATAAAAAGATAGTCTTCTTCATAACTCGTTGTTTTTTTGCTAATTATCATTTTAACGCCGCGAATATACGACTAAATTTCCAATCTGCCAAATTATTTCGTCGAAAAATTTCGGCAGATTGGAAAATCATGCCGTTCATCATGTCTGACACAAGTGTGCAGGCTCTTTGCTTTCATACAAATCAACATTCTGATTTACCGCAATATGCAAAGGTCGAAAATAAAACGCCGTTTTATCAGAACGAAACGGCGGAAAAATTTTCTCAATCGGCGTTTCAATCGTAATGAAACGGCGTTTCGTATTGCCGTTATCGAAAAAGGTTGTACCTTTGCGAGAATGAAAACAAGTACAATGATGATACATTCGATACCCGAGAGAGTTTGTTGTTGTGAAGAGAGTTGCTCTTTCGTCGGTTATTTGTTTCAGATGTAGAAAGCGGCTTTCCGGTGTCGGAAGGTCGTTTTTTTTGTGTTGTTTTCGGCAGATGATGCGAGTATATAATTATATGGTATAAAAACAATAATATTATGGCAGACTTAAAAGGCAAGAACCTTATTTCAATCACGGATTACACCAAAGAGGAGTATATTCAAATCCTTGATTTGGCAGAAGAATTCGAGAAAAATCCCAAACAGCCGGTTTTGAGCGACAAGGTTGTGGCATCAATCTTCTTCGAACCATCGACAAGAACGCGTTTGAGTTTTGAAAGTGCCGCAAACATGTTGGGGGCAAGGGTAATCGGTTTCAGCAATCCTGCTGCGACAAGTTTGCAAAAGGGAGAAAGTTTGCACGATACGATACAAATGGTGAGCAGTTACTCCGACCTTATCGTCATGAGACACCCTCGCGACGGGGCTTCTCGTTATGCTTCCGAGGTTGCGAGTGTTCCCGTAATCAATGCGGGCGACGGTGCGAACCAACACCCGACGCAATGTATGCTCGACCTTTATTCCATTCGCAAAACCCAAGGTACGTTGGACAATCTGCAAATAACGATGGTCGGAGACTTGAAATACGGCAGGACGGTGCATTCTCTGGTACAGGCAATGTGCAATTTCAATGCCACATTCCACTTCGTGTCCCCCGTTGAGTTGCAAATGCCATCTTCCGTTAAGATGCACATTCAGAAAACAGGCTTGAAGTATTATGAATACGCTGATTTGGAAGATGTGATACCGTTTTCCGACATTATATATATGACAAGAATACAGCGGGAACGCTTTTCCGACCCGTTGGAATACGAAAAGGTGAAGGATTGTTACATATTGGAAGCAGCCACTCTGCACGGTTGCAAGCCTACGATGAAGGTTCTCCACCCTCTTCCGAGAGTTAACGAAATCGCAATGGACGTCGATGCAACTCCTCATGCCTATTACTTCCAACAGGCACAGAACGGAGTCTATGTAAGACAAGCCCTTATGGCTGCAATATTGGGAGCGAAATAGCATCCGGAAACAGCCGTGAGTGAAACGGCGTTTGAGAAAAACGAATCGAAGAAAGAAAAAATCGAAACGGCGTTCCGTAACGACGAAACGCCGAAAGAAAAAGAAGAAGAAAGATGACACAGAACAGCAAAAAGGAATTGGTTGTATCCGCAATAGAAAACGGAACGGTGATAGACCACATACCGGCAAGTGAAGTATATAAGGTTGTCAAGATATTGAACCTCGACATGTACGAAGACGAAGTGCTTATCGGCACCAACCTTTCGAGCAAGAAATATGGCAAAAAAGGTATAATCAAAGTGAAGAACAAATTCTTTGAAGAAACGGAAGTGAACAAGGTGGCTTTGATTGCTCCGAACGCAACCATGATTGTAATAAAGGATTATGAGGTCGTGGAGAAGAAAAACCTTGAAATACCGGATACGGTTCGCCGCATAGTGAAATGCATCAACCCCAACTGCATAACCAATATTGAAGACAATATAGAGACGAACTTCAATGTGGTGGACAAGTCGCCTTTGAAATTGCAATGCCACTATTGCGAAAAAACGATGACCAATATAAGGTTCAAGGAATAAAGCAGGATTGTTCACAAACGGCTGTTTGCAATTTTCGGTCTTTTGTTTGTTCAAATGAAAGAAAAGACGTACCTTTGCAAACTCGTAAACGAGCGTACATTTTTTGAATTTATGGGCAAAAAATACGTGGTGAAATTTGCAGGTCTGGCGAACGGAATTCATAAATACGAGTTCCGGATAGACAGAAAGTTGTTTGAAGAATTTGAAGCAGAGGATATTCTGGACGCAGACTTGTTTTTGTATTTCACGATGGAGAAGAGTGAACGGCAGTTGGTGTTTTTGTTCAAAGTCAAAGGAGAAATAGTCGTGGCATGCGACCGTTGCTTGGAGGAAATGTCCGTTCCTTTGAATTTCGAGCGGGAATATTATGTCGGGTTCGGCGATACATACGAAGAATCCGACGAGAATATGTGCGTGATACCGCGGAACGAACACTCTTTCGACCTGAGTAAGCTCATTTACGAGTATGTCATGCTGAGCAAACCGATGAGATGCGTACACGGAGAAGTGGAAGGAAACCGTCAGGTTTGCAGTCAGGAAATGACGGATATATTGAACACTCCCGAATTGAGAGAAGAACAAGGAACAGACCCGAGATGGGACGTTCTGAAACAAATAAATTTTGAATAACAACTAAAAACAACAAGGTAATATGCCAAATCCAAAACGCAGATTCTCGCAAACGAGAACAGCAAAGAGAAGAACACACCACGCAGTTGAAAGCGTACAATTATCCACTTGCAGCAACTGCGGAGCGACAGTACAAATGCACAGAGTATGTCCCGAATGTGGATATTACAGAGGTAAGGAAGCCATCAAGAAAGAGGCAGACGCGTAAAATCCGACAGCCATGAGGATAGGATTGGACGCAATGGGGGGCGATTTTGCTCCCGAATCGGTTGTACGTGGTGCAATAGCAGCGACGAAGGACTTGTCTTCCGATGATAAGATAGTCCTTTTCGGTCGCAAGGACGATATATTGCGGATTATTTCCGAGCAGGGCGAAGACGAAAACCTTTTCGAGATTGTGCATACGGAAGATGTAATCGATATGCACGACAAACCGATAAAAGCATTTGCCCATAAGCCCGATTCAAGTCTTGCAGTCGGTTTCCGGTATCTTAAAGAAGGACGCATAGACAGCTTTGCCAGTGCAGGCAGCACGGGAGCCATGTTGGTAGGTACCATGTATTCCGTCGGTCCCATGGAAGGCATAATACGGCCATGCCTTGCCGCTTTGGTGCCTAAGGAAAAGGGCGGAGTAACAGTGCTTGTCGATGTGGGCGTAAACCCCGATGCCAAGCCGGAAGTATTGGAGCAATTCGGACTTTTGGGAAGCATGTACGCCAAGTGTGCGTTGGGGATAGCCGAACCGAAAGTAGCTTTGGTCAACATAGGCGAAGAGGAAGAGAAAGGCAATGCACAAACCCATGCGGCTTTCAGTCTGATGAAGAAAAACAAACACTACGAGTTTATAGGCAACGCAGAACCGATTGAAATCTTCAAAAGCAATGTCGATGTGATGGTTTGCGACGGCTTTGTAGGCAACCTTTTGATGAAACACACCGAAGCATTCGCCAGAGTGATAGTCAAGAGGAAGTTGTTTGACGATTACATCGCACGATTCAATTACGAGATATACGGAGGCTTACCATTGCTTGGAGCAAACGGAGTGGTGATAATCGGACACGGTATTTCAAACGAAAAAGCAATCAAAAGCATGGTGTTGCAGTCCAAAACGATTTCGGCATCGGGCATAATCGAAAAATTGCGTGAAGCTTTGTCGGACGGGAAATAAACAATAAAGAATTTTAGAAGATGTCTAAGATAAGGGCTGCCATAACGGCGGTTGAGGGATACGTTCCCGATTATATTCTTACGAATGATGAGTTGAGCCGAATGGTCGATACGAACGACGAATGGATAATGACGCGTATCGGAATCAAGGAACGACACATATTGAAAGGCGAAAAGGGTCCGTCTGATATGGCGGAAATCGTCATAAAACGTATTTTCGAGAAAAAGAACATATCTCCCGACACAATCGAATTGATAATCTGTTGCACGGTTACGCCGGATATGGTTTTTCCTGCGACTGCCAACGTGATTGCACACAAGTGCGGCGTCAAGCATGGCTTCGGTTTTGATGTCAATGCCGGTTGTTCGGGTTTTATTTACGGTCTTACCACGGCAGCAAAGTACATTGAAGCAGGTTTCGTCAAGAGAGCAATCGTTGTCGGAGCCGAGAAAATGTCGGCAATCACCAATTACGAAGACAGAGCAACCTGTCCGATTTTCGGAGACGGAGCGGCAGCCGTATTGGTGGAAGCGACGGAAGAACCTTACGGCTTGATGGACGAAGTTCTCTTCTCCGACGGAGAAGGAGTGAAGCATTTGCATCAGGTGGCAGGCGGTTCCGTCAAACCGGCAAGCCATCAGACCGTCGATGCCAAAGAACACTTCATTTATCAGGAAGGACAAGCCGTGTTCAAATGGGCAGTGGTGAAAATGGCAGAGGCAACCGAGACGATAATGAAGCGAAACAACCTGACGGCTGACGATATTGCATACCTATTGCCCCATCAGGCGAATTTGAGAATAATAAAGGCGACAGGCAATCGCTTGGAGCTTGCACCGGAAAAGGTGTTGGTGAACATAGAAAAGTACGGCAACACCACGTCAGCCACAATCCCTATGTTGATGTTTGAAAACCAACATAAGTTCAAGAAAGGCGACAACCTTATCCTTACATCCTTCGGAGCGGGATTTACATGGGGAGCGATTTGGTTGAAATGGGCTATTTAGAAATAACATTTTTAGGAACAGGAACCTCACAGGGAATACCCGTCATAGGGTGCGACTGTGAGGTTTGTCTTTCCAAAGACAAGAAAGACAAGCGTCTGCGTTCCTCTGTACTCATTCGTTCGGACAAAGGGACGCAACTGACCATCGATGCGGGACCCGATTTCCGTTATCAGATGTTGCGGGAAAATGTATCGCGGCTCGATGCCATTCTTGTCACCCATTCCCACAGAGACCATGTGGGAGGATTGGACGAAGTCCGTTCTTTCAACTATTTGCAGCAAACTTCCATGCCCGTTTATGCCAATCGCTATGCAGCAGAAGGCATAAGAGGCGAATTCGCCTACGCTTTCGCACAAAACAAGTACCCCGGATTGCCTCAATTCGACCTTAGGGAAATCACGTCCGAAGACCTTATACAAGTGAACGAACTCTGCATTCAGCCCATCGAAGTAATGCACCACCTTCTGCCCGTTCTCGCCTATCGGATAGGTAAGTTCGCCTACATAACCGACGCAAAAACAATAAGCGAAAAGGAAATCGACAAACTTCAAGGCTTGGACTGCTTGGTCGTCAACGCATTGCGAAGAGAAGAACACTTCTCCCATTTCACCCTTCAAGAAGCCCTTGCATTGATAGACCGTCTCCGACCACGGCAAGCCTACCTTACGCATATAAGTCATTTCCTCGGCTTTCACGAAGCCGTCAACCGGGAACTCCCTGCCAATGTCCGTTTGGCATACGACACACTCAAAATAAGAGTAAACGGATAACCCGCCTGCTTTTGCCGCAGTAAAATCGCAAGAGCAAACCTTACCGAAACCAACTTCCGAAATATTTCTTCATTTCGCCTGTTGAAAATCCCATATCGGGAATTATCACGAATAAAACGGCGGAATATTTAAGCGAAACGCCCTTTCATGATACGGATACAGCCAATCGATATGACAAAAGCCCGAGAAGAAAAACAAACAGCATGGAAACCACTCGTTCTCCAAGCACACATACAATCCGATAAGGCAAAGCTACGAAAAAGAGCAAGTTACAACGCAATAACAAACCGCACAAAGAACTTCCTTACTCTGTTCCGGACTGTTTTATTCCCGTTTTTCGAGCCTGAAAAAGGTGTATTATCATTTGAAAAGAAAGATAAATCTTTTTTTTGTCCCATATTGAAAATTTTGTTGTACATTTGCCTGCGGTAAACAGCTGTAAGAAAATAGAATGTTCAACTAAAAACAATTTCAAACAATGAAAAAAATCAGTATCATCTGTGTCTGCTTTTTTGCAACCGTGTTTGCAGGCAGACTGAACGCACAAGAAACTTTTTCGGGAAGCGGAAAATTTTTGAAAATCAACGAGCCGTACGTATCCATGGCAGCATTCGGCAACAATGACAAAGTTGCAGAAATCGATTTGCCGACTTGGGGTATAGGTGTGGGCGACAGACGCACCTACCTGCACAAGGCAACAGGTTTGTTCTTCGATTTGGACGCCGGAGTGGAGTACGGAGTTTTGAAAGAGAATGACAACGGCAAATGCTTCTCAACTTCCGGAAGACTATCCCTTTCATTCGGTTACGCCTACTTCTTTTCCAAGAGCAACCCCGTAGCCTCTCTTTCCCTTTCAGTTGGAATAGGAGCCGACTATTCGGTGTATGTATTCTCTTATAAATCGCCTTTGATAGAGGGTAACCATATCGTAACACCCTCTTACTACGTTCCGCAGGACGGAGCCTTGTATCAGAGAGCGGGCTTTGTGCCGATAAGATTGAAACTTTCTTGTGAAGACGTAAGCATAGCCCTAACCTATCGTCCGACCTTTGCACAGCACAACAAGGCAGACAATATGAAAATAGGCATTCTTCCATTCGAGATTTCGGCAGGCATACCCTTGGATTTGAAAATGCTGAAAAACGCCTACGTGAAGTAAAACCCGATTAAGCAACACACCAAAGGGCGGAAGCAACAACACTTCCGCCCTTTCTTTTCACCAATGAAACCCTTTCTTATAACCCTTTGATTTATAAAACCATCGAATCATTCGTAAGCAACCGCCGTTTTGCGGAAACGAAACGCCGAAAGAATTTCGCCAAGCGGCGTTTCGGTACTCATGAATCGGCGTTTGGTCGGTCGGGGTGTGAGTCGGTGGTTTATTTGTTGAGGATTTTTTTCAGTTGGGCTATGTCCAAGAGGTTCACTGTTTCGAGTTCGCCTTTGTAGAATACGGCAAAGTTATTGAATGCGCAGGGCAGGTTCTTCGCTTCTTGCAAGCTGTTCACGTGATTGAGAATGAGGGGTATGCCGTGTGTTTCGCAATATGTGCGTACGGGCGTGAGACTTTGCGGAATATAGGGGCATTGTGCGTCGTAAAAGATTGTGAGTTCTTGGTTTCCTATTTCGCTTTTGCGAACTGTCTCCGCAAAGTGCGGTTTCGTGCCGTCGAAGGAGAGGGCAAGCAGTTCATAGCCGTTATCGAGGCTGTCAACGACTTCGAAGCCGAATTTCTTGGCGAAGGATTGGTCGGACAGCCATGTTTTTTGCCTTTTTGCTCCGAGCATGCACAATCCGCTGCCGCCTTTCTGCCTGACATCGTTTATTGCGTATTCCATGAGTTCTTTTGCATAGCCTTTGCCTCTGAACGCTTTGTCGTTAATCCACAGGCAATAGATGTAATGATAATTCTCTCCGCAAATCGGCACCCATGCTTTCTCCAAGGGTGCGTACTCTATGAAGACTGCCGCCTTGGCATTCAGCTTTCGGAATACATGACCTTCCTTCAATCTCTCTTTTAACCATGTGCGTTTCGCTTCAACGCCGCAATGTGGTTTCCGGCTGCGGATAATGCAGCACAAATGTTCGTTTGCTATGTTGTCGGGTGTAAGATTGATGAACTCTTCCTGCATTGTATCTTTATGTTGTTTCGTCTGCAAAGGTACGAATAATAGGATTGCGAAACCGAAATGTCCGGTTTTCAAATCCTTTTTCCGGCTTGGTTTTCAAAAATATTGCTTTTGTCGTCTCGAAAAAGTTTGCGGAGAGTACAGAAGATATATTCTGCGTGATGAGAAAGCGTTGTATATATTTTGACGTGTGAGAAATAAGCAGTATATTTGCCGGATGAAATGATGATTTCGTCCGGCAAACGGCAGAAAGAGGGCTGCGGTTGAGACGATGAAGATATAATTCGATGTTTCATGGAAGAGGGAAAGAAGAGAAAGAGAGAGATTGTTCTTTTGAGCATAACGATAGTGTTGGCATCGGCAGCGTTGATTGTGCAAGTGCTTTTCGGAAAAGAAGGATTGCTGCGAAAAAATTCCGAATCCATCAGAGATGTTCTTATCGAAGAGGCTTCAAAGAACAGAAATGCCGACAGTATTTATGTCGAGGAGGATACTGCTTGGCTTTATAAGAATAAGGTGTTTATTGGTACAGCTGTGTTTGAAACGGTCGAGTGATTTTGTGCTTGCAGCGGGCTGCGGTTCGGTTTTTTACTCCTTTTTGCTTGTCCGGTATCGACGATTCGAGTTTTCAGACTTTGTTTTTGGTAGCGTAGAACTTGCAGCAGTCGGGTAGGGGACAGGCTTCGCATTCGGGTTTGCGGGCTTTGCATATATAGCGTCCGAGGAGTATGAGTTGATGATGGAGCAGGGCTATGTCGGAAGCCTTGTCGAGGTTTGCCATAAGTTGTTTCTCTGTTTCGAGAGGTGTTTTCGCTCCGGTGGTCAAGCCTATGCGGCGGCTGACGCGGTGGACGTGTGTATCGACAGGCATGACGGCTTGGTTGTAAAGCACGGCGGCTATAACGTTGGCGGTCTTGCGTCCCACTCCTGCGAGGCTTTCCAAGTCCTTCCTCTCCTTTGGCAGTTCGTCCTTATATACTTCGTGCAGCCTTTGTGCCATCTTCAAGAGGTTTTTGCTTTTGGCATTGGGATATGATATGCTTTTGATGTAGCGGTATATTTCTTCTTCGCTTGCTTTTGCCATTTCGGCAGAGGTGGGAAAGCGTTTGAAGAGTTCGGGTGTAACGATATTGACTCTTTTGTCGGTGCATTGTGCGGAGAGTATCACGGCAACGAGCAGTTGGAAGGGGTTGTCGTAGTGCAGTTCGGTTTGTGCATCGGGGAAAAGCCCGTCGAGCTTCTCTATGGTCAGGGCATAGCGTTCTTTCTTTCTCATTTCTTCTTTTCCGTTTCAAAGTCCACCATCACGGGTTTGTGATCGGAATGCAGGTATTCGCCTACGCAATAGCTTGTCGCTTTAATTCCTTCGCCGCAAAAGACATAATCGATGCGGAAAGCGGGCAAAGGACCGTTGTAAGTGCCGGAAAGGCCTTTCCCCGCTTGTCTGAAACTATCTGTCATCAGCTTGGAAAACTCTCTGTATGTGTATGAATACGGCGTAGAGTTGAAATCTCCGACCACAAGGTGCTTTTGTTTGGTTTGTTGCAGCAATTCGACCATTTCTCTTGTTTCGACGCTGCGTTTTTTGTTTGCTTCGATGAGTTTGTCTTTTACTCCGAGGGAGATTTCCTTGTCGGGAATTTGTCCTTTCGTCAATGTGCCGACTTCGTTTTTCTCTTCGTCCATGATTTTGTAGGAGACAAGATGAACGTTATATACCCGTATCACTTCTTTTCCTGCTTTTATGTCGGCAAAGGCAAAGGAGTGGTATTCTTCTTTCATGGGGAAGGGACAGCCGGAACGGATGATTTTCTTCTTTGAGTAAATCACGCTGCCGCTTACGCCGTATTTGGATTCGGCAGGGGCGAAATAATATTCGTAGCCAAGCTCGCGGGTCAGTATTCTGTGGACGGAGTGTTGTCCGTTCTTCGAGGCGTTGTACTCTTGAAAGCACAGAATGTCGGGATTTTCCTTTTTGACGACTTCTATGACGGAATCCATGTTGCGTTGTCTCAATTCGGCAGTGCTTTGTGCTTCATGGGTGAAGTTTTCGACATTGTAAGTCATTATTTTCATGGAGTTTACGGAAGCCGTTTCGCCTGATGAAGTGCCGATAAGGCGTGGTATGTAGTCGTAGCCTGCGAGGATTGCTGCCAAGGGTACAATAATATATATGGGTTTCCAAAAGAGCCAAAGGATACAGAATACCGCATTGATGAGGAGCAGCAATGGATACACGTAACTGAAAAGGGATAGATGCGGTGCGGCTTCGGGGCGTATGAATGCTCCCGCATATACTCCGAAAAGCATGAGGGTGAAAAGCAGATTGACTATGTGAAGTATTCTTTTTATCATTCCTTTGTGGTGGAGCTTTCTGTGGCAGGTGCGGGTTGGGCTTTTGTCGGAGCAGGTTCTGCTTTGGTTGCATTATTCGGGCTTTCTTTTACAGGTTCCAAGTTCTCTGCCGAGGAGAAATTGAAAACGTCCAAAAGCCATTTGTCTTTCACTTTGCTCAACTTCCATATACATTCCGTTCTGTTGTCGAATTGGTCTGTTACAAGCACTTTCGCCACGGCTTTGTTGCCCGATATTTTTACGGATTTCACAACCCAATCTTTGTAGATGACCAAATCGTTACCGAAATTCTTCATGAAATCGAGACTTTTCTGCATTTGAGGGGAACAAACCGCCGAAACGGCTTTGAAATCTCTTTCGTTTATGTGTTTGTAGAACAATTCCAAGGTTTGTTCGATGGCTTTTTCATTGCGTCTTTCGTTCGAACAGCTTACGGCCATCAAGCCTGAAAGCAGTAAGAACAGCATTGTTTTTACCTTCATCAAAAACTACTTTACTGTTTAGGCTTGCAAATTTATGCAATATTGTTGTAACTTTGCAATTCCGAAAAGGAAAAACAGCAGTTCTGGCGGTGTGAAAGCCGGTTCGGCTTTCCGATAAGGACGAAACTTAAAAACAGATTTATCATGTCGATAGCGGAAAACATAAAGCATTATCGGTCTCTTTTGCCTCCGCAAACGAGGTTGGTGGCAGTGTCGAAGACAAAGCCGGTAAGCGATTTGCAGCAGGCGTATGACGCAGGGCAGAGAATATTCGGGGAGAATAAGGCTCAGGAAATGAGGGATAAGTGTGCAGTGTTGCCGAAAGATATAGAGTGGCACTTCATCGGTCATCTGCAAATAAACAAAGTGAAATATGTCGTGCCGATTGCGACGCTTATACATTCGGTAGATAGTTTCAGATTGCTATGTGAGATAAACAGATTGGCAATAAGGCACGAGAAAGTGATGGATTGCCTGTTGCAAATCAAAATATCCGACGAGGAAACCAAGTACGGTTTCGATGAAGAGGAGTTGGAGGCTTTGTTGGAGAGCGATGAATTCAAGATGTTGGAGAATGTGAGGATTTGCGGTTTGATGGGTATAGGCTCGGTAACCGATGATTTGAATCAAACGAGAAAAGAGTTCAGGCATTTGAGCGATTTGTTCAAGCATATCAAAGCCAAGTATTATGAAAAGGAAGAGAGCTTTTGCGAGTTATCCATGGGTATGTCTCATGACTTCCGAATAGCAGTGGAGGAGGGTAGCACCTTTGTGCGTATCGGCAGCTCGATATTCGGATTAAGGGATTATGCCACAAAGTCTTAGCGAGAAAATGCTTTTTTTTGAACAGGCAAATCTTGACAATCGGAAATAAATTAGTATTTTTGCCAACGGATAAAAACTGAATATCGAATCGAAAATGGAAGAGAGAGAAAGAGAAGAAGTGTTTTCAAAAGCCGTAAAAGCAGGTAAGAGAACGTATTTTTTTGATGTGAAGGAAACAAAACAAGGCGAGCGTTACATAACCATAACGGAGAGCAAACGTAAGTTCGATAACGATGGTGGCACATTCTCTTACGAAAAACATAAGATATTTCTGTATAAGGAAGATTATTCCAAGTTCAAGAACGCTCTTGAAGGAGTGATTCGTTTCGTTGAAACGGGTGAAGAGCCTGTTTTTGACGATGATGAGACGGAAAGAAGCGACGATGGCTTTGAAAAGGAGTTTGAAAACATTAAGTTCGATTAGTATTTACATTGAGCGATAAGCAAATAGAGAGCTGCTTTATGGAGCAGCTCTTTTTGCAAAACACAAGGAGAAGAAAGATGGGGAAAGTAATAGCTGTTGCAAATCAGAAAGGCGGTGTTGGAAAGACCACCACAGCCATCAATTTGAGTGCGGCTCTGGCTGTGATGGAGAAGAAGACATTGCTTATAGACGCAGACCCGCAAGCCAATGCCTCTTCCGGCGTGGGTATCGAGCCGCAGAGCGTGGAGAAGGGCATATATGAGTGCTTGATAGGCTCTGCCGAAGCAAGGGAAGCAATAGTGGAAACGGATACACCCAATCTTTATCTTCTGCCTGCAAGCATAGATCTTGTGGGAGCCGAGGTGGAATTGCCCAAACTTGAAGACAGAGAAGAGAAATTGCGAAATGCAATCGCTCCGATCAAAGATGAGTACGACTATATAATAATAGACTGTTCTCCATCTTTGGGCTTGGTAACCATAAACGCCTTTACGGCTGCCGACAGTGTGATTATACCGGTGCAATGCCAGTATTTCGCATTGGAAGGCTTGGGAAAATTGCTCAATACCATAAGAATAGTTCAGAGCAGGCTCAATACGTCTCTTGAAATCGAAGGAATATTGCTTACGATGTTCGATGCGCGTTTGCGATTGAACAAACAAGTGGCAGAAGATGTGCGACACCATTTCCAGCAAGTGGTATTCAATACAATCATATACAATAACGTCAAATTGGCAGAGGCACCGAGCCACGGTCTGAGCGTAATCATGTATGACGCAGGCAGCACAGGAGCGGTCAATTATATGAATCTGGCAGTTGAAATCATAGAAAAGAACACGGCAAAAGCATAAAACGGAAATATGGCAGCAAAAAAGACATCGGCATTGGGAAAAGGTTTGGAGGCTTTGTTGGGTGGAACGCCCGTAAGCAGGAATGACAACAATATAGGCACGCTTGCTGCCGAGTTGAGTTATATTCCGTTGGACAAAATAAAGCCTAATCCCGAGCAACCGAGAAAGGAATTCGATAAACAAGCCCTTGAAGAACTCACGCAGTCTGTAAGGGAAAACGGCGTCATCGTTCCGATAACCGTAATGAAAGAAAACGGTGAATATGTCTTGATTGCAGGCGAAAGAAGATACCGTGCCGCAAAGTCGGCAGGTCTTTCCGAAATTCCGGCATACATAAGGATTGCAACCAAAAAGGAAGTCATGGAAATGGCTTTGGTGGAGAATATCCAGAGAGAGGATTTGAATGCCATTGAAATAGCCTTGGCATTGAAGGGATTGATAGAAGAATGCAACCTTACGCAGGAACAGATGAGCGAAAGGATAGGAAAGAACCGTTCGACGATAACCAATTACCTCAGACTTTTGAAACTGCCGGCGGAAGTGCAGGTTGCAATCCGCAATAATCAAATTTCGATGGGACACGCACGCTGTTTGGTCAATCTGGAATCCGATGGCGAGCAAATCGAAATGATGAAACGTATCATCGAAAAAGGTCTTTCCGTTCGTCAGGTCGAGGATTTGGCAAAGCAAAGCAGGGAAAAACAACAGCAGGGGCAAATCAAGAAAAAACAACTGCCCGATTTCCATGCCGCAAGACGCGAAGCATTGTCCGCCAAACTCGACACGGACATCGAGATAACCCGTTCCCAAAGAGGTAAAGGCAAAATCACAATAGCCTTCAAGAATGACAAAGACTTCGAACGCATAATCGCATTATTGGAAAGCGAGAAATAACAGATGAACCCTTGTAAAGGTCTTTTATTTGCACTGATGCTGCTCCTCGTGAGCAGTAATCTTTTTTCGCAAGAGCCTTTTACGGCAAGCAAACTCCATTCGGCAAAGCGTGCAACGCTTTATTCCGCAATCCTTCCGGGAATGGGACAGGTTTATAATAAACAAACATGGAAAGTTCCGGTCATTTACACCCTCGGAGCAGCGACAGCCTACCTTGCAATAAGCAATTACCAAAACTCGATCAAGTTCAAAGACGAGTACTATAACCGTTTGAACGGAAACACAGCCGAATTGCTTGCCGATTACGCCACATACAGCGACGAAAGCATACTTGCACTGCACCAAGCATACGATAAAAATTTTCAACTCGGCATAATGCTTTCTGCCGCCGTCTATCTGTTGAACATCGTCGATGCAATGGTTTACGGACACCTCTTCGACTTCAACATAAACGACGACCTGTCGGCTTCGCTCACCCCATTCGCATACCCGGGCTTTGCAGGCGTTGCCCCGAATATAGGAATGACATTATCAATCAGAATGAAATAAACACAAAAGCAATATGAGAACACTGGTAACGAACATAAAAAGCCTTGTGCAGACGGAAGAAACCCCTCGTGAAGCCGTATGCGGAGAGGCAATGGCAGAAGTGGAAAGCATAAACGATGCTTACCTTATCGTTGAAGACGATAAAATTGCCGACTTCGGCAAGATGAGTGAAATGAAAGAGCAGAACGCCGACAAAATCATCGATGCAAAGCAATGCTTTGTGCTACCTTCTTTCTGCGATTCGCACACCCATTTGGTTTATGCAGGCTCTCGCGAAATAGAATACATAGACAAGATACGCGGATTGAGCTATGAGGAAATCGCAAAACGCGGAGGCGGTATTTTGAACTCGGCAAAACGTTTGCAGGAAACAGATGAAAACGAACTATACGAGGATGCATACCGACGTTTGCAGGAGATAGCAAGCCTCGGTACCGGAGCAGTGGAAATAAAGTCCGGATACGGATTGACGACAGAGGCGGAGTTGAAAATGTTGAGAGTAATCCGTCGATTGAAAGAGAACTCACCCCTGACCATAAAGGCAAATTTCCTCGGAGCTCACGGAGTGCCTATGGAATACAGAGGAAGACAGGGCGAGTTCGTGGACTTGGTCATAAACGAAATGATACCTCTTGTGGCAAAAGAGAAATTGGCAGACTTCATAGACGTTTTCTGCGACACCGGTTTCTTTACTGTTGAAGAGACAGACCGCATGCTTGAAGCAGGAGTGAGATATGGTCTCACCCCAAAGATACATGCCAACGAATTAGACTATTCCGGAGGTATCGAAGTGGGTGTAAAACACGGAGCCTTGTCCGTCGATCATTTGGAATGCGTAGGCGATAAGGAAATCGCAGCCTTGAAATCCTCCAAAACCATGCCTACCATCTTGCCGGGAGCAGCATTCTTCCTTAACATGCCGTATTCTCCGGCTCGAAAGATGATTTCCGCCGGACTACCCGTTGCAATGGCATCGGATTTCAACCCCGGTTCTTCTCCAAGCGGCAATATGCAAATGATTATGACATTTGCATGCGTCAACTACCGTCTTACACCGCAAGAAGCCCTCAATGCAACAACCATAAACTCCGCATACGCAATGGGATTGAGCCGAACACACGGTTCAATATGCCGAGGTAAGAAAGCCAACTTCTATATCACGAAACAGATACCTACACTCGAATACATACCATATTATTATGGCACAAACAAAGTAAGCCGTACTTTCTTGAACGGAAAAGAACAATAACATTATCGGCATACTGTATCGAAGGGGCGGGCAAAAGTCAGCCCCTTTCTTTTTGTACAATGATTAAAGTCTGCTTCTATGATGATTTTCCACCTTTGCGAGAAGAAATTACTATCCGTAAAATTGAAAACATCGGAACTTTTGCAACTTTTTGTTGCCTTGACTATTTTTCGTAACTTTGCCACCGTTCATGCCGGCAATCATCTGTTGCGGTGTTTGTTCATCAAAATATGACGATATGGAGCTTTTCATCATTATATTGCTTTTCGTTCTCGCTTCACGGAGAGAAGCGGTCGATATTTCGGCTTGACCGAAATCATGTATGCCCTTTATGCAGAAGTAAGGTTTTCAAAAGAAAAATTCAGATTGTCGTTTGCAAGATTGTTTGCTCCTTTGATTGAATTATAAGACTTTAAGAATATGAGAAAATTCAAATCCGTTGTTTTTTGTTTGTCGATGTTGCTGTTGCATCTTTGTAATGTCGGGTTGTTTGCCCAGAACTTCGATGTCTCGGACTATGAGATAAATCTCGATGTCGATCATTTGCAGCCGAACAGGCATATCGGTTACACGAAGTTGACCTTGCGTATGCTGTCTTCGGAAGATGTTTCCGTGCAACTCGATTTGAGAAATCAGTTTGTGGATTCCGTCTTGGTGAATGGTCGGACTGTGGCATTCGACTATGATGGAAATAAAATCCTTTTCTCGCTTCCGCAGCCCGCTTTGCCGAATGAGGACGTGGAAGTGAGGGTTTACTATAACGGAGGCAACAACGTGGAGCCTTACGGTTGGGGAGGTATTCATTATACGAATGATATAATTTACAATCTCGGCGTTGCTTTCGGCGATTTCCCGCATGCTTACGGCAGGGCTTGGTTCGCATGTAAGGACAGCTTCACCGACAAAGCTCGATTCAGGTTCGATATAACCGTGAACAAAGATGTGAAAGCCGTTTGCGGCGGTGTGTTGGATTCTGTAAGCAGAGGCGAGAGTTCGGATACCTATCATTGGACGCTGAACAGGGAAATCCCAACTTATTTGGCAAGCATGGCTGTTGCGGATTTCGCCGTTATGGAGCGTAATCTGCAATCCTTAAACGGTAATGTGCCATTGCAGGTGTTTTATTTCCCTTCCGACAGTGCGGCTGTGTATCGTAATTTCGAGAAGTTCGATTCCGCTTTTGCGAATATGGAAAGGCTTTTCGGAGCTTTCCCTTTCGAGCGGGTGGGTTACTGCACCACTCCGCAGGGGAGCATGGAGCATGTAGATAATATTGCTTTCGTTCGTTCTCTTGCTTCTTCCTTCTCGCTTTCTTCGCAATCCGTGATGGTGCATGAGTTCGCTCATTCATGGTTCGGCAATCTGATTACTTGCGAAAGTGCGGGCGATATGTGGATAAACGAGGGTTGGACGACTTTCACGGAGAGATTGAGTCTTGAAGCCATGCACGGCAGCGAATATGCAAAGGAACATTTTCGCCAAAAGGCGGAAGAGGTGATTGCGAAGTTGCCTTACCGAGAGGGTGTCTTCGCTTTGTCCGGTGTGGACAGCAGCAGAACGTATTCTTCCACCGTTTACGACAAAGGAGCCTTGGTGGCGATGAGTTTGAAAGCCTATATGGGAGACAGCCTTTTCTATTCGAGTGTGAGAAAACTGTTGAACGATTTTGCTTATTCCAATATAAATTCCCACACCTTGCGGGACAGTCTCTCTTCTTACTCCGGCATCGATTTGACGGACTTTTTCGATTATTACGTTTTTGATACCATCACTCATCATTTCGCAATATCGGAAGCCGTTTTCGGCAATAATTCCGCAGAGATAAGAATTCGCTCTCGCAGTGCAGTCGATGAGAATGCCGTTTGCGGCAATGCACGTCTTCCGATTACTTTCATGTCTTCCGATTACAGGCTTTGCAAGCGTACCATCGAAGACGACGGTACGCAGAAGCGGCATACGTTTTCGCTTCCTTTCACTCCCGTTGCGGCATTCTTGGATATGGAGGAAGAGTTCTTCGATTTGACGACGGATTCCTACAAGAAAATCGGCGAAAGAGGTCTTTACGAGTTCAAGAACTCTTATAGTCGTGTTTTCGTTCACTCTTGCACCGATAGTTTGCTTGTAAGGAGTACTCTGCATTGGGTGGGAGAGAGTGCAAATGTCGGAAAGCATGGCGTGGACAGGTTCTCCGACAAGCATTATTGGACGATTGAGGGTGTGAATACGGAGAATGCGGAAGCGGAAGCAAGGTTCTATTATGAGGTGGCGGGTTCCGATATTCCCTTCGATGCCTCCCTGTTGACCTCGTATGCTTCCTTGGATTCCCTTATGTTGTTTTATCGTCCGGATATGGGCAGTGAATGGGAGTATGTTGAGACAGCCGAACCTTCTTCCGGCAGGGGATATATCTCCACGCCTCTTCACAGGGGTGATTACATAATGGCGATTGGCGATAAGGCTGTCGTGGGGCTTGCTGAACCTGATTCAGGGGAGCAAAGCGGCATAAAGGTTTATCCTCAGCCCGCAACTGGTTGTTTGAATGTGGAGTTTCCGAAGGCGGAGCAGGATTTCGTCATTTCTGTTTTCGATACTTTGGGAAGGAAACTCTTTTCCGAAAAAGGAAAGAAGGGTATGGACTGCATGAGGTTTAATTTCAGCCTTCCGAGTGGCGGTTATGTGCTTGATTTGAGGCTTGGCGAAAGGTCGATACGTCAAAATTTCGTGGTGAAATAGAAAAAAGTTTCTCCGGATTGTTTACTTTTTCCATTTTTCGTTGTCTTTCGAGCGAAAGTATATGGAAGAAAAGAAGGAAATCGTCGAATTGGTGGAACTCTGTCGCAGAAACGACAGGGTGGCTCAGCGTAAGATTTTCGAGAGGTACAAAGGCGTTATGTTCTCGATTTGCAAACGCTACATGCGAAGTTCCGCCGATGCGGAAGATGCCTTGATTTCGGGCTTTACCAATGCGTTTCTGAAAATGGATTCGTACAACGGCAGCGGGACTTTCGGCAGTTGGCTGAAAGCCATAATTGTAAACAACTGCATAAACCTCTATAAGCAAGAGCTGAGACGCAATCAGGTGGAACGAGGGGAAGAAAGAGAGGAGTTCGTCGAAGAGCTTGAGATGGAGGACAGGTTTTCGACAGATGAGTTGTATGATGCGATAAATTCCTTGGACGAAAGGTACAGAACGGTGTTCAACATGGTTGTCGTAGATGGTTACAAATATGCGGAGGTTGCCGAATGTTTGAATTCAAAGGTCGAAATCGTTAAGACGATTCTTTATAGAGCGAAGCAGAAATTGAAGATGTATTTAACTGAAACGGAGAAGAGAAAGGAGAGTAAGTCATGAAGTTGGACGAATTGTTCAGAAGCAGGTTGCATGATGCCGAAGCAGAGGTGCCGAATGGCGTTTGGGATAAGTTGGAAGCGGGATTGAACGAGGCAATGCCGCAATCGGCTGATGCTGCTCACTCTTCCGGAACATCGCTTGCCTCTTCGGCAAAGTTTTCGGCAGTGGTCGGAAAAACCATTGCGGGCATTGCATTGGCGGCTTTTGCCGGCGGAGGTGTTTATCTGTTGAACAGGAGCGAAGTAAAGGAGAAAAAGCCGATTGCAAAGCCGGAAACAAGGATTGTGGAAACCGTGCAGAACACGCCGGAAGCCGAGACGGAAAAAACGATTGAAGTTCCGAAAAAACGAAACGCCGTTTCAATTTCGCCGAACGCCGATTTATTTTTCTCAAACGCCGTTTCTGAAATCGGAAACGAAGAGATGGTGAAAGGGGAGGAGAAAGAGGTTGACCATGTTGCCGAAACGGTGCTGTCTCCCGCAGCAACTGCGGTGCAGAGCGAAAGCATATCGCCGGCAAAGCCCGTGAAACAGCAACGGCATGAGCAGAGCGTGCCGCAAAAAGAGGTTTGTGAAGCGAAACCGCAGGAAAGACAACGGGCGGAGGCGGCTTTCGAGCCTGCAATCGGCATACCGAACCTTGTGTCTCCGAATAATGACGGCATAAACGACCGTTTCGAGATACGCAACATCGAGAAATATCCCGATAACGAACTTGTCATTTTCGACAGAAGGGGAAAGGTGGTTTTCCGAGCGGTTTCATACCCCAACGATTGGGCTGCGGAAGGGCTTGCGGACGGTGTATATTTCTATCGTTTTGCTGTGAGAGAAGGCTCGAAACAGAAAATATTCACGGGAAATATCAACGTGATGAGATAAAATCCGATTTTTATTTCGCTGGCAACCAAAAGGCTACGCCAAACGGGCGAAAAAAAGTGTATGAAACCCTCTTTCATTAGGTTCAATATCCGTAATATTGCAAAAAAATTGGAGTGGATATAATGAAAGCACAGACAAAGAAACATTTGATTAAGAGCTACCAGAATTTACCGCAGGAGGCAAGAGATATGTTCGATGCCCAATATGGCGAAGGTTACGCCGATGCTGCCCAAAAGATAACCAAACCCGACGGTTCTTCTCTTTATGTCGTGCCTTTGGAAACAGAAGACGCGGTTTACATGGTTAAAGTCGATGTCGTTGTGGATTCCAAGTTCACGGAAGAGGAATTCGATAAGGAAATCCTCGGTTCATCGAAGAATGATGAGGAGATAGCAGGAGAAAGCGAGGAAGAGGAGGAAGAAACTCAGGGAAAAGAAAAATTCGTTCTCAATCACGGAGATTATTCCGAGGTTGAAGAAGCGGAAGAACCCAAGGAAGAATTGGAGTAGAGGAAAGATAGCCGACCATAATGAGGAAGAGGGAATCAGACTTGTTCGATTCCCTCTTTTTTCTTGTCCTTATGCGTGATTGCATATAACCAACAGAAAGCGAAGCTGCAGAAATGCACTCCTGCCTGACGCTCCAAAGAAGATTCGGTCATCATCAGCAAGCCTATTATGGCAAGCCCTGCCAATAGAGCGAAATACTTTCTTTCCCATAGCCGCAAAGCGAAGCAGACAAACACTGCAACCAAGCACGCCAAGCCCAAGACACCGATGGCAACCGTTGTTTGAAGAAACTGATTGTGAGCATTGAGGTAACGCTTAAAGCCTATTTGTTCATCTGAATGCATTTTCGTTAAAACATCTTTGGTATCTCCGGTACCATATCCCCAAACAGGAGAATTCATTATCGATTTGTTGAGGACATAATAGTATATCGTTAATCTTGATTCGGAGGAACTACTTGCGGATTTGGGTATCGACCGCTCGAAAGGCAGGCGGGACATTGCTCCCACAAAAGCCACGTTTCCGATAACGTATGCTATGAACAGTAATGCGAGCAAAATGTTTCTCTTGCGGAACAAATGGAAAAGTATAATCAAGTCTGCAACTGCAATTCCTATTGAACCCACTCTGCTGTCCAAGAGTATAAGAAGTGTATTGAAGAAACATATCAGACAACTCTTTATGATGATTACGCCTTTGTCGCTTATGCGGAGAAAATGCAGAGGATTGAAAAAGGTAAGAATAGCTGCAATGCAGGTTTCTGTCGCCAAATAGTTCGGAGCATATTTTGCTGACAGATAAATGTACATAATGCGTCTGAAATTGAATGTTTCAGCATGCATGTTTCGCAGTATGGCTGAAATAAGAAGGCAAGAAAGCACTATCGTAATGCCGGTGATGAATGCCGAAGCGTAAATCCATAAGCGTTTTTTTGTCAGGTATTCCCGTGGAATGAAGCAGAAAAGGAAAGGTATCAGTATCAGAGGCAATTTGATTTGCAAATCCATCATACCGTATGCCGTATTGCTGCTCCAAAGCATGCCTATGCAATAGAGAATGTAAAGCGTAGCCAACCAAAACAGCGGATTGCGTAAATCGAATATTTGTTTGGCGGTATATTTGCAGCGGAATAATTCACCGCTTGCCAACAAAATCAAAGCCAAAAGCATTATGGAAATGCTCTTGAAGAAAGGTGGCAAAGCGATGCAAAAACCGCAAAATACCAATGCGAGAAAAATAAGTCTGTGCAAAAGTCGTCAATGTCTTCATATCGGATTGATGTATAATACTGGCGTTTTCTGAAAATATTGTTTCTATCTCTTCTTTCATCACGAACTTCCATTCGTGTGAACGGAAGAAAGTATATGATTAAAACAAAAAAAGATAGAGAAGAAACGTATTCTCTCTATCTTTTTGCCGAATTGCTTCGTTATCGTTGCTTACTTCTTGATGATGGCTGCACGGTTCATGTAAGCTTTACCGCTGAACGGTTGTTCTTTGCAGCCTTTGTAATCTATTTTCAAGCGATTCTTGTCAACGCCCAAGTTAACCAAGTAGTTGTAAACAGATTCCGCTCTTTCTTTACTCAAAGCGTCGTTACGCTCAGCACTACCTGTTTCCTTATCTGCGTATCCGGTGATGGTGAAAACGTCTTTTCCTTTATCTGCCTTGATGGCTTCAGCCAAGAACTTCAAGTTCTCTTGGTTCTTATCGGAGATTTTGCTCTCGCCCAAGCGGAAGAAGATTGACAAAGACTGATTTGTGGTAGGTGCATACGCTGCTTTCGCCTTGCGTTCTGCCTCCATGGCAGCCTCTTTCGCTTTTTTCTCCTTATCTACGGCTGCTTTCAATCTGTTGATTTCTGCTTCGTCTTCAGCTATTGTCTTGTTACCGTTTTCAACGTCTTTTTCCAATGCAGCAATCTTGTTCTTGTATTGGTCGTGGTCGATATAACCGAACGTTCTCTTCGTAGGGATTTTGTAAGTCGCTCCAATGCTTGCGTCCCATAGCAATCCGAACCTGCTATACTTTGGCAAATTATCGAAATCTTGGGTAACCAATGTTGTCTTTATCTCCAAATTCGCGTCCCATGCTTCGCATAGTCTGAATCTGTTTTGCAAACCGCCCGTGAAAGCGTATTCTCCGTTCCAGCCATCCTTGGCATCGGTCGTTGAACTTGCGTATCCGAAACCTCCAAACAAGACTGCGTTATAAAATCTGTCGCTTTTGTATCCGCAAATCCAGTTCGTGAGATTTGCCATAACGTCTGCATGAACGTAAAGATAGTTCCAATCGTTTTGAACTTCCGCATCGTCGAACGTTGTCATGGAATAACCTTGGAATTGTACTCTTCCTCCGAAGATAGGGGTAATCCATTTGCCCACAGCCACGTTAAAGCCGATGTTCATACGGTCTCCGAAACTTCCTTTGTTCAATTCCTTGTCCGTTCTTGTCAATTTCTGGAACAACTGTCCGCTTACGCCTGCGGAAATCTCCCAATTATCGATGAAACGGTTCGTTTCAAAACCTGCGTGTCTCAACACAGTCTTTTCTTGTGCATTTGCCGACAAAAACAGCATGAATGCCGAAATGCAAAATATTACTTTCTTCATAACAATTTGATATATTTTCTCATTTTGTACTCATTTCCTTATTTCCTTATTCCTGATTACTCTAACGTCTCAACTCGAATAATGTTGCAAAGATACAATCTTTTTTCAATCTACACATATTTTTCATGTAATTTTTTCGCTCGGCGTACGTTCCCAAGTAAATCACATAAAAGTCAAGTACAATGAGAAAATTCACATTTTTAGTTTACGTATGCTGTTTGGGTCTTGCGTTTGCAGGCTTCGGACAGACGGGTTTGCTGCAAAAACAGCAAAAGGCAGCCGAAATGAAAGGCAAGATGTCGCCCGAGGAGTTGAATACATATTATAGAGGTATTCATTCGAGAGTTCCTATGAAGAGAAGTCTTCCGCAAAACATCTTCAAAGCAAAATCGAACGATAACGGAGTGAAAACGCCTCTCGAAGTTCCAGAGGATATGATATTCCCTATCGAAAGTGATGAGGTGCAGGCTATTCTCATGACATGGATATACGATACCTACACGGTCTCCGGCAACGAACCTGCGGAGGAATTGTTCGAGGGTCAGGGTATGTCGTATTATTCCGATTCATACGAGTTGGTGCCGGTCGTTTCAACGCCCGATGTTTCTGCCACAAGCAGCTATGCGAAGTTGTTTGCCAAGTTGGCTGACGGCATTCAGCGGCATGCTCAGGTTTGGATAAACATACGTTCCGCCGAAGACAGTATCGCAATCAAGGATTTCATGACGCAAAGAGGCACTCCGTTGACCAATTATCGTTTCTTCATCAACCCGGGCAACTCTTTCTGGTACAGAGACTGCGGTCCTGTTGCTTTCTACTACGGAGAGCAGGACAGCATAGGCTTCATGGATTTCGAATACTATGGTGGCAGACCGCTGGACGACCAAATCGCCAAACGCATAGGAGAACAAGCCGGCTTCCGTGTCTTTACCAATACCATAGAATATGAGGGCGGAAACATACTTCTCGATGGTGTGGGAAGTTTGTTCACTTCCGATGCGGTTTATGAGTTGAACCAAGACACCTACGGGCTTTACTATTTGGATTCTTCAAGCCCTTACGGTTACAATGTGCAGAGCAAGCCATCGTTAAGCAACAGTCAGGTGCGGGATTCCCTTATGCACTTGTTGAATCTTTCACGCTGCGTTGTCCTTCCGGCTTTGAAGTATGACGGAGGCACAGGGCATATAGACCTTTACTGCGACATGTGGGACGAAACAAGTTTCGTATCGACCAAACACCCTTCCTCCATGGCGAACCTCTCGGATCCGAGAAGGGTGGAAAGCAACATGGACTTGCTTTGCAATTTGGAAACCATTTTCGGTTCGAAGTACCACAACACGAGGATACCTCTTCCTGCCAAAAACAACGGTTCGTGGTACTCTTCGCAGAGCGAATACAACAGGAACTACACTCGTTCTTACTCGAACCACACTTTCGTCAACGATGCAATCATGCAGCCGGTCTTCTATGACGAATCCCTCAGCGGTTCGAGAAGAGGCGATGTCGATGGCAACAAAGCGGCAATCGAGATAATGAAACAACGTTACCCGGGCTATGAATTCGAAGAAATAGACGTCAGGGAATTTGACGGCTTCGGCGGAGCAATCCACTGCATCACCAAACAAATACCTGCGGAAAACCCTGTCAGAATATACCATGACCCTGTCAGATGGTGGAATACCGCAAGCAATGCGTCGGCTCCCACATACAGGGTTATAGCACAAAACCGCAGCGGCATAGCTTCCGCATCCGTTTTCTATCGCACGAGCGGCGAGACAGCATGGCAGGAAGCCGTACTCACGGCTGACGAAGGCAATATGTTCACTGCCCAAATCAATCTTCCGGAAACGACGAGAGATACCCTCGAATACTACATTTCCGCGACTTCAAACAACGGAAAAACCATCACCAAGCCCATGACCGCACCTAAAGGCTTCTATACGACAGTCTATGGCAGTGATGTGAACGGTATAAGCGAAGAAAGCGTTTATGCATCTTTGAACACACTTCCCGCAAGCGAATTGGAAGGTATAGGACAGGTTTATCCCAACCCTGCGAACGACATGGCACAAATCGCTTTCTCCGAAGAACTATCCGCAGATGTGAACATAAAATTGGTGAACGCCAAAGGACAGGTTCTTTTGTTCGACAAGGTGAAGAGAGGAGACACAAATCTCAGAATAGACGTGTCGAAATTGAAATCCGGCATCTATTGGCTCATCTTTAATTCCGACAACGGCTCGGCAGCACGAAAAGTCGTGGTGAACAGATAGCCTTACTCTCGATGTAACGAAGTCCGCAGTTCTCGAACTGCGGGCTTCGTTACTTATATCGCCCAAGCCGCCGAAAATCTTTTTCCTATTTTGAAAAGCAAACACCGTTTCATGAAATTGAAATGGCGGAAGAATTTTTTCTTTCGGCGATTTATTTTTGCGGAACGGCGTTTTGGTCGAGGGGTGTTTTTATCGGTTGGCGGAATATGGTTTTGCGGCTTTTAAAATGGGTGCTTGAATTTGGCTTGTTCGATAAAAAGTGCTATCTTTGCAGCGTTGAAGCGTGTTGCTTCGACTTGCGGGGTGGGTTTATGTGCGTTCCGATGTGTTTGTGCGATTAAATGTGGCGGTGGACGGAGGTCGGGCAGGGTTGCATTGATGTATATGTGCGTCGGAAGGGAAGAAAGAAAAGGCAAAACAGTATTTCAGTATTAACAAAACAGTAATTTTATGCAGAATATACCATTTGACAAGGCTTTGGTCGATGAAATCGTAGCCAAGAACAAAATCAAGAGCGTGGGAGCAGGCTCTATACGTGAGGTGAAAAAGGTGATAGATGATGTGGAAGCGGCAACGGGTGAGAAATTTGTGAGAATGGAGATGGGTATTCCCGGATTGCCTGCAGTGCAGATAGGTGTCGAGGCAGAAATCGAGGCTTTGAAGGGCGGTTGTGCGGCAATCTATCCGGATATTTACGGAACGAAGGAGTTGAAACACGAGACGGCAAGATTCGTGAAGAACTTCCTTGATGTCGAAGTGCCGGAGGATTCATGCGTTCCCACTGTCGGAAGCATGCAGGCGAGCTTTGCGGCTTTCATGACGGTGGCTCGTTTGGACGCAAAGAAGAACAAGATTTTGTTCATCGACCCGGGTTTCCCCGTTCAAAAGCAACAGTGCAATATATTAGGTATAGAGACTTTGCATTTCGACGTTTACGATTATCGTGGCGATAAGTTGAGAGCGAAATTGGAGGAATACCTTTCAACGGGAGAGGTGATTGCGATGATTTATTCCTCGCCTAACAATCCGGCTTGGTTCTCTTTCAACGAGAAAGAGTTGCAAATAATAGCCGAAGAGGCGAACAAGCACGATGTGATAGTGATTGAGGACTTGGCTTACTTCGGAATGGACTTCCGTAAGGATTATTCCAAACCGGGAGTGCCTCCTTTCCAACCTACGGTTGCGAAATGGGCAGAGAAATACATATTGATGATTTCCGGCAGCAAGGCTTTCTCATACGCAGGTCAACGTATTGCAGTGATGATAATAAGCCCTGCTTTGTTCGAGCTTAAAACCGAGTACATGAAGAAGTTCTTCACTCAGGAGAGTTTCGGTCGTGCCATAATATTCGGCTCACTCTATGCCTTGACTTCGGGAACGGCATTCTCGCCGCAGTATGCCTTGACAGCCATATTCAAGGCTTGCAACGATGGGACGTACAACTTCGCCGAGCCTTTGAAGGATTACGGCAGGAAAGCCCATCAGATGAAAAAGGCATTGGTCGAAAACGGTTTCAAGATTGTTTATGACAAGGATTTGGACATGGATGTGGCAGACGGATTTTACTTTACGTTCTCTTATCCGGGCTATAGCGGAGAGGAATTGTTGAGCGAGTTGGCGTATTACGGTATCAGTGCAATCTCTTTGAAGATTTGCAGAAGCACAAGAACCGAAGGCGTGAGAGCATGCGTGTCTTTGGTGCCTCATGAAATGATTCCTGTATTCGAAGAAAGGGTTAAACAATTCCATAAAGACCACCCTGTGAAGTAAACCGTCGCAAAAAAGTGACGGGGAACTGTAATATTTTACGGCTTTAATTTAAGTATACACTCGGGACTGTTTTCCGCAAACTGCAAACAACGCAGGCGGGGAGCAGTCCCTCTTTTTTTTTGATACGATTAACCGATTTGGAAATAACGAAAGGAAGAAGATGGATACGGAATACATGGATTTGAATGCGGAAAGCATAGATGAGGAGCATATTTGCTGTGCTTTCTCAGATAAAAAGTGTGCAGAGGGTTATAAGGCGAAGAAAGAATGGTTGAAAAAGGAGTTCGGCGAGGGTTATGTGTTCAGAAGACTGAACGAAAGAGCCAAGGTGTTTATCGAATACGTACCTGCGGAAAAGGCATGGACTGCCGTGGAGGCTCCGAACTATATAATGATAAATTGTTTTTGGGTTTCGGGGCAATATAAAGGTAAAGGGCATGGCTATGCCTTGCTTCAATCCGTCATGGAGGACGCAAAACGTCAGAGAAAAAGCGGCTTGGTATCCGTGGTAGGCACGAAGAAGCTGCCTTTCATGAGCGATACGAAATGGTTGTTGGCTCATGGTTTCACTATCGTGGAAAAGTTGCCTTACGGTTTTGCTTTGATTGCCATGAAGTTCGATGTCGCCGCTCCGAATCCGTACTTTCTGCCGTGCGTTGCGGAAGGTGCTTGCGGCGAAAAGAAGGGTTTGACGGCTTATTACTCTTCCCGCTGTCCGTTTACGGAATATTATGTCGGCGGACAACTGAAAGAACTTGCCGAAAAGCATGGCGTGCCTTTGGAAATAATCAAACTGGAAACCCGTGAGCAGGCACGCAAAGCACCAAGCCCCGATACGATATTTTCATTATTCATGGACGGTAAATTCGTCGGCACAGATTTGAGCCTTTGCACCGAAAAGAAATTCGAGAAACTCATTTCCGAAAAGGTTAATGGCGAATAAGTAGTGGTGTTTCAGAGAAAATACAATGCACAAAGCCCTTAAAGTCAAATGTTTCGCAAGTTTGATAAATGTTTTTTTCTTAATACTTGTTTATTTGAAGTGAAATGTGTATCTTTGTGGCATTAAATGATTTTCAAATTAAGAGACAAAAACGATGAAAAAGGTAATTATTACTTTGTTTGCGGTTTTGACCGCATTGGGTGGGCTTGATGCTCAAACGAAATCGGAAAAATCCGGTGGCTTAAAGAAACATAATTTCGGCTTTGGAGCAGCGACCGATATTTTCTCCACATGCAATTTGGTGAATAGCTTTGGCGGAGACCTGACTTTTGACCACAGGGTGTTTGATGTCGGAAGTAATTCATTCAAGAAGTTCCGCAGTGCGGCGAATGTTACGGCTATGTCTCGTTTTTCCTTGCATTTTGCATACGAATACAGGTTCAATAAGAATTTCTCCCTTTCGGCAGGCTTGAAGTATGCGTATATGAATATGGAAGTAAAGCTTGTGGTTGCCGATGATACAAGATTTTTGTCGGATTATCCCGATTTTTTTGCGGAGGATCGTTACAATGCGGTCTTTCACTCCGTGGAAGTGCCGATAATGGTGAATTACAGCACGCGAATTTGCGATAAAACGTTTTGGAATGTGTCTCTCGGCGGTGGTTTGAGGGAGATGATAACTGCGGATTTGTCTTCATTCAGGGGAACAAAGGGCGAGATGACTTACGGTGTGGAATCCATGGATGATTTTCAGCCTTTCCTTTCTTTCGGAACAGGATTGGAGTTCTCTATGTGCGGACATCGTTTGAAGACTTTTGTGAATTACAGTATTTATGATGTGGATTATGTTATTTCGTCGAGAGTAGATAACGGATTATCCACTTCCTCGAAGAAGAAGTTCGGAAGAAATCATTTGGAAGCAGGCTTTACGCTGTTCTTTTAGGTAAGGACGGTTCTACGGAACAGGCGATGAGGTTCGTGTCTGTCGGTTGACGGGGCGGATTTCATCGCTTTTGTTTTGAGCGGGAGCTGTTTGTATGATGCTTTTGCGGAATGCGGGCAGTGAATTTTGATTTTTTTTGTACCTTTGCAGACTTGACGGAGTGGGGTGCGTGGTTTGCGGAACCGTTTCGCCTGTATGTGATTAAAGAAATAAAGGAACTCTGATATGATTGGTTCAAAGGAAGTAAGAAAGAAGTTTTTGGATTTTTTCGCCTCGAAAGGGCATACCGTGGTACCTTCTTCGGCGATAGTGGTGAAGAATGACCCTACGCTCTTGTTCACCAATGCCGGAATGAATCAGTTCAAGGATATTTTCCTCGGCAATTCGACCAAGCCTTATCTCAGGGCTGCCGATTCGCAGAAGTGTTTGAGGGTAAGCGGAAAGCATAACGATTTGGAGGAAGTGGGAAGGGATACGTACCATCATACCATGTTTGAAATGTTAGGCAATTGGTCTTTCGGGGATTACTTCAAGAAGGAAGCGATTGCATACGCTTGGGAACTGTTGACGGAGGTCTA
This sequence comes from uncultured Bacteroidota bacterium, assembly GCA_900545215.1. Taxonomy (GTDB): domain Bacteria; phylum Bacteroidota; class Bacteroidia; order Bacteroidales; family P3; genus Onthomorpha. The sequence continues at coordinate 74,687 of UQXW01000001.1, forward strand.
TGGAATAGATAAGGATATTATATATGTAACAGTGTTCGGCGGCGATGAGAAAGAGGGCTTGAATGCGGATATGGAGGCGTTCGAATATTGGAAACAGTGGATTGCGGAGGACAGGATAATATTCGGAAGCAAGAAAGATAACTTCTGGGAAATGGGAGAGACGGGGCCTTGCGGCGGATGTTCGGAAATTCATGTCGATTTGCGAAACAAGGAGGATAAAGCAAAGATTTGCGGCAGGGATTTGGTGAATAAGGATAATCCGTTGGTGATCGAGATTTGGAACTTGGTGTTCATGGAGTTCAATCGCTTGGCAGACGGAAGTCTTACGGCTTTGAAGGAGAAGAATATCGACACAGGAATGGGTTTCGAGAGACTTTGCATGGTTTTGCAGGACAAACAATCGAACTACGATACCGATATATTCCAACCGATGATTAAACACCTTGCGGCGAAAGCCGGTGCGGAATACGGCAAGGGCGATGAGGAGAAGGATATTGCCATGAGGGTATGTGCAGACCATATAAGAGCGGTTTGCTTCGCCATTGCGGACGGACAGTTGCCTTCAAACGCCAAGGCAGGTTACGTTATCCGAAGGATATTGCGAAGAGCTGTTCGCTACGGTTACACGTTCCTCGGCTTCAACGAGCCGTTCCTCTATGACATGGTGGGCATTCTTGTGGAGCAAATGGGTGAACAATATCCGGAAATCAAGGAACAACGTCCGTTGATTGAAAAGATAATACGCGAGGAGGAACTTTCATTCCTCCGAACTCTCGCAAACGGTATTTTGAAGTTCGAGAAGTACATCTCGCAAAGCAATGACAAAACGATAGACGGCGATTTCGCTTTCGAGTTGTTCGATACCTACGGTTTCCCTGTGGACTTGACGGAACTGATGGCACAGGAGAAAGGTTACAAAGTGGATATGAAGGGCTTCGAAAGCAACCTTGCCGCTCAGAAAGAGCGTTCCCGTAATGCCGCGAAGAGCCTTACGGACGATTGGGTGGAGGTTGTGCCTTTCGAAGGCTTGGGAGAATTTATCGGATACGACGTTTTGCAGACGGAGGCTCGGCTTTTGCGTTATCGGAAAGTAACGATGAAGAATTCGGTTTGCTATCAACTTGTTTTCGATCGCACACCTTTTTATGCCGAAATGGGCGGTCAGACGGGAGATAAGGGCGTTATGGAAAACTCCGGCGGCAGAACAAGGATAACGGATACTAAAAAGGAGAACAAACTCACCCTTCACATCGTGAAAGAACTGCCGAAGAATTTGGAGGAACCGTTCATGCTTACCGTCGATGCTGAATTGCGTAAATCGACAGAGGCGAATCATACGGCGACTCACCTTTTGCATTATGCTTTACGCAAGGTTCTCGGAAACCATGTGGAGCAGAAAGGTTCGTATGTCGATGATATGCGTTTGCGATTCGACTTTTCGCACCCGTCGAAACTCACGGATGAGGAGATTAAAAAGGCGGAACAAATCGTCAATGCAATGATTCGGGAGGACTATTCGGCGGAAGATTTCCGCGATATACCGATAGACCAAGCGAAAGAAATGGGTGCGATGGCTTTATTCGGCGAAAAATACGGCGATAAGGTGCGTTGCATAAAATTCGGCGACAGTATAGAACTTTGCGGCGGTACTCACGTCAAATCGACAGGTCGAATCGGAATGGTGAAAATAGTGAATGAGACGGCTGTTGCGGCGGGTGTGAGGAGAATTGAGGCGGTAAGCGGAAAGGGATTCGAGAAATTTCTTTACGAAAGTCTCGATACGTTGAAAGAAATACATTCTTTGTTCGTTGCAAGCCCTAATGTCGTGCAATCTGTCAAGAAGTTAATCGAGGACGATGCGGCATTGAAAGCCGGTCTCGACAAGTTACAGAAAGAGAAAACGGCACAACTGTTCGATGTTCTTCGCAAAGAAATCAAGCAAACGGGCGATGCGGACTTGTTGGAGTGGGATTGCAGCAAACTGAATGCCGATGTGGTGAAAGATTTGGCTTTCAGGTTCAAATCGGAAAGCAACAATATATGTTTCATTGCCTACGGAGAAAATGATGGAAAGGTGTCCTTGTCGCTTATGTTGGGCGAAGAGTTTGTCGCAAACGGCAAAGACGCTTCCAAAATCATACGTTCGGCAGCCAAACACATCAAAGGCGGCGGCGGCGGTCAGAAATACTTCGCCTCTGCCGGTGGAAAAGATGCTTCGGGCATAGAAAAGGCGGTGGAAGAGATAAAGAAAGAACTTTTCGGATAGGAACTTGATTTCCTGCGATAAAGGATTGTTTTGCCGAAACGCCGTTTCGGTGAAACGAAGAAAGAGAAGAATGGAACGGGGTTTCATTTTCGCGAAACGCCGTTCCATCGAAATATAAACAGTCTTAATAATATTCGAAACACAGAATGCAGAACATCAGAAACGTAGCCATAATAGCTCACGTAGATCACGGTAAAACGACCCTCGTGGACAGAATGCTGTATCAGGCAAAGCTTTTCCGCGACAATCAAGAGACGAAGGAACTTATACTGGATAACAACGATTTGGAGCGTGAACGCGGTATCACGATACTGTCCAAGAACGTTTCAATCAGATACAAGGGTTACAAAATAAACATTATCGATACTCCCGGCCACAGTGATTTCGGCGGAGAGGTGGAAAGAGTGTTGAATATGGCGGATGGCGTTCTGCTCGTGGTAGATGCTTTTGAGGGTCCGATGCCGCAGACCCGTTTTGTGCTGCAAAAGGCAATCGAATTGAACCTCAAACCCATTGTGGTTATAAATAAGGTTGATAAACCTAATTGCAATCCTGTGGAAACGCAGGAAAAGGTTTTCGACCTTATGTTCTCTCTCGGTGCAACGGAGGAACAGTTGGATTTTCCGACCGTTTATGGCTCATCGAAGCAGGGCTGGATGGGTGAAGATTGGGAACACCCTACGGAAGACGTTTCTTATCTTCTGGATATGATAATAAAGCATATTCCTGCTTACAATGTAACGGATGGAAATACACAGTTGATGATTTCTTCCTTGGATTACTCCTCGTATGTCGGCAGAATAGCTGTGGGACGTCTTCACAGAGGAACGTTGGTTGCAGGACAAGATGTAACGCTTGCAAAAACCAATGGAGAGATGGTGCGTTCCAAAATCAAGGAGCTCTATGTCTTTGAAGGCTTGGCAAAGGAAAAAATCAAGACACCGGTGGAAGCGGGGGAGATTTGTGCCATTTTGGGATTGGAAGACTTTGAAATAGGGGACACTGTCTGCGATTTGGAAAATCCTGAACCGTTGAAGCCGATAAAGGTCGATGATCCGACGATGAGCATGCTCTTTACGATAAATAATTCGCCTTTTTACGGCAAGGACGGCAAGTATGTGACCTCACGACATCTTCGTGAGAGATTGTTCGCAGAGTTGGAGAAGAATCTGGCTCTTCGTGTCGAGGAAACCGATTCGCCGGATTCTCTCATCGTTTACGGACGAGGCATTCTTCATCTTTCGATTCTGATAGAGACCATGCGTCGAGAGGGCTATGAATTGCAGGTCGGACAACCTAAAGTAATCATCAAGGAAATAGATGGTAAGAAATGCGAGCCTGTGGAGCAGTTGACCATAGTTGTTCCGGAGCAATTCGCCGGTAAGGTGATAGAATTGGTGACTATGAGGAAGGGAGAGATAGACAGCATAGAGGCTCAGGGGGACAGAAGCCACATCGAGTTCACCATTCCTTCGAGAGGTATCATAGGATTGAGAAACAACATACTTACAGTATCGGAAGGAGAGGCCATAATGGCGAGTCGTTTGAAAGGATACGAACCTTGGAAGGGCGAAATCACAGGAAGAAGAATGGGAGCTTTGATTGCAAAGGAGACAGGTACCGCAATAGAGTACTCGATAAACAAATTGCAGGACAGAGGCACTTTCTTCGTCTCTCCGGGCGACGAGGTATATACCGGAATGGTCGTGGGAGAGGGATTGAGACCCGATGATATTGTGGTAAACCTGACAATCACCAAGAAATTATCAAACATGCGTTCGGCAGGTGCCGATGAAAAAGTCAATATAGCACCGGCAAAGAAGTTCTCTTTGGAAGAAGCAATGGAATATATAGCCGAAGACGAATATCTTGAAATCACTCCGAACCATCTGAGAATACGAAAAATACTTCTTGACGAGGTCGCACGTAAGCGTGCTGCCAATTCGACACCTAAGGAGTAAGAAACATAACGGTGCGACATCGTTCTATCGCTGCGAATTTCCATTCGGAGAGGAAAGTCCGGGCAACGCAGAGCATCATACTACCTAACGGGTAGGCGGATTTGCAAAAGTCCGACAGAAAGTGCCGCAGAAAACAACCGCCTTTTCCAAGGTAAGGGTGAAAACGCGAGGTAAGAGCTCACGCTACGGCTTAGTGATAAGTCGCAGGGGTAAACCTTATGAGTTGAAAGACCAAATATATCGGAGCATGGGGCTGCTCGTCCTTTTCCGAGGGGTAGGTCGTTAGAGGCTTGTCGCAAGGCAGGCAGTAGATTAATGATAGAACGGTTTGCAAATGCAAACCCGACAGAACCCGGCTTACAGATGTCGCACCGTTTCTTTTGAAGATTTCGTTGTTTTGCGGAAACAAATCGAGTGAAACGAGTGTCATAGCAGCGATGAACCTTTCGGACGAAGAAATAATAAGAAGGTGTCTCAAAAAAGACGCAAAGGCTCAACGGGCTCTTTATGACAGGTATTCCCCTCTCATGCTCGGCTTGTGCATTCGCTATGCACGTTGCCGTCAGGACGCAGAGGATATTTTCCAAGAGGCTTTCATTAAGGCATTTTCACAGCTTGACAAGTATTCTTTCAAGGGAGCGTTCGGCGGTTGGCTGAGACGTCTTTTCGTCAACTGTGCTTTGAATTACTATCGTTACGATAAATCGCATTTTTTTTGCGATGTACAGGATTGCCCCTCCCTTGTGGAAAAGCCTGTGCAACTCGACAATTTTTCGACCGCCGAGATACTCGATATGGTTGCGTCTTTGCCGGAGAATTGCAGGACGGTATTCAATCTTATCGAAATAGAGGGCTATTCTTACAAGGAATTATCGGAAATGTTGCAGTTGAGCGAGAGTACGTTGAGAGGATTGAATTTCAAGGCAAAGCAATTACTGAGAGAAAAAATAAACAAGAAAAACATTCAAACCGAAATCCGAAACGCAGATTAAAGGTTCGGGTGAAAACATAAAAAGGAGGAAGATTATGGATAAGAATTACGAACAGTTCAGAGAGCGATTACATGATTACGAACAGCAACCCGATGAACGCTTATGGAAAAACCTGTCCAAGGAATTGAACAAGCCGAAACACACCTACCTTACCGTCTCCGTCATCGTGGCAACGGTTTTGCTGGCAGGCTTCGTCGGCATGTTGGCATTGGCTCCGGAAAAAGCGGAAAAGGAGATTGCAAAGACAGAGACCTATCCTGAACCGACCGTTCAAAGACAGCTTGCAGACGAAACGGCAATCGAGCAAAATGATACGCCGAAAAAAATTACCGGAACGATGATTCGCAAAAATGAAACGGCGAAAGAAAATACAGTTATTGCAGAGGTTGACAATCAGGTTGTTGAAACAATAAATCCTACGACCGTAACCAATCATCACGAGACAGCCGTCATGCCTCGCAATCAAGTCGCCGGAATACCGAAAGTCGTTTCGACAACTCTTCCCGCACAAAAGTCGGCGGCAAAGCCTGCAAACACCGAAATCATTGAGCCTGAGGCAGGCACGAAGACCTTTTCCGATATTCGTCCGGAGGACATCGTACGCACGCAACTCTTTATTCCTAATGCTTTCACGCCCGGAGAAAGCACCAACAACATATTCAAACCCGCATACGCCGAACTCTCCGCATACAGAATGGACATTTACAACAGTCGCGGCGTACTTATATTCACCGCCAACGACATAAACCATGGTTGGGACGGCACATTCAACGGCGGAGATGCCATGCAGGGAGGATACTATTACATAGTGAAATTCACAGACACCAAAGGGAACACACATACTCAAAAGGGCAGCCTTATGCTTATACGATAAGACTTGCCCAGCCGCCATTCCGGTTCATTTTGCCATTAGAAGAAAAAGTGCTACCTTTGCAAACGAAAAATCAAAAGCAGTAATGGCAGAAGTAAAACAGTTGCAGGACATTGCGACACAGGTAAGACGCGATATAATTCGCATGGTTAACTCGTGTCAAAGCGGACACCCGGGCGGCAGTTTGGGGTGTGCGGACTTTATGACAGCCTTGTATTTCGAGGTTATGCACTTGGACGTTAACTCTTTCACCCGTCAGGGCAGGGGAGAGGATATGTTCTTTCTTTCCAACGGTCATATATCACCTGTTTTGTACAGCGTCTTGGCACGAAGGGGTTATTTCCCTGTCAAAGAATTGGCAACATTCCGTCGTTTGGGTACACGCTTGCAGGGACACCCGAGCATACACGACCGTTTGCCCGGCGTAAGACAAGCCTCAGGCTCTTTGGGACAGGGGTTGTCCGTTGCGATAGGAGCAGCCTTGGCAAAGAAAATGTACAACGATGACAAGACAGTCTATACCTTGCATGGCGACGGCGAGTTGCAAGAGGGACAAATCTGGGAGGCGGTAATGTTTGCCGGAGCCAACAAAGTGGATAATCTTATAGCGACGATAGACGTGAACGGATTGCAAATCGATGGAACCACAACGGCGGTTTGTTCACTCGGCAACCTCAAAGCCAAGTTCGAAGCCTTTATGTGGAAGGTGGTGGAAGCCGAAGGCAATGACATGAATGCCGTTTGCGAGGGCTTGAAACGGGCAAAAGCCGAAACGGGACACGGACAACCCGTTGTAATGCTTATGCACACGCAGATGGGTTACGGTGTGGACTTCATGCAAAACGACAACAAATGGCATGGAACACCGCCGAACGATGAGCAGGCGGCGAAGGCACTTTCTCAGTTGAAGGAAACACTCGGCGATTTTTAGCAAAAGAATTGCAACGGCCATGAGAAGAACGGGAATATTGAGAACCATAGCGATACTTGCGACTTTCATCGGACTGGGACTGGCATCGACAGCCCAGCCCAAAGGAGTGAGAGTAACGAAAAAGGACGCTTTTCAAACCACCCGCATACTCTTCATTCTCGATTGCTCGAACAGCATGTACGGAATGTGGCAGAGCAACACCAAAATAAAGATTGCACAAAATCTTGTCTCCAACATAGTCGATACACTCGGCGATTGCAAAGGCGTGGAAATAGCTTTGCGAGCCTACGGACACACAAAGGATTATCCGCCTCAGGATTGCGACGACACCAAATTGGAGGTCGGTTTCTCGGCGAACAACGGCGAGCAGATAAAAGCCAAGTTGAAAGCATTGGTTCCCAAAGGCACAACTCCCATAGCGGCGACATTGGAGAAATGTGTCGGCGATTTTCCGGATTGCGATAACTGTCGGAACATAATAGTTTTGATAACAGACGGAACGGATGAGTGTTCGGGCGATGTGTGTGCGGCATCGAAGGCACTGCAAAAGAAAGGAGCTTTCTTGAAACCCTTCATCATAGGCATAGGAAGGGGAATGAGAGAATACTTCGAGTGTGCCGGAACGTATTATGAGGCATCGAACGAAATCGAATTCTCGAAAGCATTGAATGATGTGGTCAATCAGGCGTTGAACAATACCACATCTCAGGTCAATCTCTTGGATAGTTACATGGAAGCGAGCGAAACGAATGTTCCCATGACCTTTTACGATTCGCAAAGCAAGAAACTACGCTACACATTCATGCACACATTCAATTCCAAGGGCATGCCGGACACCTTGATACTCGATCCGCTGATAAATTACGACATTGTGGTTCACACCATTCCCCCTGTCAAGGTGGAGAAAGTGCAGTTGAATCCCGGAAGGCACACCATCATTCCCATCAAGACGCCGCAAGGCAGCATGATTATCACGCTTGCCGAGGATAAGGGTAAGCATACCTCGAAGAATATGGCGGTCATAGTTCGTGAATCGGGCAAATCGGAAGCCGTGAACATACAGGAATTGAACAAAAGCGAGAAGTATATCGTCGGAAAGTACGATTTGGAAATCCTGACCAAGCCTCGTTTGAAGATAGAGAACGTTGAAGTGGGTCAAAGTGCCACGACAACGATTGAAATTCCCCAAAGCGGCACGCTCCTCTTGAACAAGGGCAAAGGAAACATGCTTTGCAGCATATTCGTCAAGGACAGCGAAGAGACAAAATGGGTTTGTAATCTCGATGATGGCAGACAAAACGAATCGATAGACCTTTTACCCGGGCAGTATATGGTGGTCGTAAGAGCCAAAACGGCAGACAAAACCACCAAGACGCAGGTGAAGGACTTCAAGATTGAATCAAAGAAAACAACAACGATAAATTTAGCGAAATAAAACAAATGAAAGAATATCCTATATTGGGCAACAAGGATACGCGTTCCGGATTCGGAGCGGGATTGCTTGAAGCCGGCAAAAGAAACAGCGAAGTCGTGGCATTGTGTGCCGATTTGACTTCATCGGTAAAGATGGATGAATTTGCCAAAGCTTTTCCCGACAGAATGATACAGTGCGGTATAGCGGAGGCTGACATGATCGGTATAGCAGCAGGCTTGGCTCTTAGCGGAAAAACGGCTTTCGTAGGCAGTTTTGCAGCCTTTGCGACAGGCAGAGTTTATGACCAGATACGTCAATCGGTGGCTTATTCGGAAACGAACGTCAAGATAGCCGGTTCTCATGCCGGAATAACTCTCGGAGAGGACGGAGCGACACACCAGATATTGGAAGACATAGGATTGATGAAGATGTTGCCGAACATGGTTGTGCTTAATCCTTGCGACTACAACCAAACCAAAGCGGCAACGATAGCGGCTGCGGAATACAAAGGCGGTGTCTATCTCCGTTTCGGCAGACCGAAGGTTCCTGTGTTCATTCCCGAGGACATGCCTTTCGAGATTGGCAAGGCTGTTGTGTTGAGCGAGGGCAGCGATGTGAGCATTTTCGCAACCGGACATTTGGTTTGGGAGGCTTTGGAGGCTGCAAAACTCTTGGAGAAGGAAGGAATAAGTGCGGAAATAGTGGATATACACACCATAAAACCATTGGACGAAGAAGCCATATTGCGTTCCGTCGCAAAGACGGGCTGTGCGGTGGGTTGCGAAGAGCATCAATACAGCGGCGGAATGAACGAAAGCATTGCCCAAGTTCTTGTTCGTAATAATCCTAAGCCTATGGAGTTCATAGGTGTGAACGATAAATTCGGCGAAAGCGGAAAGCCGGAGGAACTTATGGTGAAATACGGCTTGAAAGCGGCGAATATAGCAGAGGCTGCCAAGAAAGCCGTGGCACGAAAGGCAAGATAATAAGACGTCGCGGCAAAGAAGGAAGGTTTGCTTTCGGCTTTGTCGCCTTTCAATCAAATCTTATATATTTTCAGGCAGGTTCTGTTTCGACGGAATTTGCCTTTTTTGATGTGAAGCGAATGGAAACCAATGTACAACTCGATTTGGCTCGCAGGTATGTGGAGCAGACCGACAGGAATATCTTTCTTACGGGAAAGGCAGGCACGGGTAAAACCACCTTTCTTAAAGGTCTGAAAGCAAGTCTGCATAAGCGTTTTGTCATTCTTGCTCCCACGGGCATAGCTGCCCTGAATGCCGAAGGGCAGACGATACATTCCTTCTTTCAACTCTCCTTTGCACCATACGTTCCGGGTTGCAGGACGGAGCAGAAACGTTTTCGCAAGGAGAAAATCAACATCATACGCAGTTTGGATTTGCTTGTGATAGACGAAATCTCCATGGTGAGGGCGGATGTTCTGGATCAGATGGACTTCGTTTTGCGAAAAATACGTTACAGGCACAGAAACAAGGCTTTCGGTGGTGTACAGCTGTTGTTGATCGGGGATTTGAGTCAGTTGCCTCCCGTTGCGGTGGAGGAGGAATGGGATTTGCTTTCGCAATACTATGCAACGCCTTATTTCTTTTCCTCTCACGCATGGCAGGCTTCCGAGTTTTATACCATAGAACTCCAACACATCTACCGCCAATCGGACAAAACCTTCATCGATATATTGAACCGTATCAGGGACAACCGCATTTCGCATGACATCATAGAGAAACTCAACAGCCGATACGTTCCCGATATATTGGATAAGAAGAACGAAGGCAGCGTGATACTCTGTACGCACAACCGAAAGACCAAGGCGATAAACGATAAAAGGCTTTCCGAAATAGAGAGCAGGAGTTATTTCTACCAATGTGAAGTGGAGGGGGATTTCGACCCGAAAACATATCCAAATTCCGAAATTCTCGAACTCAAAGAAGGCTCGCAGGTCATGTTCATAAAGAACGATTACCAACACAAGGCAAATGAAAGGGACTATTACAACGGTTCCATAGGTAAGGTGGTGGAATTGGAGGATAAGAAAGTGGTTGTACGCTTGCAGGAAAACGGTAAGGAGGTAAGCGTCGAGCCTTACACATGGGAGAGATACCGTTACAGCATGGATAAGAGGACGATGGAAATAGTTCAAGAGGTCATCGGCTCTTTCAAACAGTACCCTTTGAAATTGGCATGGGCGATAACCATACACAAAAGTCAGGGCTTGACTTTCGAGAAAGCCGTGGTGGATGCGGATCGGTCCTTTACGCACGGACAGTATTACGTTGCGTTGAGCCGTTGCAAGACTTTGGAAGGCTTGACTCTCGCTTCGCCATTTGTGCCGGAGGCAGTCATAACGGATGAAAAGGTGAATGATTTCAACCATTCGCAGAAGGATAATCGTGCAGACGAGGACACCTTCGAGCAAGACCGCTTTGAATATTATTTCCACAGTCTCGAAGAAATCTTCGACTTTTCCGCCTTGCAGGCAGCCCTCGACGAACTCGACAAATTCAACATCGGACAAGTTGCACGAAAGGAAGCCGAAATCTCATCGGCATTTGCGAGTGTATCCGAGGCGGTAAAGGAAAACATAAGCGGGGTTTCCGAACGTTTTTCCGTGCAACTGCGTAGGATTTGCAGAGATAGCGAAATGTTGAAGGAGAGATGCGGTAAGGCAGGTGTTTATTTCTTGGAGCAAATGTCGCTTTGTCTGACTTTGTTGCAGGCATTGGACGGTTTGAATTGGGACGAATACGGCAACAGCGAGGAAACGGAAGAGCTCATCAAACGTTTCGGAAACGAGGTGGAACTCAAATACAGATTGCTTCGTTACTTTCGAGAAAACGACTTCGACATTGCAGCATATACCGAGCTGAAAAACAAGACTATTGCGGAGGGAGACAGAATGCAGTGGACGGCTTACAAAGATTTCATCGGAAAAGGCAAAACCGAATCGGCTATTCGGGAAAATGAAACGCCGCAAGAAAATAATGAAACGTCGCAAAAATTTGCCGGAACGGCGAAAGAGAAAAACGAGGAGTTGGAGATGGACGATTTGTTCGCTGCATTGAAGCGATGGAGACGCAGTCGAGCCGAAGAGGAGGGCTTGCCTGCGTATTGCATCTTGTCCCAAAAAGCCATAGAGGGCATAGCGAAATCACGTCCTCGAACACAGGAGGAATTACTCGCCATAAAAGGCATAGGAAAGAAAACATTGGAGAAGTACGGAGATACTCTTCTCGAATTGATAGCCGAAAAAGGCTGAACGAGATGCCGGATTTACAAATCCGATGAGTAGAGCGAAAAAATCATTAGATGGTTTATTCTCCCTTTTTGTATAGAACGACACCGCATCGTGAGACATTCTCTTTCAGGTTTTCGTTTTTCAACGTGTCGAATACGAAGATGTCGAACATATACGGTATGGGCGATTTGTCCAATGCGGCGTGCAGACGGTCGATGTCAAGCCGGGTCAATCCTGCACCAACTATGGTTATATCGACATCGGAGAAAGGTTTGTACGTTCCTTTGGCACGCGAGCCGTAAAGAATGACCTGTTCGATTTTTTCGTTTTCTGCAAACAGGTCATGCAATATCTGCATTTCGTTATCGGTCAATCCGTATGGCATGATTGGAAATGGTTTGGTTAAGTCGGGATTATACTTTGTTATAAAGAACTTCCATCGAATGGTTTCTGCGACCGGCTTATTTCTCTTGGTCATAGAGAAATTTGTAATACTTCAAGCCCGTTTCCGGATCTTCTCCATGCTCCACTCTGTTGCGGGCTCCGTGGATGTAAACAGTGAAATTCTTATCCAGTTTGAGAATTGTCCGCAGGTAACGCTGCTCCCTTCGCAATGCCTCATCGCTTAGAGTGAAGTTATCGGCAAAGTCCATGTCGTAATCCTTCTCGTATTGTTCCCGATAGTTGCGAAAGGACTGCTTCATCTCGTCATCGCCGAATACTTCGTCGCCGAAGCGTTCCAAATCGAACTGTTTGCAGTCTTTGAGATAGTCTGCCGTTTTGGAAAGCAAGGCAGCTTGGTCGGCTTTGTTTATTTCGTACTCTTCAGGCAGCTGTTCAGATACGAAGCCTTTGCAAAGGTTGATGGTATGTTGGGTATTGAAGTAAGCGTCCTGCCTTTGTCTGATATTGAGGAAGCTGTCCGTCCAAAAGGCTGCGGCTTCTCCGCTGCGGTTTGAAACATCTACCACCTGCACTACAAAACCCTCTTCAGCCTCTTTGTTGTATATGATGCAACCTTTGTCCAATTTGTTGATGTTTATGCCGCTGTCGCTCTCTATATCGAAGCCTTCGCCTTGCGGAAAGACCTTCAGATATGTCTCTTTGTTCTCCGACTTGAATATTCCGAGAGCTTCGACCGTCTCTCCCTCGACAAAACAACGACTGAGCAGTGCAATGTAAAGCTCGCCCGACTTAATGTTGGGGTGTTCCGAGACATTGTAAAGAAATTCCGCTATTTCCACGCTCTGAGAGTAGAGTTCCATCGGGTCGTCGAAGACAGCTTTGGCACATCTCCATATTTTATTGTTTTCAGCCGAAACTTCACCTGACAATCTGTATGAAAGGGGAGATTTGAAACCGGTTGTGAAATACTTCATCAGCAGATTGCCTATTTCGCCGTGCAACATGAATTCGGAGGGAGAAAGTTTCAATGGTTCGTTGTTCACTTTGTTGCCGACCTTATGAACAACCATTTTCTCTATTATGGCATCATCGCAAGTAATCATCTGTTTGAATTTAGTGATTGCAAAGTTACGATAAATTTTTATGAGGACACAAAAAAACGAAGAGTGTACCGCTTTCGGCACACTCCCCGCCAACATTAAATAACCATGAAAGAAATTCTATTTCTTCTCGTTCTTGTCCATTTCTTCTTTCAAAGAAGCCAAGATGTCGATGTCTCCGAGTGTTGTTTTCTCCAATCCCTCGTTGATTTTCTTCACAGCAGCAGCCTCATTGTTGGACTTTTTGTCGTCTTTTCTTGGTTCTTCTGCCTGCCATGTGCGAGTGTGGGAAACAACAATCTTTTTGTTTTCCTTGGAGAACTCTATAACCTTGAAAGGAAGCTTTTCGTCAACTTTGGCAGTCGTTTTGTCTTCTTTCAAAAGGTGAGACTTTGGAGCGAAACCTTCAACTCCGTAAGGCAATGCCACAACGGCTCCACCCTTGTCGCTGATGCTCAAAATAGTTCCTTCGTGAACGGAGTTGACAGTGAATATGCTTTCAAACACATCCCAAGGGTTTTCTTCAAGTTGCTTGTGTCCCAAACTCAAACGACGGTTCTCTGCATCGACTTCCAAAACAACCACATCCATCTTTTCACCGATTTTTGTAAATTCGGCAGGGTGTTTGATTTTCTTGCTCCAAGAAAGGTCGGAGATGTGTATCAATCCGTCGATTCCTTCTTCCAATTCAACGAATATTCCGAAGTTCGTGAAGTTTCTAACGATGGCTGTATGCTTGCTGCCGACAGGATATTTCTCTGCAATGTTTGTCCAAGGATCAGGGATAAGCTGTTTGATGCCCAAGGACATCTTTCTCTCTTCTCTGTCCAAAGTCAAAATCACAGCCTCGACTTCGTCGCCTATTTTCAAGAAGTCGTGAGCTGTTCTCAGGTGTTGGCTCCATGACATCTCGGTTACGTGAATCAAACCTTCGACACCGGGGATTATTTCAACGAAAGCACCGTAGTCTGCCAAGACAACGACTTTTCCTTTAACCTTATCGCCGACTTTCAAGTTAGGATCGAGGCTGTCCCATGGGTGAGGAGTAAGTTGTTTCAATCCCAAAGCAATTCTCTTCTTGCCTTCGTCGAAGTCAAGTATCACAACCTTTATCTTTTCGTCCAATTTGACGATTTCTTCAGGGTGTTGGATTCTGCCCCATGAAAGGTCGGTGATGTGAATCAAACCATCGACGCCTCCCAAGTCCACAAACACACCGTAAGACGTGATGTTCTTAACCGTTCCTTCCAATACCTGACCTTTTTCCAGTTTGGCGATGATTTCAGCCTTTTGAGCCTCGATTTCATCCTCAATCAAAGCCTTGTGAGATACGACAACGTTCTTGTATTCGTTGTTTATCTTAACGACTTTGAACTCCATAACCTTGTCAACGAACACATCATAGTCGCGGATAGGCTTTACGTCTATCTGACTGCCCGGAAGGAATGCTTCGATGCCGAAGACATCCACGATAAGTCCGCCCTTGGTTCTGCTCTTTACGTATCCGTTGATGATTTCGTGAGACTCGTAAGCCTGATTAACTCTTTCCCAAGATTTCAATATACGAGCGTCCTTGTGAGAAAGTCTCAACTGACCGCCGGCATCCTCTTTCTGCACCACGAACACCTCAACCTTGTCGCCGACTTTCAAATCCGGATTGTAGCGGAACTCATTCAAAGGAATGATACCGTCGGATTTGAATCCTATATTAACTATAACTTCGCGGTTGTCTTTTGCCACAACCACACCTTCAACCACTTGTTGATCGCCTATTTGGTTGAATGTTTTGTCATACGCTTCGGACATTTTTTCTTTTTCATCCGCTGCATACTTTGCATGTTCTTCTTCTGCCGCATTCCAATCAAAATCAGCCAAAGGTTGAACGTTTTTCAAATCTCTCATTTGTAGAAAAATGACTTTTTGATTTGTCCCTTACCGGACGGTTAAACATAAAATTAAACTTAAAACACAATGCTTTTCATCTGCTTTTCCCATCTGGTAAGCGATGTAAAGAGACGATAAGCGTTTGCAAAGATACGCTTTTTTCTCGATTTCGCTGCACAAACACCTGTAAAACGCCGAAAAGATGTAATTTTGCGAACCTAAAACAGCGAAAAGATGAACACTCTTCCCACCATCATAAGCGATTTGGCTTTGATATTGGTTCTCGGCTCGGCATTCGGGCTTTTGTGCAAGTTTTTGAAGCAGCCCGTTGTGCTGGGCTATATCGTCGCAGGCTTTTTGGCAGGACCTCATTTTGCATTTACGCCGACCGTTCAGCCGGAAAATATATCCACATGGGCAGACATAGGCGTCATCTTCCTTTTATTCGGAATGGGCTTGGAGTTCAGTTTCAAGAAAATGATTTCTGTCGGCAATGTCGGGGGAAAGGCTATGTTGTTCGAGGCAGTCTGTTTGTCGATTTTCGGTTTCTTCATAGGCAGGCTTATGGGCTGGAACGTCTTCGACAGTGTTCTTCTCGGCGGAATGCTTTGCATGAGTTCCACAGCCATTATCGTCAAAGCCTTTAACGACATGGGCTTGCAGAAAGAGCATTTCGCAGGCATCGTTTTCGGCATATTGGTTTTTGAAGACCTGTTTGCCATTCTGCTCATGGTGCTTTTATCCGGCTTTGCAGTCAGCCGCAGCTTTGAAGGCAGCGAGTTGGTATTCATGATTGCCCGTCTCGGTTTCTTCCTCGTCGTATGGTTCGTTGCAGGTATATATTTGATACCGACTTTGCTCAAAAAGATAAAGAAACACCTCAACTCCGAAATACTGCTTCTCGTTTCCATGGGACTTTGTTTCCTTATGGTGGTTTTGGCAACCCGTGCAGGCTTTTCTTCCGCCTTGGGAGCGTTCATAATGGGGTCGATACTTGCAGAAACCATGGAATTGGAAAACATAGAAAAGGTAATCTCGCCCATAAAGGACTTTTTTGGAGCGATATTCTTCGTATCCGTCGGAATGATGGTCGATCCTGCCATCTTGGTCGATAATTTCGGAACGGTGCTTGTCATAGCCGCTGCCTCTATAAGCGGTAAGATGATATTCACCACCATGGGTGTCAGGTTCGCCGGTCAAAGCATGCGAACCGCCGTTCAATCCGGTTTCTCACTTGCCCAAATGGGAGAGTTCTCCTTCATCATCGCTTCCGTCGGAATGACCCTCGGATTAACCTCACCGAGCATTTATCCGATTGTCATAGCGGTTTCGGTCATCACCACCTTTACCACGCCGTACACCATCAAACTTGCCTTACCTTTTTACCACGTTCTCGAATCCGTTCTGCCGGACTCGCTGACCAACCGTTTGAATAAAACCGAGGATAAAAAAGCCGGAGAGAAAGAATCCGAGTGGAAACAGTTGCTTGTGTCCTTTTTCGGAAATCTCTTGGTCTTTTCAGTCATCTGCCTTGCCATATATTTTCTTTCTGCCGCTTTTCTCAAACCTCTTTCCCTGCGTTTCGACAATCCGACATTCGGACTTGTCCTTTTCTCATGTCTCAGTATAGCAGTGATGTCCCCTTTTATAATAGGTATAATAAAGAACCGCGGCAAACAATCCTTTCTTGTACTTTCCCTTTGGGCAACCAACCATAACAATCGCTACTTTCTGACAGCCATGATAGCGATAAGGTACATGCTTGCACTCATCTTTCTATTCCTTATAATAAAACTCTACTGGAACATACCCGCTTTTGTCATTGCAATCCTCGCTTTGGTTGTTTTCGGCTTCATTTTCCAAAACAAAAGCCTCCAAAAACACTACTGGAAATTGGAAACACGTTTCGTGAAGAACTTCAACCAGCGACAAATCGAGAGTCGCCAACAGAGCGGCGGCACTTCCGATGAACACTTGCAGGAATTGGATAATCTTCATTGGATTGACAAACATCTTTACGTAACAAGTTATCTCGTGCAGAGCGGAGGCGTCGTGGCGAACAAGCCACTCAAAGAATTGAACTTGCGAAAGGTTTACGACATAATAGTGATTGCGGTCATGCGAGACGGCAAACGAACCGATTTTCCCGATGGAAACTTCAAACCGGAGGTAAACGACATGCTTATTGCCGTAGGACAAATACAAAATCTCAAAGATGCACAAATAGCATATAAAGGAATAGACCTCGATTACGACAAAGTGATGAACCTGCATGAGTTTTCCATTTCGCAGCAAAAGGATAAGAACAGCACAATCAAGTGCAGAACTTTCGTGATAGAGGAAAACTCTCCATGGATAGGCCACAGCCTGAACGAAGCACGCTTGAATAACAAAACCAACTGCATTGTTGTCGGAATGGAACGAGACGACATGCCGACAGCCAACCCTTCCTCCGATGTGAAATTCAAGAAAGACGATATGGTGTGGGTGTTGGGAGACGATAAATCGCTAAACGAACTGCTCAAAACAGACTTTTTCGCATAAGATGGCAGAAAACGACAAAACCGTTGAAGCAGTATTCCAAGCCCAAAGGCAATCCGTGCGACAGGAGCTTTCTTTACCGTATTCCATACGGCGTGAGAATCTCGTCAAACTGCGACGACTGATAAAGCAAAGGGAGCGGGATATAAACCAAGCACTATTCGATGACCTGCATAAAAGCCCTGCGGAGTGTTATCTGACAGAAACAGGCATTGTTCTTTCGGAAATAAGTTTCGCATTGAAACATCTGCGGAAGTGGACACGCAAGAAGAGAGTGCCTACACCTCTCTGTCTTATGCCTTCCGCCTCTTACATACTGCCGCAGGCATTGGGAACGATACTTATAATCTCTCCATGGAATTATCCCTTTCAGTTGGCACTCTCGCCCTTGGTGGGAGCGGTTGCCGCAGGCAACAGAGTACTCCTGAATCCCTCTCCGCAAAGTCCTCATACCACCTCGCTTTTGCAAAGCCTGATAAACGACAACTTCCCCGAAGATGAGATGTATTGTTTCGGCGGAGATATTTCTATAACGGAAACTTTGCTGGATTTGAAGCCCGATTATCTCTTTTTCACCGGCTCTCCGGCCACGGCGCGCAGGATAATGTCGCAGGCATCGTCCGAACTGATACCTGCAACTCTCGAACTCGGAGGCAAATCTCCCGTCATAGTGGATAAGGACGCCGATTGCGAGACTGCCGCCAAGCGTATAGCCTTCGGAAAGTTCATGAACTGCGGGCAAACCTGTGTGGCACCGGATTATCTCTTCATACACCGTTCGTTGAAAGAGACTTTCGTTGAACATTTCCGCCGGTTTGTCGAAACGGAATACGGAAAGAACCCTGTCTTATCGCCATTCTACGGCAAAATGATAAACGAATATCATTTCCGGAGAGTAGAAAAACTTTTGGAGGGTCAAAACATAATCTTCGGAGGTGAGATGAAAGCGGATGAAAACTACATTGCTCCGACTCTTGTGGAGTTACACAGCCTCGACAACAGCCTTATGCAGGAAGAAATCTTCGCTCCCGTTCTGCCGATGATTGTTTTCGACGACATAAGCGAGACTGTCGATTACATCCTTTTGCAGGAGAGGCCGCTTGCTCTCTATTACTTCGGAACGGAAAACCGCAACATCATTGACAGGCTACCATTCGGCGGAGGTTGTATCAACGATACTCTCATGCACATAGTCTCTCCGTATATGCCTTTCGGAGGCGTGGGGAACAGCGGCATGGGAGCATATCACGGAAAGGCTTCTTTCGATACCTTCACACATTATAAGTCCGTTCTTCAATCGCCTCGCCGTTTCGATTTTGCCTTCAAATACCCGCCTTATACCGATACCGTTCTCCGTATCTTCAAACGCCTGCTTCGATAAAGCATTTTAAATTGCAACGTTTCTTATTACACAGAGCAGCCTCTGATGTCGGAGATGCCAAAAGAAAAAGGGGTCGCAAACCCAAGGAATTCGACCCCGAAAAGTACCGCAACATAAAGCAGTACGAACAATACAATATGCAGTAAATCTCTTTTCATTAACTCTTTCTTTTGTTTCGTTTTCCGTTTTGCAAAGTTCGGTTAAAACAAAGGTCTGCACAATACCCGAAAATGGGTATTTTACGGAATGCGTTCGACAATCCTCTTTTATATATGTATCGATACACGGTATGAAATAAAACTTGCGGGGAAACGTTCCATACAATGCCAAGAGCGTGAAAAAGAGAGAAACAGATGGAAGAGCAGTTGCAGACCAAGAAACGGGTGATGGTGCTGACGCAACCCTTGTGGAACAATTACGGTTGCCTTTTGCAGGCGTATGCTTTGCAGAAAGTGATTGAGCGTTCGGGCTTTGAGGTGTGTACAGACCGTCATGAGAGGCATTTCGCTTCGTTTGCCGAGAATGCAAAGGACGATTTGAAACGCTTTGCGGCTCGTTTTGTTTTGCAAAGAAAGAGCGTGAAGGTATTCCCATATCGTTTCGATGCGGAGACTTGGCGGAAGGTGTCGGCGAATACGCAGAAGTTCGTCGATGAAAGGCTGTCAACCGTTGATTTTTTCGATGAAAAAGGAAAACCGAAAGAGGACACGGGCAGGTGGGATTGCTTTGTGTTTGGTTCCGACCAGATTTGGCGGGATTCTTATGGCAGAGTGGAGACTTATTTCGGCGATTTCTTGGAGGGAAAAGGGGTGAAGAAGATTGCGTACGCTGCTTCTTTCGGTTTGGAAAGCTGGCAATTCACGCCCGAAAGGACGAAACGTTTGTTCGATTTGGCTCGTTCCTTCTCCGGAATAGGGGTTCGTGAGGAGGATATGGCGGATTTGATGCACAAGAACTTCTCTTCCGTTGCGGGCAAAGAGGCAGATAAGTTGGAAATCACTCATGTGGCAGACCCTACTTTGCTTTTGACAGCCGAGGATTACCGTTTGTTGGCAGAGGATTGGAGGAAAGAGTGCGATCAGGCAGCGGAAACGCTTTTTCAAAAGAAAGGAAAGGGTATTTTGGCTGTGTATGTGCTGGATTGGACGAATGAAAAGAGGCGTATGATGGAAAGGATTTGCGGTTACATGAACCTGCAAGCCGTATTTCTCAATCCCGAAAGGCGTTTGGGCGTGGAAACAAGGCATTTCGAGGGAGAAAAATCTGTGTTCCGAAGCGTGGAAAGTTGGCTTTCGTTAATGCAAAGTGCTGATTTCGTCCTGACTGACTCCTATCACGGAACGATATTTTCCCTTCTTTTCGATAGGAAGTTCGCTTTGGTAATGAACAACGGGCGGGGAATTTCCCGTTTTCGCACGTTGGACGAATTGTTCGACCTGTCTCCTTATACCGTTTCGCAGGAAGAGGATTTGGAAAAGGTATTTTCATTCACAGGAAGAGACGAAGCGGCTTTTCAAAACTCACTTGCAAGGATACGCAACCGTTCTTTCGACTTTTTGAAACAACATCTCGGCAAATGAAAAAGAGTATGGATAAGACTGAAACCATGGATATATCCGTTGTCATACCGTTGTATAACAAGGAAAGCAGCATTCGGACGGCTGTGGAGTGTGCTTTGAGGCAGACTTGTTCCGTCAGGGAGGTGATAATAATCGATGACGGTTCGACGGACGAGAGTGCAAAGGTGGTGAAAGGGCTTATCAAAGAATGCTTTTGGCGTGGCGACGGAAGAATAAGGCTGGTTTCGCAGGCAAATTCGGGCGTTTCTGCAGCCAGAAACACCGGAATACGGGAGGCAAAGGGAGAATGGATAGCATTCTTGGACGCAGATGATATTTGGAAAAGCAATCATATCGAACAAATCACCCGTTTGCATGAGGCTTTTCCGCAGGCTGCGGTTCTCTCTACGAACTATGAAATCGTTACTTCGGCGGAAGTGCAAAATCCGAACACCGTTTCGGAAAAACGGAACGGCGATTCGATTTTTTCTTTCGACGATTTATTTTCCTCAAACGCCGTTGCGTCGCAAGAGGGTTGCGAGGGCTTCATCGTGAATGACTTTTACGGCAGATTGTTGTTCGGAAAGCATGTCGTCTGGTCATCGACCGCCGTGGTGAAAAGGTCGGCTCTCTCGGAGATAGGGGGCTTCGATACACGCATGACCAAGGGAGAGGATTTGGATTGTTGGGAACGATTGTACGAAAAGGAAATCTTTGCCCAAAGCAATGCCATGACTGCATTCTATATATCCGATCCGCTTGATGGAAATGCCACAAGGAAAGCCGGCAATGTGCAGACATACGCCGTATATCTCAATAAGGCGGCTTTCAGATGGCGAAGTGATAAGGATTTGTATCGTTTCAAAGTGGTATATGGCTATTTGAAAATGTTCATTTTGCAGCACCAATTCCGCAACTTGGCATTATTGCTCTTGAAACACAACGTTCTGTTTTTGAAAATCCCGATGTACATATTCAAAAAGCGGAAAAGAGGTTTTTGATACGACCTTTGCAGACCGTGAATTTTATTCTTTGCAAATCAAAACGATAAGAAAGCAAAAGTAAAATAGGCACTTGAAAGTTTGTTCATATCGGAAAAGTGTGTTACCTTTGCACAATGTAAAAACTCCGTCGGTGTTGTATATTTTACAATGTAACTGACGGGGCTTTGCCGTACCCGAAAGAGTGTAAGAAGGTAATGAAAGAGATGGAAAATCACAAGATTGCGGTGATAGGATTGGGATATGTGGGCTTGCCGTTGGCGAGATTGTTCTCCACGAAATATGAAACAATCGGCTATGATTTGAACAAGGACAGAGTTGCAGCCTTGATGAAAGGACATGATGCCACTTTGGAGGTGAGCGACGAACTCTTGCAGGAAGCGATAAGCAGATACGGATTCAGGTGTACGGCGGAATTGAACGAGATAAAGGACTGCAATATTTATATAGTGG
This sequence comes from uncultured Bacteroidota bacterium, assembly GCA_900545215.1. Taxonomy (GTDB): domain Bacteria; phylum Bacteroidota; class Bacteroidia; order Bacteroidales; family P3; genus Onthomorpha. The sequence goes on from UQXW01000001.1 coordinate 96,699, forward strand.
CGGTTCCGACGCCTGTCGATTGCAACAATCGTCCGGATTTGCGACCCTTGATAGGTGCAAGCAAGACAGTCGGCAAGGTAATCTCGAAAGGCGACATCGTTATTTACGAATCGACGGTCTATCCCGGCGTGACGGAGGAGGAATGCGTCCCTGTCGTGGAGCGTGTAAGCGGCATGAGGCTCAACAAGGACTTCTTTGCAGGTTATTCGCCAGAAAGAATAAATCCGGGAGACAAGGAACACACGGTGGAGAAGATAAAGAAAGTAACATCCGGCTCGACGCCAGAAGTGGCAGAGGCGGTGGATAAACTCTACGGCTCCGTTCTTATCAATGGAACGCATAAGGCTCCATCGATTAAGGTGGCGGAAGCCTCGAAGATAATAGAAAATTCACAGAGAGACGTCAACATAGCATTCATGAACGAGTTGGCTAAAATATTCAATGCTATGGGAATAGATACTCACGATGTCATTGAAGCCGCTGCGTCGAAATGGAATTTCATCAAGTTATCCCCCGGATTGGTTGGAGGACACTGCATAAGCGTTGACCCTTATTACCTTATTCAAAAAGCACAGGTCTATGGCGTATTACCGAGAGTGATGTTCGCAGCAAGGCGGTTGAACGACGGAATGGGCAATTACGTGGCGGAGCAGACCATAAAGTGCATGAACAAGAAAGGCATACTCGTGAAGAATGCCGAAATACTCATCTTGGGAGTTACATTCAAGGAGAATTGTCCCGATATAAGGAACACCAAAGTGGTGGATATTTACCACACATTGGCGGAATACACCGGTAACATAACCATATACGACCCGTACGCCGACGAAAAGGAAGTGATGAAAGAGTATGCGATACATTCGACACGCGATAAAGCCGTGCTGAACAAGCAATACGATGCAATCATACTCGCCGTTTCGCATGCCGAATTCCTGAAACTCGACATCGAAAAGATGTTGAAAACCAACGGCGTGGTCTATGACGTCAAAAGTATCCTCCCAAGAGAAATCATCGACGGCAGGTTATAGAGTTGGAAGCAGTGAGGTTATTTGTTGGGATACGAACACCAATAGATTAAACAAGCATAATGAATATTGCAATCGTCGGTACAGGTTATGTAGGCTTGGTTTCGGGGGCTTGTTTCGCCGAAATGGGTATAAATGTTACGTGTATAGACACGAATAAGAGCAAAATAGATTCTTTACGCGATGGTGTCGTGCCTATTTATGAGCCGGGCTTGGAAGAGATAGTTCGCAAGAATAGTAAAGCAGGACGCTTGCATTTTACGACACGCCTTGAAAGCGTGTTGGATACAACGGAGGTAATATTCAGTGCTGTCGGTACGCCTTCCGATGAAGACGGCAGTGCGGATTTGAGCTATGTGCTTGAAGTCGCAAGGACAGTAGGTAAGAATATGAACCGCTATCTTGTGTTTGTTACTAAAAGTACGGTGCCTGTCGGAACTTCAAAGAAGATAAAATCAGCAATAGAAGAGGAGTTGAGCAGAAGAGGATTGGACATAGAGTTTGATGTGGCAAGCAATCCTGAGTTTCTGAAAGAAGGTGCGGCGATAGAAGACTTTATGAAGCCTGAAAGGGTAGTTATAGGGGTTGAAAGTTCTCGTGCAAAGTCAATAATGACCAAACTTTATAAGCCTTTTACTCTCATTGGAGACAGACTGATATTTACAGATGTGGCTTCGGCTGAAATGATAAAGTATGCAGCCAATTCCATGCTTGCAACCCGTATAAGTTTTATGAATGATATTGCAAACTTATGTGAGTTGGTCGGTGCGGATGTCGATCAGGTCAGAAAGGGGATAGGCAGTGATAGTCGTATAGGTGCCAAGTTTCTTTATCCGGGTTGCGGATATGGCGGTTCTTGCTTCCCGAAAGATGTCAAAGCATTGATAAAAACAGCAGAGGAGCATGATTATAATATGCAGGTCTTGAAAGCTGTTGAAGCGGTAAATGAACGACAGAAAGCAGTGCTGTTCGATAAACTGAATACTTACTTCAAAGGTGAACTTAAAGGCAAAGTGGTAAGTTTGTTGGGTTTGGCGTTCAAACCGGAAACAGATGACATGCGTGAAGCTCCATCTTTGGTTTTGATAAATAAATTATTGCAGAGCGGTTGTGAAGTTCAGGTGTATGATCCTGTTGCAATGAATGAATGCCGTCGCCGAATAGGAAACAGCGTAAGCTATCATAAGGATTTGTATCAGGCAGTAGCAAATTCAGATGCAATGTTGTTGGTAACGGAATGGAAAGAGTTTCGAGTGCCTGATTGGAATAAGATAAAGCAACTGATGAGTACACCCTTGGTTATTGACGGTAGAAATATATTTGAGGCCGAGGAGTTAAGAAATAAAGGCTTTGATTATTATAGAATAGGATAATAGAAAAAGATAACATTGATATGAAAGGAATAGTACTTGCAGGAGGTTCGGGAACACGTTTGTATCCTATAACGAAAGGGGTAAGCAAACAGTTGTTGCCGATTTACGATAAGCCGATGATATATTATCCGATATCGGTTCTTATGTTGGCAGGCATAAGAGACATATTGATTATTTCCACACCTCAGGATTTGCCGGGATTTCAAAGGTTACTCGGAAGCGGGGAGGATTACGGCGTAAGATTTGAATATGCCGAGCAACCATCTCCCGATGGCTTGGCTCAGGCTTTTATAATAGGTGATAGCTTTATAGGAAAAGATGCCGCTTGTTTGGTGTTGGGAGATAATATTTTCTACGGACAGGGCTTTCGTCCTATGTTGGAGCAAGCCGTAAGAGATGCAGAGGAAAATAATAAGGCGACCGTTTTCGGTTATCATGTGGCAGATCCCGAGAGGTACGGAGTTGCCGAATTTGATAAGAGCGGTAATTGTATTTCTTTGGAAGAAAAACCTAAGAATCCGAAGAGTAATTATGCTGTTACAGGCTTGTACTTCTATCCGAATAAGGTTGTAGAAGTAGCCAAAAACATAAAGCCGTCGGCAAGAGGCGAATTGGAAATCACCACTGTCAATCAGAGATTTTTGGAAGATAAACAACTGAAAATCCAACTTCTTGGCAGGGGATTTGCTTGGTTGGATACAGGAACGCATGACTCTTTGTCGGAAGCCTCAACCTTTGTTGAAGTGATAGAAAAAAGGCAGGGGTTAAAGGTTGCTTGTTTGGAGATGATTGCATACAGAAGAGGTTGGATAAATAAGGAAAAGCTCAATCAGTTGGCTCAACCTATGGCAAAAAATCAGTACGGACAATATTTATTACAAGCTGTCAATCAAGAATAATCATGAAGAGAAACATAATAATAACAGGAGGAGCAGGCTTTATAGGTAGCCATGTGGTTCGTTTGTTTGTAAACAAATACCCTGACTACAATATATATAATGTAGATAAGTTGACCTATGCCGGTAACCTTGCAAACTTGAAAGATATAGAGGATAAGCCGAACTATCATTTCGTAAAGGCGGATATTTGCGACTTTGAAACGATATACGGGCTTATGCAGGAAAAACAAATAGACGGAGTAATTCATCTTGCAGCCGAAAGCCATGTAGATAGAAGCATAAAAGACCCCTTTACTTTCGCTAAGACAAATGTGATAGGTACTTTGTCCATGCTTCAAGCAGCCAAATTGTATTGGGAGAGGACAGAGGAAGGATATAAGGGAAAGATGTTCTATCATATCAGCACGGATGAAGTGTATGGAGCTTTGGAAATGACAAATCCTGAGGGAATAGAACCGCCATTTACGACAAAGGCGTCTTCCAATTACCGGCATTTGGCGTACGGAGATAAATTCTTTACGGAGGATTTGAAGTATCAGCCTCATAGTCCTTACTCTGCAAGCAAGGCAAGCAGCGACCATTTTGTCAGAGCATTCCATGATACCTACGGAATGCCTGTTATAGTAACCAATTGTTCCAATAATTACGGTCCGTACCAATTTCCGGAGAAGTTGATACCTTTGTTCATCAACAATATAAGACATAAAAAGCCTTTACCTGTCTATGGCAAGGGAGAAAACGTCAGAGATTGGCTGTATGTTGAAGATCATGCGAGAGCGATAGACCTTATATTCCATAAAGGTAAGGTGGCAGAGACGTATAATATCGGAGGTTTCAACGAATGGAAGAATATAGACATAGTGAAACTCCTGATAAAAACGATAGACAGACTGCTTGGTAGAGCTGAAAATGAAGATATAAATCTTATAACATACGTAACAGACCGTGCCGGTCATGATTTGAGATATGCGATAGACAGCACCAAACTCCAAAAGGAACTTGGCTGGGAACCAAACCTTCAATTTGAGGAGGGAATAGAAAAGACCGTAAGGTGGTATTTGGATAATCAGGACTGGATGGACAATATCACAAGCGGAGAGTACGAGAAGTATTACGAAGAGATGTATAAAGGCAGATAGATGTCTGAATCATTAAAAAATAAGACCGTTAAAGGTACTGTTTGGAGTTCCTTGGATGCCTTTTTAGGGCAGGGGATAACCTTTCTTGTCGGACTTGTACTTGCTCGTCTCTTATCTCCGGAAGAATACGGTCTTATAGCGATAATAACCATATTTATCTCCGTATTCAACAGCATTGTCGACAGTGGGTTCAGTAATGCCTTGATAAGAAAACAAGATGCAACGGAGGTAGATTATAATACGGTTTTCTATACCAATCTCGTCATAAGCGCAGTTCTATCGACAGCACTCTTCTTCGGAGCTCCGTTGATAGCGGATTTTTTTGCAAGACCGCAACTGACACCTTTGACACAGGCGATGTCATCTATTGTGGTGATAAATGCTTTCTCGATAGTTCAGAACATACGTCTTACAAAAAACATAGACTTTAAGACAAAAACCAAAGTATCACTGATTGCGTCCGTCGCCAGTGGCATTATCGGTATAGCAATGGCGTTTAGCGGCTTTGGCGTTTGGTCTTTGGTCGCTCAACAAATATCAAGGCAATTACTTAATTCTGTTTTTCTTTGGGTCTTCAACAAGTGGCTTCCGAAGTTGATTTTTTCTTGGAAGAGTTTCAAAGAGATGTTTGACTTTGGTTGGAAACTGCTTGTATCGGGATTGATAAACACAATTTGGACGGAAATATACCAAGTAGTAATAGGTAAATTCTATCAGCCGCAAACATTGGGACAGTATACAAGGGCTCAGCAGTTCTCTTCAATATTTTCCAGCAATCTTACATCGATTATTCAAAGGGTAAGCTACCCTGTGTTGAGTCAGTTGCAAGATGATAAAGAAAGATTGAAATCAGGCTACAAGCGAATTATAAAAATAACAATGCTGGTGAGCTTCGTACTTATGCTCGGACTTGCAGCAATAGCCAAACCGATGATATTGGTTCTTATAGGAGCCAAGTGGTTACCGGCAGTTCCTTTTCTGCAAATATTGTGCTTTAACATGATGTTATACCCTCTGCATTCCATAAACTTGAATATGTTGCAAGTGCAAGGACGTAGCGATTTGTTCCTGAAACTTGAAATAGTGAAAAAAATGATCGGCGTATTGCCTTTGTGTTTGGGAATATTCGTGAATATATATTACATGTTGATAAGTAGCGTATTTGTAGGCTTTTTCTCCTATTACCTGAATGCTCGATATTCCGGACCATTCCTTAATTACAGCATAAAGGAACAAGTCAAAGATATAATCCCGGGCTTTTCAATAGCACTGTTAATGGCATTACCGGTGTACGCAATATCATACCTTCCGCTTAATCCGTTTGTTCTTTTGCCCATACAACTATTGGCAGGTTTGTTGATAGTTCTTGCATTGTGTGAGAAAATCGGATTGGAAGAATATAAAGAAATCAAATCGATAGTATTAGGTTTGTTAAAGAAATAGCAAGTGTTACATGTGTAAAGAATTGACAAATGTAAATAAAATGGGGGGGGAGAAACTCCAACCTTGAATTGTATCGCATTGTTGCAATGTTTTTGATAGTGTGCCATCACTATGTCGTAAATTCAGGTTTGACCTTAGGTTGTTTGAGTTCGGATTTCTCGAATGCTAATAATGTTTTTGCACAGCTATTTGGAGCGTGGGGCAAAACAGGAATAAACTGCTTTATGCTTATTACAGGGTATTTTATGTGCAAATCGCATATCACCTTGCAAAAATTCCTGAAGTTGATGGGGCAGATTTATTTTTGGCGATTTGTCATTTTCTTTGTATTCTGCTTGTTCGGCGTAGAACAAGTATCTTCTACCGGATTGGTAAAATTGATAATTCCCATTCCTATGGTGGAAACAAACTTTACAAGTTGCTTTATACTCTTTTGGCTGTTTATTCCTTTCTTGAATATTTTGATAGAAAACTTGAACAGGAAAATGCACTTACGTTTGTTGGCATTGTGCTTATTCATTTATTCGTTCCTATACTTTTTACCCAAAGTGCATGTGGTCTATAACTACGTCTCATGGTTTATTGTTCTTTATTTCATAGCATCGTATTTGCGATTGTACCCCATAAGAAAAGACTCAGATGCCAAATTTTGGTTTTTCGCAACAATGGTGAGTATCATCGCATCACTTTCAATGAGTATTGGGTACATGATATTATCAGGAAAAGGATTATTATGGAGTTTCCTTGTTGATTCCAATGCACCTATGGCTGTTGTAGTGTCGATTTGTTCGTTTATGTGGTTCAAGAACATTAAAATCAAGCAGAGTAAATGGATTAACCTCGTTGGAGCAAGTACGTTCGGAGTCTTATTGATACATGCTAACAGCGATGCAATGCGACAATGGCTTTGGGTTGACACACTTCAAAACGTTAAATGGTTTTCTTCCGATTATTTCTTTCTCCACATGCTTATTTCAACGGTATCCATCTTTGTTATATGTATATTGTTGGACAGATTGAGGATAATTTTTGTTGAGAGACCTATAATGAAAAGATATTCTAAATTGATAGAGAGGTGTTCAACAAGGATTGTTACCTCAAAATATTAGCCCTTTCAACCGAAAAGCAAAACGCTTATGGAAAAGCAAAAACAAATAACAGTAACCTCACCTTTGCTTCCCGATTTATCGGAACTTCATGTAATGATGCAGGAAATTTGGGCAAGTAAATGGGTTACCAATAACGGACATTTTCATCACGAACTCGAAAAAGCACTTGCCGAGTACTTGAAAGTCCCGTACATAAGTCTTTTTACCAATGGCACATTACCCCTGATAACCGCATTGCAAGCCTTGCGGATAACAGGCGAAGTCATAACAAGCCCGTACAGTTTTGTTGCAACGACTCATGCCTTGTGGTGGAACGGAATAAAACCCGTTTTTGTTGATATAGACCCTGCAACATGCGGTTTGGATCCTGCAAAAATTGAAGCGGCAATCACTCCCAAAACCACCGCAATCATGCCGGTGCATTGTTACGGGAAACCATGCGATACCGAAGCCATTCAGCAGATAGCCGACAAATACGGATTGAGAGTAATCTATGATGCAGCTCACGCTTTCGGCGTAGAATGCAATGGCGAAAGCATTTTGAAAGCTGGAGACATGAGTACCCTGAGTTTTCATGCCACCAAAGTGTATAACACACTTGAAGGAGGAGCCTTGGTTGTTCATGATGAAAAAACGAAACAACGTATAGACTATTTGAAAAACTTCGGATTCGCAGGAGAAACCGAGGTTGTCGCACCCGGAATAAACTCCAAAGTAGATGAAGTCCGAGCAGCCTACGGATTATTGAACCTTAAACAAGTAGATAAAGCCATAGAAGCAAGGCGTAAAGTCGCACAACAATACAGAGAAGCCTTACGAAATATCGAAGGTATAAGCTTTTTCGATGACATGCAGGGAGTAAAACACAATTACAGTTACTTTCCTATATTCATAGACGCAGCAAAATATGGTAAAACACGAGATGAACTCTATTTCGAAATGAAAGAAAAAGGAGTCCTCGGTCGTCGTTACTTCTATCCGCTTATTTCAGACTTCTCGACATACAGAGGTTTGGAGTCTGCCGCCGCTGAAAACCTTCCTGTCGCCACAAAGATAGCCAAACAAGTAATCTGCCTGCCAATGCACCACGAACTGAAAGAAGAAGATGTGGAGAGAGTGTTGGACTGTGTGAAGAGTGATTGAAATTATTATTGATTATCTATGAAACAATTAGAAATACATGGTTACAAATCGATTAAGGATTTGGTTCTTCCGCTGAGAGAAATCAATATTCTGATTGGCGCAAACGGAAGCGGTAAGAGCAACTTGCTGTCATTCTTTGTATTTTTGAAAACTTTCTATAATAGAAATCTTCAAGAGTCTGTGGCTTTATCAGGAGGCATGGATAAGTTTTTGTATATGGGGCGTAAGATTACCTCTGAGATAAGTATAAAATTATTATTCCCGAATAATGCCTATTCTTTTACACTTGTTGCCGGTGAAGACGCTTTTGTGATAACCAAAGAGGGACTATGGTATGAGGCTAATCCGCACATGCCTAATCCTATTGATATAGCATCTTTTTCCAAAGAGTCGGGATTACAATATGCCACGGTACCCCGCGCAGATTATATCCGTAATTATTTAAGTGAACTAAAGAAATATCACTTTCATGATACGAGTAAGAACTCACCCTTTACAAAGGTGTCAAATGTAAAAACAGGAGGTCATTATTTGCTTCCGCAAGGAGAAAATTTGGCTGCTTTTCTATACACTGTTAGTCGGCAGACTCCAAAGAATTACAATTTGATTGTTCAGACTATACAAACCGTTGCCCCTTATTTCAGAGATTTTTATTTGAAACCTGATGAGAATGGGAATTTGTCATTAAAATGGCAGGATAAATACAGCGAGAACATTTATGGAGCAACCGATTTATCAGATGGAACAATTCGTTTTATTGCCTTGACAACCTTATTTATGCAACCCCAATTACCGCAGACCATCATTTTGGATGAGCCGGAATTGGGACTTCACCCTGTAGCCATTGCCAAATTGAGCGGCATGATAAAATCGGTTGCAGCCAAGGAGTGTCAAATCATTGTAGCAACGCAATCTACCGATTTGATCAGTTACTTTGATGCAGAGGATATTATTACAGTGGATCAAATTAATGGCGAAAGTATCTATAAGCGACTTTCTTCTGACGAGTTAGAAGATTGGTTGGAAGAATACACGATAGATGAACTGTGGAAACGGAATATGCTTCATAATGGGCAGCCGAATAATCAAGAGTTATGAGCAGAGTAATTGTTATTTGCGAAGGCGAAACCGAACGAGAATTTTGCCAAACGCTCCTTTTCGGATATTTTGCGAGCATTGGTAAATATATAGAAGCACCATTGATAAAGCGCTCGCATGGCGGAATCGTTCGTTGGGAAATATTGAAAAAGCAAATTGAAACAACTCTACGCAAAGAACAAGATGCAATAGTAACACTGCTTATTGATTATTATGGGTTGCATGAAAAGCACTATTTTCCGGGGTGGGACGAAGCTGAAAAAATTATAGATAAAATAAAACGTGTATCCTATCTGGAAGATACTATGAGGCAGGATATAGATGATAGTATTCGTTATCGTTTTATTCCTTACTTGCAGTTACATGAGTTTGAAGCTCTGCTTTTTTGTGATGCGGAGATATTTAAAAATATGATTCCCGAAAAAGAATTGATAGGTCTTCAGGAATTGCAGACCGTGATTGATAGTAATCCCAATCCCGAGTTAATTAACACAAGGAAAGAAAACACGCCCTCTCATAGATTGTCGCGTATAATAAAAGGTTATAATAAAATCGTTTACGGAAATCTGATAGCTGAACGTATTGGTTTGTCAACCATGCGTTCAAAATGTCTTCGATTTAATAATTGGTTGAATGAATTGGAAAAAGCATAATTAACTTCAAAACCATATTCCATAATCATTCTCTTTCCAACTATTTTTTTGTTCTGTTTTTGAGGTGCAGTTCAACTTGAAATAGAGAGAAACATAAATGCACTGCTAACCATTGCTACTATATACCGTTCGGTGAAACGCCGTTCTGTTGAAAATAAAACGCCGATTGGCGACAGCGAAATGGCGAAACAGAAAATTAAAACGCCGATTTGGATAGAATTTTTTCTCATCGTTGAGTTTGAGGATAGTAAATACAGACATTTGATGAGTGTATATAGTGCAACTTAATATGTGAAAATATGAAGAATTCGTTTTTGAGAACATTATATCATACATTTGTAGTCAAGAAGTATAATATAAAAACTTTTAGGGGGGTGGATGCTTACCTCCATTTATGTAAATGATTATAAACAGAAAAAAGCATCATATCTCGCTATTGCCAAGGCTCACTTGGCAGGGTGGAGCTACTCGGATGAACGCATTTTGGGAGTAACAAATGCAAACAGAAAGCATAATCTCTCGACAAGAGATTATTGTTCTCTTCATCCATTTAATGGTTCGTATAGTTTCTGGATTGATGATAAGTTGACCTTAAAATATATTCTGAGTGGGACGAAAGCAGGTAAATATATGCCTGAATACTATTTTCAAATATCTGATAATGGCAGTATAATTCCACTGATGGACTTGGATGCGTGTTATGCTATGCAAGGTCTGGATGGTATTGTCTCTTTATTGGAAAGCAAAGGTACGCTTGCATTCAAATTGATAAAGAGTAGTTTAGGTGTAGGCTTCTACCGAGTGGAATACAATGATGGGGTTTATTACATGAATGGCGAAAAAATGAATCGAGAGCAATTCATGTCAAAGATATGTTCACTTAGAAACTATATAGTTACGGAGTTTTTATTCCCACATCCCGAAATAGCGAAATTATGTGATAAGTCGGTCGGATGTTTACGTTATATAGTCGGTCGGAATAAAAAAGGTGAAATTCAAGACATATACTCTTTCATGCGTTTTGGAACAAGTAAATCTAAGTATGTGGAGAACTACAATTCAGGAGGAGTTTTGTCAATTATCCATGATGGGAAATATATAGGCGGAAATGTCTTGGATTTTGAAACCAATACAAATTGTAAGATAGAAAGACATCCTGATAACGACGTTGTGCTGAAAAGTGAAATTCCTCATTGGGATATAATAGTTCAGGCGGCACATGAGATTGCGGACGTTATGCCACAGTTGTCATATATGGGAATTGATTTTTGTATAACGAATACAGATAAGGTAAAAGTAATAGAGATAAATTCTCTTACCAGTTTGGATTCTTTGCAGACGGATATGTCTATTTTTGATACTTCTGCCGGTGTTTTCTTTCGTGAAAGATTAAGATGATTTTGAATGAAGCAAAAAACGATTTTACTGCTTGGCGGCTCTGCACAGCAGGTTGTGGCTATACAGGCAGCTAAAGAACTTGGGTATCGCACCGTATTGTGCGATTATCTCTCGGATAATCCGGGGCAATATACTGCCGACAAATATTACAATAAGAGTACTACCGATGTTGAGGCAGTTTATGAGATAGCAAAGAGTGAGAAGGCAGATGGTATTCTTGCATATGCCTCCGACCCTGCTGCGTTTCCTGCTGCCATTGTGGCAGAAAGGCTTGGTTTGCCGACCAATCCGGCGAAAAGTGTGGAAATACTTGGCTTGAAATACCCTTGGCGTCGTTTTTTGCATGATAACGGCTTTGCTTGCCCCAAGGTTTATTCGTTTAATCCGACTACCTCTATTGCGGAAATCCAAGAAAATACAAAAGACTTTACGTTTCCTTTGGTTGTTAAGCCTACGGATTCCTCCGGTAGCAAGGGAGTAACCATGCTTGAGGATTGGAGAGGCATTGAAAGGGCTGTGGCATGGGCAGATACCTATTCAAGGAATAAAGTTTTACTTGTCGAGGAGTATATACAAAGAGGATTTCCTGCAGTAATCGGTGGAGATATTTTTGTTTGGAACGGGAAAATTGTATTGTACGGCATTATGGAATGCCTCAGAGACGTGCTCAGAAGCCCGTTAATCCCTATAGGGGAAAAAAAACCCTTAGAGATTAATAAAATACAACAGGAACGAATATATGCGGAATTACAGAGGATTGTAACTGCACTTGACATTAACTGCGGAGAGTTAAATGTTGAAATAATTCTTGATAAGGAAGACAACGTACACTTTTTGGAATTGGGACCGCGTGCGGGAGGAAACATGATACCTATTCAGCTTGGTGATGCATTCGGAATAGATTTGGTGAAAGCTAATGTACAGGCGGCAATGGGTGAAAAGCCTGATTTTATAAATAAAGAGATAAAGGCTCTTCCCGGTTGTTACATGCACTATGTATTGCATAGCTATGAAGCAGGAATGTTTAAGGGTATTGAAATAGATGATAGCATTGCTTCGAATGTGTATAGACAGGTGATTTATAAGAAATACGGTGATAAAATTGAAGTATTTGATGGAGCAGGAAAGGCTTTGGGCATAATCTTTTTGCATTTTGATAAAGTGGAACAAATGAATGCTTTCTGCGATAAGCACGATGAATTAGTCAGAGTGTTATTGGAGAGTAAATAAAAAACTTATGGAAGAAATAAAACTTGAAAATGGCAAACTCTCATATATCTCGGTGATAGAGATTTTGAGGAAGTATTCGCCATTATTTACCCCCCCCCTATCACAATCGCTTGATTTAGAGGAGTATTCTGCAAAGTTATTCAATAAGGCAAACTTTGTAATATACCGAGACCGAGGGGAGATTAAGGGGCTTATTGCATATTATAATAATAAGCAAAAGAACCAAGTGTATATTACGTTGATTTGTGTTGATGGGATATGCCAATCACACGGTATCGGCAGTAAAATGCTTGACCATCTTGTCGGACTTATCAATAGAACGAGAGGAGAGTTCGGCACCATAGCCTTGGAAGTAAACAAAAAGAACTATAAAGCTCTGCGTTTCTATACTAAACACGGCTTTATAAGGATAGAAGATCGTGGTGAGAAAGTCTTGATGGAGAAAATGTTGTAAAGACTTGTTTCTTGCTTCGATTTTGAAAAGAAGAAATATGAAGCAAGAAATAAAGATACAACCCATAGGCGGCTATTTTGAATTGGAGTTACCAACGTTTCCGGAGTATCATTCGCAGGCAATAGCACTTAATAGCGGACGTTTTTGTTTGGAATATATACTGAGATGTAAGCAGTATAAGAAAATATATATACCGTATTATACCTGCGATTCCGTTTTGGAACCGATAGTAAAACTCGGTTTACCGTATGAGTTCTACCATATAACAGAAGAATACAAAATATCGGAAACGATTTCTCTTTCAAAAGGTGAAGTATTGTTATACACCAACTATTGGAGATTACAGAATGATTACTGCGAGGAATTGGCAAAGCAATACGGAAAGCAGTTGATTTTTGACTGCACACAAGCCTTTTATTCCAAACCGATAAGAGGGATAGACGCTTTCTACAGTTGTAGAAAATTTTTCGGAGTTCCTGATGGAGGTTATCTTTATACCGATGTCAAGGCGAATTTTGAGATAGAACAAGATGAATCATATACCAGAATGGATTCATTGATAAAGCGTATCGACCTTTCACCCGAAGCCGGTTACCAAGACTTTCACAAGGCAAGTGCAATGTTCCATGATATGCCTGTTCGGAAGATGTCCGAATTTACCAAGCGAATGATGCAAAGCATAGACTATGAACAAGCCGCCAAGCAACGTATATCAAATTACAACGCACTGCAACAAGCCCTTGGTGGCAGAGAATTATGCAGAGGAGAAGTCCCGATGATATTCCCCTACATATCGGAACAAGGGGCAATTCTTCGTAACCATCTGATACAACACAAAATCTTTGTAGCCAAATATTGGCAAAACGTATTGGAATGGACAAAAGAAGATGCAGTGGAAACAACAATGGTAAATAATATACTCCCCCTCCCAATCGATCAACGATATGGTAAGGAGGATATGGAAAGAATAATAGATTTGATAAAGATATGGAAGTAGCAATTAGACCATTGAGAGAAGAAGATGCATATACTTCCGTCAAGTGGAGAAATGATCCGGAAGTGTTCAAATTTACGGGCAACACCTACAAAAATGAAATCAAGATTGAGAATGAGTTGGAATGGATTCATAAAGTGGTTGCCAATTCAAATGATTACCGTTGTGCAATTCTTGCTGATGGCGTTTATGTGGGAAATATTTATTTGACAGACATTGATGGTAAAGCAGCTAATTATCATATCTTCATCGGCAACAAAGAATATTGGGGTAAGGGCGTTGCAAAGAAGGCATCGCTTTTGATACTTGATTACGCTTTCAACACCTTGAAACTCGAAACAGTCAAACTCAAAGTCCGCAAGGAAAACACATCAGCTTTTATGCTCTACAAGAAATTAGGCTTTGAAGTAGAGAACGAAGAAAACGTTTGGATATCGATGGAGATAAAAGCATATAAACGGCAGCCTACGTGTATAAGTTGATATTCAACATCAAGGCAATAGGTGAAACATTGCAAGCAATGCAACAAAACGAGTAAACCGCCGTTTAATTGAATAGTCAGCATAGATTGAAATCATGGATTTATTACAAGTTATGCATATTTTGAGAGTTCTGTGTTTTAGAGAATTGTTTGCTTGTGAGTAAAGTAAATTGTAAAGAGCCATGGTAAGCAAGTTGAAGAATAAATCAGAGATATTGTATGATACGGCGAAACTATTGCACGATAAAAGTTTGTATGTAGGTGTTGCACATGCTGCTTATTATAGTTGTTATCAGCTGTTGAAACATATTTGGCTTCATTCCATGCTTAAGTCTGAGGAAGAACTCACTAAAAATATCAGCACAGGGAAAATAGGTTCTCATGAATATTTGCTGAATGAAATTGTGAGTTATATAGAAAAATATCCATCTAAAACCGGTGGGAAAGGCGACTATAGAATAGTGAGGGATAATATGTTACAGTTAAAACGCCTTCGAGTGAAGGCTGACTATAAAGATGATGATTTTTGCTGTAAGGATAGCAACAGTTCTATTACATTGTCGGATAAAATATTGCCGATACTAAGACGTTATTGATGTATGAGAGCAAAAGAGTTTGTTATTGAAGCTTTGAAAGAACTTCTTGGAAAAGTTACTACAGTGAAAGTGCGATATGAATTTGATGCAAATGCACTTGTTCATGTTGTGGAAGTTCTGCCCGAAGAGGTGTATTCTTCAAATAAAGAATACCTTGGATGGGAAGAACAACTATATCACGACTTTGTGAAACAATTTCCAAGAGAGAATATATGTTTCATTACCGATGATGCACTTGTCGGAATTAAGAATGCCGAGTTTGAGCAACAAGGAGAGAATTATAGCATTATATGTATTCCTACATATAAATACTGCGAGAATGGCAGACCATGCTCTTTACTTTCGATAGACAGTAGTATTAGTAATTTTCAGCCGTTGAATTATTGCAATATGGAGAAGAATGGGCAACATGCTTCATTTGACGCAGTGGTATTGCCAACGTGTTCGGATTTATTACAAGCAGCATAAAGTATTATGGAAGACAAAACAAAATCGGGATTTGCAATAACAGGATTGATATTGTTGGAAAGCAATTTCAAACGAGAGAATAATGTGCAGTTCGTTGAAACTGTGCAAAACAATATGCATATAGAGACAGAGGTTCAGACGAAAGATGCTTCCATCATGGTGCTTGAAACAGTAACAATAAGCCAGAAATATGAAAAGATGGAACAAGTATCTATCATGGTAAAGATGGCAGGGGTTTTTGAACGTGTCGGAGAAAGCAAATTGGAAGACTTGGAACAGTTCGGAAAGATAAATGGAGCTGCCATTATTTTTCCCTATATTAGGGAACATATCACTAATTTATCTCTCAAAGCAGGAATTCCACCCATAATACTTCCACCTGTTAACTTTACCAAGATGCAGGGAAATAACCGTTGACTACAAAAAATACTGAATGAATATGGGAGCAAGTTATAATAACATTATTGAAAGAATAGATGAACACCTAAAAAATAGTGGACGAAGATACTATTCGGATTTTTACATCGGGATAACAAACGACCCTGAGCGTAGGCTTTTCGATGAACATAACGTTAAGAAAGATTATATGTGGTGGATTTATTCCAAAGCTGATAATATTGAAATCGCAAGAAAGGTTGAGAAACACTATTTGGATAAAGGAATGCGAGGTGGAGACGGAGGTGGAGATGATACATCAGTGTATGTATATTGTTATACCGTATCTCCAACAACGATAGAGTATTGACATGGATAAGGATAATTTGTTGACTAGAGCTTCAGAAGTAGCTCTAACAGGTGAAAATAGTGAAATATCTCAAGATGATAATGAGACAAGAGAACGGTTTGTTGTTTTCTTGGATATTATGGGGTTTAAGGATATCGTGAGAAGTAATCCGAAACATGATGAATTAAAAAAGCGTTTAGGAGAATTAAATGACAGTATAAACGAACTCATTAAAGAAGAAGAGGCTACCTCAATAATAGAGCTTGTTCAGTTTTCTGATAGTATCATTCTTTTCACAAAGAACAATACAAATGAACAACTTGTGAAATTAGTATCTATCGTTTGTTTGATTATGCAGGAAGCTATTGAACTTAAATTTGCAATGAAAGGAGCAATAGCAAAGGGTGTACTCACTTGTGATTCTAACAAGAAAGTTTATTTCGGACAAGCACAGATAGATGCCTATCTTCTTGAAGAAAATGTATGGTATTACGGTATAGTCGTTCACCATTCTGCACAGAATGATGTGGAAAAAATAAATAAGAATTATATTTCTACCTTAGAACTTCCCATGAAGACTGGGTGGATTAAACATTGCGAGTTATCTTGGTATGCTTATAGTAGCGATAAGGCTAATGATATAAAAGAGCGTATTTCAAATATAAGATACACCGTTTCCGATGCACCTCGAAGATACATAGACAATACCGAAGCTGTGATGAAAGCCTTTGAGGAAAAGAATGGTAGGTAGAGCAAAAGAAAAATAAGAATAAAAGCAAGAAACACTTGGCGTAAACAGAGTGCAGTTAATTCAAACCATTAACAAGTAGCGAGTAAAGTCTTTTCTCGTTTTCATACATAAACATTAAGATGCAGAAAAAAAATGGTGATACTATAAATAAAAAGAAGATAGCTATTAATACAATTATTGTCTATGTTAGACTTTTTATAACTACAATAATAGGGCTTATATCTACACGGCTTGTTTTAAGAATATTGGGTGTTGCTGATTATGGTCTGTACAATGTTGTAGGTGGTATCATTGTTGTCTTGAATGTGTTTTGTGTGGCTATGCATACAACCACTAGACGTTTCATAAATGTTGAAATGGGCAAGTTGGACGGAAATGTCAATAAGGTATTCAATATATGCATGAAGTTACATATACGAATTGCTGTAATCTTTTTTTTGTTGGCAGAACTGATAGGACTTTTGTATATATATAATTATCTGAATGTAGAGGAATGTAGACTTTCTGATTGCGTGTTTATATATAATATTTCTTTAATCACTTCTTGTTTAGGATTGATTAATGTTCCTTATCAAAGTACACTTGTTGCTCGTGAGCGATTTATTGATATTGCTCTTATAGATATAATTACAAAAATAATTCTATTCGGAATGATAATCCTACTCTATATTCGTGGAGGGTATGCATTACGTCTTTATGCAATATCAATGTGTGTTTCTGTTCTCTTGTCGTTGATATTGTATACTCTTGGTTGTTATAGGAGATATTCTTCGGATGTATGCTTGAAAAGATATGTAGATAAAGATTTGACAAAAGAAATGCTAAGATTTAACGCTTACACAACAATTGGAGCATCTTCATATATGATAAGAGCACAGGGAGCGAATATTATAATCAATTTATTCTTTAATACTATTGTGAATGGAGCCTATGCAATAGCATATCAAATCGAAAGCTATTTAATTTTATTTATTAGTAATCTAACAACAGCTTCTGCTCCTCAAATTACAAAGAGTTATGCTAATGGGGATATTGATGCGTCAATGAATTTGGTAATGCGAATGAATAGATTGTGTATACTAGTAATGATGTTTATTTGCTTTGCGGCTATTGTAGAATTGCCTTTTTTGTTGAAATTATGGTTGGGAGTAGTTCCAGAATATGCAGTATTATTCGTCTCTTTGACGATAATTAGTGCATTTATTCGCTCTTTGGGAGAAGGTATTCCCCCATTGGTACAAGCGTCAGGAAGGATAAAGTGGTTTCAGATTTTTGGCTCTATATTTACTTTCTTAGATATACCATTTGTAATTATATTCTTTGTTTTGGGATTTCCTCCACAAACTATGATAATCGTGTTTTGTGTTTCTTCTATTTGTGGACGTATAGTTAATATCTATTTGTTGTATCGGATATTGAAGTATGATGTATTATTGTTTTTGCGAGTATCCTATTTTCCAATTATTAAAATTCTCCCATTTTTAGTAGCGTACTATGTTTTGTATTCACGATTTGAACTTACAACAAATTTATCTCATGTTATTGGCTTATTGAGTTCTGTTATTCTTGCTGGAATTATAATCTTTTTCTTGGGCTTTGATGAGAAAGAACGTCTTTCTATATTCAATACACTTAAAACAAAATTAAAAACAAGATAAACGATGACTATATATCCCATTGTTATTCCTACGTTGTGTCGTTATGAATTGTTTGTGAAATGTGTTGACTCTTTGTCGAAGTGTACCTTGGCAGAGCAAACAGAGTTGGTTATAGGTTTGGATTTTCCTCTGAATAAATCACATGAAGAGGGATGGAAAAAGATAAAAACATATATTGGAGCTATTACAGGTTTTAGAAAGTTGACGGTTTTTACTTCTGACGTTAATTTGGGGGCAAGTAAAAACCTGCATCGTTTGATAGACTATGTGTATGCATCTTATGATGCTGTAATTCTAACGGAAGATGATAATTTCTTTTCCCCATGTTTTCTGGAATTTATGAACAATGGATTGAATGAATTTCGTGATAACCCAAAGATTATTTCTGTTTGTGGTTATACAGCGATGCAATATTACGGAGTAACAGATAATTCTTTAATACTGACACATGATTTTTCGGCATGGGGAGTAGGTAGATGGAAAGAAAAGCATAAAGGTAGAGAGGTAGAGTATTATTATAATATATGTCATTCTTTGAAAAAATCATATCGTATATTTAAGGAGTATCCGTCTCTTCTGATGATGCTTATGGTAATGCTTAAAAGAAAAGAAAGGTATGGTGATACTATGCGTTCTATTGATAATATGATGAATGATACTTATCAGTTGCGTCCCGCTTTATCTATGGTGCGTAATTTAGGTCAAGATGGCAGTGGATTGCACAGTGGGATAAATCCCGAATATTTGACTCAGCAAATAAGTATAGAAAAACATTTTAACTTCTCTTTGAATGCAATAGCTATTGCATTCAAAGAATCTCGAAAAGTGAATAAGTGTACTTTTGGTATAGGTTTATCACGTAATTCATTCAAGGCAGTCTCTCAATTGCTTTATTACGTTGTTAAATGGTGTATATTTAGAACCTCTAAAAAGAAATTATCATGAAAGTTTTGTGGATTACTAATATATTGTTCCCCGAAGCGGAGCAACTTCTTACTGGGACTGGTGAATTGAAATCGTCAGGTGGTTGGATGCTTGGAGCGGCAAATGCATTGCTTCAGAATTGCAAAATTGAACTCGCGGTTGCATCTGTTTCTGATAAAGTAAAAAAACTCACAAGAATAAAAGGGAAAAAGATAACATATTATATACTTCCTAAATGTAAGGGTAATGAAAAGATTAATATGAACTATTGTCCATGTTGGCAACAAGTAAGCAAAGAACTAAAACCTGATATCGTTCATATTCATGGCACGGAATATTCTCATGGATATGCCTATATGGTAGCCTGTGGATGCGACAATATTGTCATATCTATTCAAGGATTGACTTCTGCCTACTACTACTACTACTACGGCATGACCAAAAAGGATATATACAGAAATATGACATTTAGAGACGTGCTTAGAGGAAGTATTTTGAAAGGTCAGAAGTTGTTTAAAGAACGTGCTGTTCATGAAGTGGCAATGCTCAAAATGGCAAAGCATGTTATAGGGCGTACATCTTGGGATAAGGCAAGGGTGTGGGCGATAAATCCAAATGCAAAATACCATTTTTGCAATGAGACTCTGCGTGCGGAATTTTATGATGGGGCTGAGTGGAAATACGATAAATGTAATAAACATTCAATATTTCTAAGTCAAGCTGGGTATCCTATAAAAGGGCTGCATCAAGTTTTGAAAGCAATGCCGTTAATACTGCAACATTATCCAGATGCCCAAATACGTGTTGCGGGAACGGATATAACAAAATCTGAGTCAATCGTTGAAAAAGTCCGACTGTCTGGGTATGGAAAATATATCAAGTCACTCATAAGTAAATATGATCTTAAAGGAAAAGTCATGTTTACAGGCAATCTTAATGCAGAACAAATGAAATCAGAGTATTTGAATGCCAACGTATTTGTTTGTCCATCGTCTATAGAGAATAGCCCCAATTCCTTGGGAGAAGCACAAATATTAGGAACCCCTTGCATTGCAAGTTATGTAGGTGGCGTTATGGATATGATGAAAGGAAATGAAAGGAACTTATACCGCTTTGAAGAAGTAAGTATGCTTGCAGCAAAGATTTGTAGAATTTTTGCCAATGCGGATAAACAGATAGATATGAAAACTGCCGCTATTCAGAGGCATGATCCAAAGATGAATAGTATGCAGTTGCTTGAGACTTATCGAATGATATCAAAAGTGTAATGTATATAGTAATTTTTTGTTCTCTTATAGCGGTATTATTGACTTACTTTGAAGTTAATGGTACTATGAGAGGTGGGATGAAGTGGGGATTCTTTTTTGTAACTTTTCTCGGTGCTATTCATTATGACTATGGTAATGATTATATGGGATATTTTGAAATGTACGAATATTTTACAAGAGGTAGTCTTAATGTAAAAGCTATTTTTGAAGGAGGATATAAAGAACCTGGGTGGAAGTTGCTTTGCTGGTTATTTAAGCCAATAGGAGGTTTTTTTACAATGGTTGCGGTTTTGAATATTGTTCAGAATTATATCGTGTATAATTTTATTAAGCAATATGTACATCGGCCGTGGTGGCCATTGGGGATATTTATTTATCTTTTTTCTACAAATTTGTATTTGTTATCATTTTCTATGATGCGTCAAGAATTTGTTATTATTGTATTTCTTGGACTTTGGCCTCTTATTAAAGAACGAAAATGGTGGTTTTCGTTGATTATAACATACTTGTGTTCTTTTATTCATACGTCTGCATTGATGCTTCTTCCATTTGTATTTTGGGGATTTGTTCCTCAAAGATACAAAATCGTGGGAATTGTATATATGGTGATAGTTTTGCTTTTATGGCTGAGTAAAGATATGCTATTTCTACTAGTTAACAATGTTATCAGTTTAAACGAGCAAGCTAATAATTATATTCTTATTTATAAGAATGGTGATGCTATTTCTAAAGTAGGGATTGGTTTTGCTATGAATATGATCATATTTATTTTATTTGTTCTCTATATGTTGAAGGAAGATACGCGTGTTTCTGTTTCAGATAAATGTTTGGTCTCTTTGGCTGCAATTTATTATTTAATTCAGCCGTTAGGTCAATTCCTTCAATTATTTGGGAGAGTTGGTATGTATTTTTCTGTCTATAACATTGGTGCTATGCCTCTTATTTTTGGAAGTATCAAAAATAAAGAATGGCGAATTGGATTATTGTTTATGTATATTTTTATGACGATATATGATTATTTAATGTTTTTTCAGAGTGAAATTTTTGTGGCTAAGTACTCTGAATTCCATACTATATTTCCGTATATTTTTTGATCTATAATAATGGTGAGAAAGCGAATTCTTTATATCTCTGTTCTTGCTTCGGAAGCGAGGGTAAATCAGGAACATAAACGTACAGGAAATAATCCTGGATTTGCAGTGCAAAAATTTAGTCGTCTGTTAGTAAAAGGACTTATAGCTAATGGTGCAGATGTGTGTACACTTTCCAACCCGCCGTATGTTAATGGTAAAAGGAAATATGTTTCCTCTGTAAAAGAGGAAGAAAATGGTGTAAAATATCAATATATACCTTATTTCAATTTCCCGTTATTGAAGCATTTCTGTTTATTCTTATATGCTTTTTGTTATGTTCTCTTTTGGGGTTGTTGTAGAAGAAATGATAAAGCAATAGTCTGTGACGTGTTGCATGTAAGTATCTGTATGGGTGCGTTGCTTGCATCAAAAATCAATCGTGTTACGAGTGTAGCTGTGGTCACGGATTGTTATGGTATGATGGTTTCTATGGGAGAACATTCTTTTGGGGAAGGAATGGGTAGAAGATTACATTCATTGTATCGCAATTCATTTAATAAATACGTTCTTCTTACTGAGCTGATGAATGAAGTGGAAAATACCAGAAATCGTCCTCATATTGTGATGGAAGCTCTTTGCGACTCCTCTATGGGAAATAACGTTGAACATGTTGAAAAGGAGTCGCCACGTACTGTTGTTTATGCAGGAGGAATTCATGAGCGATATGGTTTGAAAATGTTAGCAGAAGGTTTTTTGAAAGCCGATATTGAAGATGCAAAACTTGTTTACTATGGGAACGGACCATATGTTGAGGAATTCAAAAAACTCTCTGAACAGCATTCTAACCTTGAGTATCGTGGAGTAGTACCAAACGAAGTTATTGTAACTGAGGAATTGAAGGCTTCACTTCTAGTGAATCCACGCTTCACTGCCGAGGAATTCACAAAGTATTCTTTTCCATCAAAGAATATGGAGTATATGGTTTCAGGAACTCCATTGCTTACTACAAAACTTCCGGGAATGCCAAAAGAATACTATAATTATGTTTTTCTTTTTGAGGAAGAAACTGTTGATGGATATGCATATGCAATTCGTTATGCGCTCTCTCATTCAGAGGAAGAGTTACGAGAATTTGGTCAAAAAGCAAAGCGGTTTGTATTGACGAACAAGAATAATATAAAGCAAGGAGAACGGATATTGAACCTTATAGCAGAACATTGAGTATGGTTTTGATGGTGATAACACGTATGAGGTTGAAAAACAATGCGATAAATATTTATTAATATGTTGATGCAAATAATAGTTGCGCTTATTGGTGCATTGATAGGTACTTATTTTGGTGCATTCTTTTTGATTAAGACGGGTGAGAGAAAACAGAAGAAGTTGCGAAATATTGCTATTCGAGCTTTGAAAATCGTAAAAGGGTATGCAAGAGATAACGGCACTTATGATATGGCGGATAATGAATTTAATTTAAAGTTAAATATAGTAGAAAAAAGAACTATAATAGTGGCATTACATAAGGTGGGGTTACCGATTTTGGTTCAAATGGAAACTTTGTTTGATGTAAAGCATGTTCAGTTGGGTAAGGTGCTAATTGATAAAGATTTTTTGGATGATGCAATCGTTCAGATTAAACAAGGCAAATGTGATCATTTGTTTTATGAGGATCCGGATAAGTACTTCAATGAGAATATAAGAACTTATACCTTGCGGAGTTTGGCAAAACGTTTTGTTGATGAGGTTTTGCATAATAGCATTTATGATGCGAAAGAACTTCGGGTTTCTTACCCGGAAGATTGGAATACCAAATATTCTTGGGGTGAGAAAAAATCTATTTATGTCTTTTCATTGCAGATAATAAATGATACTTATTATAAGCAGAATGGAAAGCCTGATGATAGTAAGTTGAAGAAATTAAAATCGGAAATAGATACAGGTATATGGGATTTATATTTAAACTGGACGGTAGAGGCGTATGTGAACTTATCCACAGGTACAAACTTAGGTGCTAAATTTTTGCAGATGGTGAATGTTGGTGGTGGTCAAAGTGTGGAATAGTGATAAAAGTACATGGGAAGAGAGTATGTAATAGTACAATGATAGTGGAAGATGAAATACGATGGGAATTACTTGCTCTATTTTTCAAGCAAGGCTTCGTTACGTATTTTCCGCAAATTGTGTAACTTTATTGTCGCTCGCCATTGGATGATGTTAAGTAGTTTGTAAAGTTGTTGGAAACGGTGAGTAATAGTACGAATAACAGGATGAAATTCGTGTGCAATTCAGTACATTTGAAGAATAAATGGAGGGCGATAGATGATCATTTCCCTTTTTTTAAGGCAAAGAGATTAAACCTGACTAGGTCATATTATCGTTTTATGTCTGAGAAAGCATTTGATTTCATTATGAAGGGGCAATTTCGATTTAGAAATCCTGCTTTATGGTTTGATCCTTTCGAGAAGCTAATGGTTGAGGGTGATTATACACAATTATCGTATGAACGGCCTGCAACTTATGCGGCGTGTTTTACTCGATTATCAAATGGTGATGCTCATTGGAAGATGTATAATGACAATGAAGATTTGTGTATCAGAGTAGAATTTGATATGAATAATTTCATCGGTGTATTAGCTTTGTCTTGTGTATTATATATAGACATTAATCTCTATATTGGAAATGTTTCATATTTAGAAGAAGGTGATATAGCAGGGATTGGTTCAAAGAGTGGAAAGTATCATGGCATCGCTGTTCCTGATAAGTTTTCTCAAGAGGATTATGTTGATTTGTTATTGCTTAAAAGGCATCCATTCAAGTGGGAAGAAGAAACCAGAGTTATTGTATTGACTGATGGAGAGCAAGGTGAATATATGAATTTGTGTTTTTCGCCAGAAATTGCCAAAACGTTTATCAAATCAATTGAAATCAACCCTAAGGCGAGTGAAAAAGAGATGGAAAGATTGGAAAGCAAATATAGATCATGGTGGGAAGATTATCCAAAGGACAATGTCTATGACTTCAAATGTACTAAGTCAAATTTGTACTCTCCAATGGAACGAATTGTTTTTGAGAAATAATATGTGAATTGTAGCAAGGCCTATGATAATAATATTCTGGATTGTATCATTTGTGGCTTGGGCTTATGATTGTGGAACTTGATGCTATTGTTTGTTTCCTTGATGGCAGTATGGAAAAAGTGCCACTTTTAGGGGTGAAAAGTGGCACTTTTTAGGGCAATAAGTGGCACTTTTTTGAGGCAAAGCCAAGGTTTTACAATCAATACATAAAGACTTTCAATGATATGATACAGCTTATTCCTACAAAACGCGTACTAAATTGTAATGGTGTCAATAAAGAGGTGTATCTTTTGAAGCTCAATCCTGTTCACCCGATGGATTTTGATGTTTTGGCAAAGCTGATTGCCGAAAGGACGACTTTGACCGAGTATGAGGTGGAGTTCGTTTTGAGCGAGTTGCAGACGGTTATGGTTGAGAATTTGGAGTTGGGTCGCGGGGTGAAGTTCGGAAAACTCGGCACGTTTGAGCCCTCGCTTAAAGCCGAGGCGGTGGAAAATGAACAGGAACTCAATCTTTCAACCGTGAAGAAAGTGAACATCATATACAAACCGTCGCTTGAAATAAAAAAGGCTTTGAAGAAGTTGAGAATGAGAATAAACAGGAAGTAGCTGTTGGCAAAAAGCCAATAGTCAAAAGTATAAAGAATAATAAATCAATAAAAAAAGGAGGTAAGTATGGCATTTGTGTACAAAAAGAAAAAGCAACTTGTTACTTTGGGGCAAAATCCCGGTGAGAAGTATGTTGTTGCAACGGCCAATCAGGGCAGAGTTACGGATGCAGAGCTGAAGGAGTTTATACGGCGTAATTCCACTCTTTCGGAGCAGGATGTCAATCTGCTTTATCATTCATTTGCGGAGGTAATAGAGGAAAATATGAGCCTCGGAATGGGTGTGAATCTTAAAGATTTGGGTGTGTTCACGCCCAATTTCCGAACAAAAGGGAGTGCTTCTTTGGAGGAGGTCGGTGTGGAAAACATTGAAAAGGTTGTGGTAAATTTCCGTCCGGCAACCAAGCTCAGAGAGAAAATAGACAACGCTCCTGTAAAAGAAACTCGTAAGTTTGACCTTAAACACGTGTAGCCTTATGATACAGTATACAGTTGAAAAGAAAAAAGTTCTGAACGGTAGAAATCCGGGTGAGGTAAAGTATTATCCGAAGATAGTGAGAGCGACTACCATGACTACCGAAAAGGTGGCTGCTTTGTTGGAAGAGAGAACGACAATCAGCAGGGGCGAAGCATATGCGTTTTTGCAGGCTTTTTCAAAAGCTGTAACGTTTTATGTGACCGAGGCGTTTGTTGTGGAGGCGGAGGGTTTGGGAATTTTCACGCCGTATATCAATGCCGAAGCCGTGGACACTTTGGAGAAAGCGACCGAAAAAACTATTAAAAAGAAAGGTGTGCGTTACCGTCCGACCAAAGCGATGGAAGCAAAGTTGAATCAAGTGAAATTCCAGAAAGCAAATTTGGACGTAGATCATATTTGACGACTCAATCCTATGGCAGTGGAATATTCTGCCATAGGGGTGCTAAAAATGAGGATATAAAATTCATCAATTTGATTATATGAAAAAAATAATGATGGTTTTCGGCACACGTCCCGAAGCTATAAAGATGTGTCCGCTTGTGAAAGAATTCCAAAAGCGGGCGGAAGAGTTCAAGACCATCGTGTGTGTCACGGGGCAGCATCGTGAAATGCTCGACCAAGTGCTTGGGATATTTGATGTTCAGCCGGATATCGACCTCAATATCATGAAGCAAGGACAGGATTTAACGGATGTAACAGTACGCATTCTTAACGGTATGCGAGATGTGTTTAAAGAATGTCGTCCTGATGTGGTGCTTGTGCATGGCGATACTACAACATCTACCGCTGCTGCTCTTGCAGCATTCTATGCCCAGATTCCTGTAGGCCATGTAGAGGCAGGACTTCGTACACATAATATTTATAGCCCATGGCCGGAAGAGATGAACCGCCAAGTAACAGGACGTATTGCAACATACAATTTTGCACCTACCGTTCTTTCCGAGAAGAACTTGATAGAAGAAAAAGCAATGGGGCAAATTTTCATAACTGGCAATACCGTTATCGATGCGTTGCATATTGTGGTTGATAAGTTGAAAAACAATGAATCTCTTGCCAAAGAGCAAGACGACATTCTTCTAAAAGCCGGCTATGATATAACTCGTTTGGCTGATAGAAAAAAGTTGGTTCTTATCACAGGACATAGACGTGAAAATTTTGGCGATGGTTTTATTCGCATGGTAACAGCGATGAAGGACCTTTCGGAGAAATACCCGAATGTGGACTTTGTTTACCCTATGCATTTGAATCCTAATGTGCGTAAACCTATTCACGAAGTGTTCGGTGAAGACCTTACACGTCCAAACTTCTTCTTTATCGAACCGCTCCAATATCTGGAGTTTGTACATTTGATGTCGAAAGCAACAATAGTACTTACCGACAGTGGTGGAATACAAGAAGAAGCACCAGGATTAGGCAAACCGGTACTTGTGATGCGTGATACTACAGAACGCCCAGAGGCATTGGAAGCAGGCACTGTAAAATTAGTAGGCACAGACTACGATAAAATAGTATCTGAAGTGTCAATGCTATTAAAAAATAAAGAATATTACGATACTATGAGTAAAGCTGTTAATCCTTACGGTGATGGCTTGGCTTGCTGTCGTATTGCCGATGTGCTTGCCGGCAAAGAGATGGATAGATACGGAGTTAGGTAATATAGTACCGTGGTAATCATTAAGTAAATGGTATGATTTATGGCAACTCATAAAGTAGCGTTAGTTGTTTCAAATAATGTTTGGTTCTGTCCGTATGTATATATTTATACTGATCTTTTAAAGACGCGTCATGTAGATTACGACATCATCTCATGGAATCGCAATGGCAAGAAGGAAGATGCTATTCAGTACAATTATACTCCCACAAGCAGGAGTCCCTTGATGCTGCTATGGGCATACCGGAAGTTTGCAAGCTTTGTAAAAAAGACGATAAAAAAGGATGGGTATGATAGGTTGATTGTGTTCACTTCTCAATTGGGTATTTTCCTTTGTGATTTCCTGAAACAAGAATTCGAGGGTAGGTATATCTTTGATTTCAGGGATTTGTCACTTGAGCAAAAAGTCTACTTCAAAAGACCTTTTTTGATGGTTCTTCGGAATAGTTTCGCCAATGTAATTTCGTCACCAGGCTTCAAGAAGTACCTCCCTTCAGGCTTTAGCTATATTCTTTCGCATAATTTTAATGTGGAAACCGTTCGTAAGGCATTTGACGAACAAGAAGAGATGGAATTGAACAGAAATTCTATTGATGTGTTGACGATTGGAGGAATCCGAGATTATGAGACGAATGTACAGGTGATGGAGCATCTGTTAAATGTGGAAGGTTTTACGGTGCGTTTCGTAGGGGAAGGTCCATCGGCTGCCGATCTTCAGAAGAGAGCAGAGGAACTGAATGCATCCAATGTTTACTTTGAAGGCTATTACCCCAAAGAGAAAGAAAAGGTGTATGTGTCCGAAGCTTCTTTCTTAAATATTTTTTATCCTCGCAAACCATCGCACGATACGGCTATTTCAAATCGTTTTTACAACTCTTTGATTTATCGCAAACCGATGATAACGACAAAGCATACCACACAAGGTGATTATGCAGAGTTGTATAAGGTAGGTTTGGCTTTAGAGAGTTGCGAGAATCTACCATATATTCTAAAGTCGTATTTGGAGACAATGGATATGCAACAATTCTGTCAAAACAGTAATCAACTTCTTGCCGACTTTCTGAAAGATTATGAAGTTTGGGAGAAGATGGTTCTGAAGTTTATTAAATAGCACAATATGGATAGCTAGTCAATACGACTCCATTCAGAAAATAAGCAAAAGAAAATATTTTATAGAAGACAGATAATCAACTCTACGTATGCTGACACTTTCCCTACTGTCAATCTTGAAGTTTTGGCGTGTGGTACACTGGTACTTACGTATCGTACGGGAGGTTTACCGGAAGCTATTGATGAAAATACAGGTATTGTGATAGAACAAGGAAATGTGAATGCTCTTGCGGATGCAATTCGACAGATGAGGGAGCAGCCTCTGTCCGGGGAGGATTGCCGTAAGCGAGCAGAAGAGTACTTTGATAAGGATAAATGTTTTGGGAAGTATATTGAATTGTATGAGAGGTTGATTGAAAATTACAGTGATAGTAAAGAAATGAATTGATATATGAATTAAATAGAAATTTGATTTATGAAGACAAGTAAAGTTATTGTTTTGTATGGTAGTGGAAATATAGGTAAGACTACCACTTTGCGTATGGTGATTGATATGCTTAATAGGGCTGAGTTGAGTTATAGCAGGAAAGATGTTAGAACTACCTGTCGCTATAAGGGTAAAATAGTGGATATTACTACTTGGGGTGATACTATATCTGAGTTGCTTAAAAATGTGAAGTATTTTAGAGAACACCATTGTGATATTGCTATTACTGCTGCCCGTTCTTATGGAGGTACGCATGATGTTATTAGAGAGTACGCGAAAGAAATAGGTCTTGATGTAGAGAAAGATATTGTATGGGTAAAAAAGAAGTCTCTGGAAATAGAGAAAGTAATAAAATGGAAGAAATTAACAAGAATGATGCGTGTAGAATAGTGAAAGAAATTATTGGGGATAACAAATAGATTGCTTTTAATTTGTGATATATGTCGATTTTTAAGGATAAAGTCCTCTTGATTACGGGAGGCACGGGAAGTTTCGGAAATGCGGTGTTGCGTCGTTTCTTGGATAGTGATATCAAGGAGGTGAGAATTTTCTCACGAGATGAGAAGAAACAGGACGATATGCGGCACAGGTTGCAGAATCCGAAGGTAAAGTTTTATATAGGTGA
Organism: uncultured Bacteroidota bacterium; assembly: GCA_900545215.1. GTDB lineage: Bacteria > Bacteroidota > Bacteroidia > Bacteroidales > P3 > Onthomorpha. Next base: position 126,575 of record UQXW01000001.1, read on the forward strand.
TATTCGGGACAGGCAGAGTGTTGACGCTGTCATGCCGGGGGTGGATTATATTTTTGCGGCTGCGGCTTTGAAGCAGGTGCCGAGTTGTGAGTTTTTCCCCATGGAGGCAGTGAAGACGAATGTCATAGGGGTGAATAACGTATTGGAGAGTGCGATTGCTCATGGCGTGAGCAGGGTTGTTGTGCTTTCTACGGATAAGGCGGCTTATCCCATCAATGCCATGGGTATATCGAAGGCTATGATGGAGAAAGTGGCCATTGCGAAGGGTCGTCAGTTGGGTAAAGATGCCAAGACTACGATTTGTTGTACGCGTTATGGCAATGTGATGGCGAGTCGCGGAAGTGTTATCCCTTTGTGGGTTAGTCAGATGGAGCAAGGTTTGCCGATAACAATCACAGACCCGAATATGACAAGGTTTATGATGACATTGGATGATGCCGTGGATTTGGTTGTGTATGCTTGGGAGCATGGAGAAAATGGCGATTTGTTCGTGCAAAAGGCTCCTGCGGCTACTTTGTCAACATTGGCTCAGGCGTTGAAAGAGACTTATGGCAAAATAAATCCGAAGTACGGGGAGACTGAGGTGAAGGTTATCGGTACTCGTCATGGGGAGAAATTGTATGAGACACTCGTTACGCGTGAGGAAATGGCCAAGTCGATAGATATGGGTAACTACTATCGTATTCCTTGCGATACAAGAGATTTGAACTATGATAAGTTCTTCAAGGAGGGCGATGAAAAGGTGTCGGTTATAGAGGATTATCATTCTCACAATACTCGTCGTCTTGATGTCGATGGTATGAAAGAGTTGCTGTTGAAGTTGCGTTTCGTGAGAGAAGACCTCGGAATGGAAAAGAAGCAGAAGTCTGTTGAAATCAAAAGCGAATAAGCATGAAGATATTGGTAACGGGTGCCAAGGGATTTGTCGGTAAGAATCTTGTCGCTCAGTTGAAAAACATCAGAGATGGTAAAGCCAAGTGCTATGGGGATATTGCTATTGAAGATATTTATGAGTATGACATAGATTCAACTTCGGAGCAGTTGGACTGTTATTGCAGGGATTGCGATTTTGTGTTCAATCTTGCAGGAGTTAACAGACCAAAGACACAAGAGGAGTTTATGCAGGGTAATTTCGGATTTGCGTCCGAGTTGTTGGAGTGTTTGAAAAAGCATGACAACAAATGCCCCGTGATGATTTCTTCGTCTGTGCAGGCTACATTGGCGGGTCGTTTCGGTAATTCCGAGTATGGTCGGAGCAAAAAGGCTGGAGAGGAGTTGATGTTTCAATATGGAAAAGAGACCGGAGCGAAGGTTCTCGTTTATCGTTTTCCTAATTTATATGGTAAGTGGTGCAAACCTAATTATAATTCCGCTGTTGCAACTTTTTGCTATAATATTGCAAATGATTTACCGATACAGGTGAATGACCCGAATGTAGATATGGAACTTCTCTATATCGATGACCTTGTGGAGGAAATGATTTGTGCATTAAAGGGTGAAGAACATCATTGTGAGTTTGATGGAGTTGATACTGTTTTTACCACAGATGGGCGTTATTGTGCGGCAAGTGTTACTCATCATGTAAAACTTGGAGAAATAGTAGAACTCCTTTACAAGTTTGCAGATATGCCGAAGACTCTGACGATTCCGGAAATTCCTGCCGATAGTTTCGCAAAAAGACTTTTCAGTACTTATCTCTCGTATCTGCCAAAGGAAAAGGCTGTTTTTGATTTGAAGATGAATTGTGATGCAAGAGGTTCTTTTACAGAACTTGTACATACGCTCAAATGCGGACAAGTCAGCATAAATATCAGTAAACCCGGAATTACAAAGGGTGAACATTGGCATCATACCAAGTGGGAACAATTCATTGTGGTCAGCGGTCATGGTTTGATTCAACTCCGTAAGGAAGGAACTGATGAAGTAATAGAATATGAGGTATCGGGAGAAAAAATACAAAGTGTTATCATGCTTCCCGGCTATACTCATAATATCATAAACCTATCCGATACTCAAGATCTCGTAACAGTAATGTATTGCAACGAGATTTTTAACCCTGACAGGCCGGATACGTATTATGATAAAGTGGTGAAAGAGTAAAGAGAGGATAGAAAGTAAAGAAGTGGTTTCAGACTTTGAATAGTTGATTATTTATCAGCGGTCAAGAGAGAGATGGTTAAACGAATATATGCTGTTACTTTGTCAAGGCGAGTTTAAGTATGATGTACATTTCGTTCAGCAAATTCGTTAGGCTGTTGGTATCATTAGTGGATAATATTGCAGAAGGATTTGAACGTCAAGGAAAAAAAGTTTTTGCAATGAAGTTCGTTCGCAAATAAGCAGGGCGTTTGATAAAATCGTTTGAGTATGGTGGTAGTAAATACAGGAAATAGCTTTTCTTTACATTCTATACCATCTGTACTATATATACAATAAGTGTAAAATGGAACAAGCTATATCATTTAAGAATAATGGTAAATTGAAGTTGCTGATTATTGTTGGGACGCGTCCCGAAATAATTCGTTTGGCAGCTGTGATAAATAAATGTCGAAAATATTTCGATGTCATACTTGCTCATACGGGGCAGAATTATGACTATAACCTCAATGGGGTTTTCTTCAAGGATTTGAAATTGGAGGCTCCGGAGGTATATATGGATGCCGTGGGTGATGATCTTGGTGCAACCATGGGTAATATCATAGATAAGAGCTATAAGTTGATGGTGTCCATCAAACCTGATGCGGTTTTGGTTTTGGGGGATACCAATTCATGCTTGTCTGTGATAGGTGCAAAGCGTCTGCATATTCCGATCTTCCACATGGAAGCGGGTAATCGTTGCTTTGATGAATGTTTGCCGGAGGAGACAAATCGAAGAATAGTTGATATTATCTCTGATGTGAATATATGCTATTCTGAGCATGCGAGGCGGTATTTGAATGCAAGCAATGTGGCTCCGCAGCGTACATACGTAAGCGGTTCGCCTATGGCAGAGGTGTTACATGAGAATTTGGCAGATATTCAAGCAAGTGATGTTCATGTGAGATTGGGATTGCAAAAAGGAAAATATATCCTGCTTTCGGCTCATAGGGAAGAGAATATAGATACGGAACGGAACTTCCTTTCTTTGTTCAAGGCCATAAACAAGATGGCAGAGAAGTACGATATGCCGATTTTGTATTCATGCCACCCTCGGTCAAGGAAGCGTTTGGAGGCAAGCGGTTTCAAGTTGGACAGCAGAGTAATTCAGCATGAACCGCTCGGATTTCACGACTACAATTCTTTGCAGATGAATGCTTTTGCTGTTGTTAGCGATAGCGGAACTCTTCCGGAGGAAAGTTCTTTTTTCACATCAATAGGACATCCGTTCCCTGCGATATGTATCCGTACATCAACCGAACGTCCCGAGGCCTTGGATAAAGGTTGCTTCATACTTGCAGGAATAAATGAACACGATCTATTGCAGGCAGTGGATACAGCCGTTGAAATGGTAAAAGAAGGAGATAACGGCATTCCGGTTCCGAACTACACCGATGAGAATGTCTCCACCAAGGTCGTAAAACTTATTCAGTCATACACAGGTGTAGTGAATAAGATGGTGTGGAGGAAAGATTCCTGAAAACAATCATGTTGAATGACGGAAGGTGCATGGAGGTTAATCCTGTTTGAAAGTGATTGTTGGAGGAAGGGGTGTAGAAAAAAATCAACATACCGCAAGATAGATGGAAGAATGTTTGGATAAACTCAGAGACTTAAAGGAAAGTGAGGATAGAGTTGAGTTTAAGGCTGCTCGGCATAACTATCCTTACAATGGTGGAAATAGAATAGAGCCAAAGTCTCGCAGACATTGTGTGTTGGGTTATATAGTGGCATTGGCTAACGAGGGAGGTGGTCGAATAGTACTTGGTATGGAGGATAAGGCTCCTCATGCGGTATGTGGAAGTGATTTTGCGGAGGGAAAGGTAGGAGAGTTGCAGTCTGCTATTTATAAAGCTTTGGGTATTCGTGTACAGACTGTCGAGTATTTTGAGAATAGTAAACGTGTATTGGTGATTGAAGTACCATCGCGTCCGGTGGGACGGTTGTTGAAGTTTGAGGGTGTGGCACTAATGCGTGTTGGTGAGGAATTGCTGGAGATGAGTGATGCACGAATGTTCAAGATACTTTCGGAGCAAGAACCGGATTATTCGGCTAAGATTTGTGACGGTCTGACAATCGAAGATTTGGATGAGAAAGCTGTTTCTGTAATGAAATATAGGTATGCACAGAAAAATGGCAATCCGTTGTTTGAAACTTTGCCTGATGTGCAGGTCTTGTCTGATCTTGGATTGATGGATAATGGTAAGTTGAATTACGCAGCCTTGGTTCTAGTGGGAAAGTCTTCTGCCATTAAAAAGTTCCTCCCTCAAAATAATGTGGTAATTGAATATAGAAAAGATCCGGCTTCGATACAGTAGGATGACAGAGAAGAATTTCAATTACCTCTTTTTATCGCCATTGATGAAATTTGGAAATATTTGAACCAGCCTTCGAGTAATCCTATGGTTCATATAAATGAAGGACCGTATATATTCGATATCAAAAAATTCAACGAAGATGTTGTTCGTGAGGCTATTTTGAATGCTGTTGCCCATCGCTCAATGCAAATTCAAAGTGATGTGGTGATAAAGCAAAGTCCGGAATTGCTTACTATCACGAACGCAGGAGGTTTTCCTTTGGGAGTGGATTTGGAAAACATTCTTACAGTGAATAGTACTCCTCGTAGTAAAACATTGACAGATGTTCTGCAAAAGACAGGGCTTGTTGAACGTTCAGGGCAGGGTGTAGATAAAATGTTTACTCGTTGCATTATGGAGGCAAAACATCTTCCGGATTATTCCGGTACAGATGCGTATCAAGTGGCATTGACGCTCAGAACAGAAATTAGAGATACGGCTTTCTTGGCTTTTATTCAAAGAACGCAAGAAGAACGTGATTTGAATCACAAATTGAATATCTTGGAATTGTTGACGTTATATAAAGTGCTTTTCGGACTATCAGAAGGTGAAACATTGGATATTCATATTGTTGAGAAGTTGTTTAGTGAAGGCTTGCTTCGTAAGACAAGGTCAGAAGGTTTTATTCTTTCTAATGGATATTCAAAGAAGACAGGTATAGAAAAAGGTATAGAAAAAGGTATAGAAAAGACAGCCGATAAGATTGTAGGTATAATGCGCGAAAATTCTGAGATTACGATTGCAGATATTGCTTCTATTTTAGAACTGTCCAAGCCTGCAATAAATAAGCAGATTGCAAACTTGAAAAAGAATAATAAGATTAAGAGGGTTGGAGGTCGTAAAGGAGGATATTGGTTGGTTGTGGAATAAACTAATAATGGAAACTGCAGCAGGCAGTGGATACAGCCGTTGAAATGGTAAAAGAAGGAGATAACGGCATTCCGGTTCCGAACTACACCGATGAGAATGTCTCCACCAAGGTCGTAAAACTTATTCAGTCATACACAGGTGTAGTGAATAAGATGGTGTGTAGGAAAGATTCCTGAAAACAATAATCAAGTGCAAAGTTCGCGTCTCTTATCCTATTAAAAAAGACTTGTGATAATCACATAGTTAAGAGGTGGATTTACACCATGAATGTTCGATAAAATTTAGATAGTAATGCAAATAAAACGACGACTCTGGATAATTACAGAATTATTTCCGCCTGATGAAAATTCAACTAGTTACATTCTTGGTGAAATTGCTAATGCAATGGTACTTAAATACAATGTAGGGGTGATTTGTGGAAGTGAGGCTTATGATAGAGGTAGGAAAATAGATAAAAACAGTAAATTCAAACTGCGCGATAATATTGAAATATATCGTATAAAGGAAGTGAATTTGGATAAGAATACTATTAGAGGTAAATTTCTTTCATTTACTTTAGTTAGTTTGAGATTAATGTCGCTGGCAAAAAAGTATATACAGAAAGGAGATAAGGTGTTGATGGTAACAAATCCTGCTACAATTATTCCGTTAATTGCTAGATTGAGAAAAAAAAGAGGTTTTGAGTTAAATATACTTGTACATGACGTGTTTCCTGAAAATGTTTATTCAACAGGGTTGAGATTGCCTATGTATAATATTATCAAGTGTATTTTTGATAGAGCCTATGCAAAGGCTGATCAGTTGATTGTTTTGGGGCGTGATATGGCTAAAGTTTTGAATAGAAAGGTTCATGTTAATTCAAATAGCTTTTGCCCAAAGATTACGATTATTGAGAATTGGGCAGATGTTGAAAATATTAAACCACAGCCGTTTCCTGAGGGTAAAATTATATTGGAATATGCTGGTAATATTGGTAGAGTTCAAGGATTGGACAAGGTTTTAGATATGGTTCAGAGGATAGAGAATGTGGAATTACATATTTATGGTACAGGTGCTATGGAAGAGCATCTTAAAGCTCGTGGGCAGAAAAATGTATTTTTTCATGGTTCCTATTTTCGTTCTCAGCAGAATGAAGTTTTAGCAGCTTGTGATATTGCAATAGTATCTCTTCAAGAAGGTATGTATGGACTTGGAGTTCCTAGCAAAACGTATAATATTTTGGCTTCAGGTCGTCCTATTCTTTTTATAGGACCTAAGGATAGTGAAATTGATTTGTTGGTTCGGGAAAATAAAGTTGGTTATTGTGAGTGGCCTGAAAAATGGGATAAGACTACTTTGTTAGATATGGGCAAAAGAGCAAGAAATTTGGCAGAACGAGAGTACTCAAAGAAGGCTATATTGGATAAGTTTTTGAAAGCTATATAATAAGTGCTTTGTGGGTATTAAATAGATAGTTATTATGAAAATAGCATTGATAGGAGCGAGTGGATTTGTTGGCACTCGATTGCTTGGTCTTTTAGATGAAAGTAAAGACCAATATGAATTGAAAAACATAGACCTTTTGCAAAGTCATTTTTTCCCTCAATAACTATCATTGGTGATGTGAGGAAGCAGGAACAGATGAATAAGGAACTCGAAGGTTATGATCTTGTAGTCCTTTTAGCTGCTCAACATAGGGATGATGTTACTCCGATTTCATTGTATTATGATACTAATGTCGGAGGAATAAAGGTTACTTTGCAAGCTATGGAAAAGAATGGTATAAAGCGACTTGTGTTTTTCTCTTCTGTTGCTGTTTATGGATTGAATAAGAAAAATCCAAATGAAGAGTATCTTGCAGATCCGTTTAACCATTATGGAAAAAGTAAGTGGCAGGCAGAACAAGTTTTGCAAGAATGGTATAAGAGGCATCAAGATTGGAATATTGATATAATAAGACCTACAGTGATTTTCGGCGAGCGAAATAGAGATAATGTGTATAATATTCTACATAAAGGTCATGTCGAACTTTATCGGAGAGCGAAAGGATTGGGGGATTATTTGATAGTTGCTGCACAAGATAGCGATTATATATTAAAATATAAACCTAATGCAAAAGTTCTCAATTCTACTGATGATCGTAAGTATATGATAAAGTCAATTCGGTATGTTGATGAAGTAATAACATATACTGATGTTGATGAGATAGTCAAAAATGTCGATTTTGATGTATTCGTGACAGGTTCGGACCAATGTCATGCTGGCTTTCAATGTGCCATAAGTTGGTGTGAAGAACATGGGAAAGAGCATGTTGTGCTTGCAAGAACAGACGGGGTTAGCTCCAGTGAACTGAAAGCTAAAATTGCTAGCAAAATTGGCAAATAGAAACTATTGAAAATCAAATCAAAAATTAGAAATGGAGAAATTACTTTTTACTGGTGGTACGGGATTCTTAGGTAAAAATGCTATGCCTGTGCTGAAAGAATACTATGAGGTGACTACTTGTGGTATCACTCCATATGATATGATAAAGGCTAACTTTGTGACGGATGTTCCTGAGTTGCCTGCAAAATATGATGTAGTATTACATGCCTGTGGAAAAGCGCATGTGGTGCCAAAAACAGAAGCTGAGAAACAAGCTTTCTTTGATGTTAACTACACAGGTACGAAACATCTGTGTGAAGCGTTGGAGAAGGTCGGGGTTCCAAAAGCTTTGGTGTTCATCAGTACTGTGGCTGTTTATGGTTGCGAATATGGTGACTTGATAACAGAAGATCATCCACTGAATGGTGAAACTCCATACGCAAAGAGTAAGATTATGGCAGAGGAGTTTCTAACAGAATGGTGTAAGAAAAATAATGTTATCCTAGGTATTCTAAGACCTTCTCTGTTGGCAGGAAAAAATGCTCCTGGTAATCTTGGCGCTATGGTGAATGGTGTGAAGAAGGGATATTACATGAACATCGCAGGAGGAAAAGTGGTGAAGTCTATTCTAATGGCTGAGGATATTGCGCGTATCCTAACGTCTCTTGTAGAAAAAGGGGGTGTGTATAATGTGTGCGACACGCGCCAACCTTCTTTTGGTGAACTGTCTTTTTCTATTGCAAAGCAATTGGGTAAGCGTAAGCCTATCTCTATACCGTATTGGTTAGCTTGGTGTTTGTCTAAGCTTGGAGATATTATTGGTGAGAAAGCTCCGATAAATTCGTATAAATTATCTAAGATGACTAAAAGCCTAACTTTTAGTAATGAAAAAGCTAGGAAAGAACTTTGTTGGGAACCATTAGATGTATTGTCTAACTATATTGTGTGATATTTTGGAATCAATAAAAATGCGAGAACATAAAGAAAGGATTGTACATATGATAAATATTGGTAATTTTATATCGAAGTATATCACCTTTCGACAGGAGTCGATGTTTTTAGGTGATATAGAAAAGAATAGAGAGCAACTTAGGGCAGAGATAGAAGGTAAAAGCGTTTTGGTAATAGGAGGGGCAGGAACGATAGGTTCTTCATATATAAGAGCTGTCTTGCCGTTTCACCCGAGTAAATTGGTAGTGGTCGATATAAGCGAGAACGGTTTGACAGAGTTGACAAGGGATTTGCGTTCCACTTATAAAATGTATGTTCCTTCGGATTACAGAACATATCCTTTGAATTTTGCCGACCCTATATTTGAGAAGATATTCCGCAATGAAGGAGGGTTTGATATTGTTGCGAATTTTTCTGCTCATAAACATGTGAGAAGTGAGAAAGATCAATATTCGGTAGAAGCCTTGATTGAGAACAATGTTTTAAAGGCAAAAAAACTATTGGATTTATTGGTTGAATTTCCACCCAAGCATTTCTTTTGTGTTTCTACCGACAAAGCCGCTAATCCGGTTAATATAATGGGTTGCTCCAAGAAGGTTATGGAGGAAATGATAATGTCATATTCAAAGCAATTCAAGATTACGACAGCCAGATTTGCAAATGTCGCATTTTCCAATGGCTCTCTTTTAGCAGGCTTTATTGAGAGAATGATGAAACGTCAACCATTATCATCGCCTAATGACGTTAAGAGGTATTTTGTTTCTCCCGAAGAGAGCGGGCAGATATGTATGTTGGCATGTATGTTGGGACAAAGCGGTGAGATATTTTTCCCTAAGCTTGGAGAGGAACAAATGATGACCTTTTCAGCAATTTGTGATGAATTTCTTCACAGCCTCGGTTATAAAATCAAATATTGTGAAAGCGAGGAAGAAGCAAGAAAATTTGCTGCTGAAATGCCGGAAGATACTGACACTTATCCCGTATTTTATTTCTCTTCCGACACAACCGGAGAGAAAGGTTATGAAGAATTTTATGTGCAGGGAGAGCAGTTGAATATGCAACGTTTCTCTTCACTTGGAGTTATAGAAAATTATCCTTGCAGACCGAAAGATGAAATCATATCTTTCTTCCATAAAATGGAAACTTTATTCCAAAAAGATGACTTCAAGAAAGAAGAGGTGGTAACTTTGTTGAAGGAGTTTATACCGAATTTTGAGCATGAGGAAAAAGGTAAGAACTTAGATCAGAAGATGTAATATGTATAATTTTGTAAAGAGATGCTTTGATTTTTTGATGGCATTATTGGCGTTATGTGTCTTATCACCCTTGTTGATACCTGTTATTATTGGATTATTGCTTACGGGTGAGCATTATGTCTTTTATTTTCAAGAACGTATCGGTAAAGGTGGAAAGCCTTTCTATATTTGGAAATTTGCAACAATGTTGAAGAACTCTCCCAATATAGGAACCGGAACAATAACAACTCGTAATGACCCGAGGGTTTTGCCTATGGGTAAATTCCTACGAAAAACAAAAATCAATGAATTGCCACAGTTAATCAATATACTCATTGGAAATATGAGTATAATCGGACCAAGACCTTTGGTAAAAAATACCTTTGATTTATATTCTGACGATGTAAAAGAATGTATTTCTAAGGTAAAGCCCGGGTTATCCGGTATTGGTTCCGTCATCTTCCGCGATGAAGAATATTATATTTCCAAAGCAAAAGATCCGGTTGAGTTTGCTCGCTTATATGTGCAACCTCAAAAAGGCGAACTTGAAAAATGGTACTATAACAATCGCTCTCTTTATGTCGATTTCATGATTATATTCCTCACTTGTTGGGTTATAATAGCCCCTAAAAGCGATTTGGTGTATAAGGTGTTCAAAACTCTGCCGCATCTTGATTTGAATAAAGATGTGGAGACTTTTAATACGATTCATTAAGAAGCAACAATACTGATATTTCGGAAGAAAATTGATACTAAGCCGACTTGGAGTACAATATTATACGATAGTACCTCCAAGTCGGCTTGAATTTTATATTCTCTTTGATAAAATTCATTGCATATTTTGCGTTTCATATTTTATGATTATCTTTGCTCCGTGAAAAGAATTGGAGACAGAGACCAAGCATAAAGATGGATATATGAAAGAGTTGAACAATCCGTTTGTGATTTCGGGCTATTGCGGCAGGAGATATTTTTGCGACAGGGAAGCAGAGGCGGCAAAGATTATTGAGGCTTTGGGCAATAGGAATGTATCCCTGATAAGTCCTCGTCGTATGGGCAAAACAGGTTTGATACACCGTGTTTTTGAAGAGTTGACGGTAACGGAGCCTGATATCAGGTGTTTTTATGTGGACATATTCTCCACACAAAACCTCGAAGAGTTAGTTCTCTTGCTTTCAAAAAACATAATCGGTTCGCTCGATACTTATTCGGAGGCTGTTGTTAGGCGGATAGGAACGTTCTTTCGTTCTTTGCGTCCTGTATTCTCTTTTGATGAGTTGACAGGACAGCCGAGCATGAGTTTTTCATTGCAGGCAAATGAAGCAGAGGCAGGTTTGAAAGAAATATTCGACTACATGGAAGCCTCCGGAAAGCGGTGTTACATAGCCATAGACGAATTTCAGCAAATCACGGACTATCCCGAAAAAGGTACGGAGGCCTTGTTGCGTTCGCATATACAATTTTCACCGAATGTTCATTTCGTTTTTGCAGGCAGCAAGAAGCATATCATGGACGCAATGTTCACTTCCGTCAACCGCCCTTTCTATCAGAGTACTCAAAAGGTGGGATTGAAGGAAATTCCGTGCAGAACCTATTGTGAATTTGCCCGAGGATTGTTTTCCGATGCCGGAATGGAATTGCCTGAAGAGGTTTTCGAGTATATATATGATAAGATGTTCGGACACACATGGTACGTTCAGTACATGATGAATTTGCTTTTTGCAAAACATCTCGAAGAATATACTTCGGAAGTCGCCGATAGCGTTATAAATGATGTGCTGAATGAAGAAGAGGCGACCTATAAGACATATTGCGAGATGATTACCAAAGGACAATTACGTCTTTTGCAGGCTTTGGCAAAGGAAAAGACCGTAGCCAAACCTTTGGATGGTAATTTCTTGAAGAAGTATAACCTTACGGCACCCAGCAGTGTGCGTCAGGCTTTGACCGCTTTGCGTGATAAAGGTCTTGTTTTGAAGGACGATAGGGAACGTTACTGCATTTATGATCGCTTTTTCTCGCTTTGGTTGGAGAGAAGGTGAAATTGTCGAGGTTTCAGAGCAGGTATTGTTCCCTACGTCTTTGTTTCAAATTCCTGATTTCGGCGTAAAATTCGGCATGTAATTCCCGATTTTACGCCGAAATCGGGAATTTGCATTAAATATTCGTATCTTTGCAGTTGGAATGGAGGAATTACGATATGGCAAAGCAAAGACAGATAGCAGAACAAATACAAAGGGTTCAAGGCACAAAATCAGGACGCATCATAGTGTTGACAGGAGCAAGGCAGGTAGGGAAAACAACCTTGGTGAAGAATGTTTTGAAAGATTACACCTATATTTCGATAGAAGACCCTGTCATGCGTCCGTCTTATCTCGGACTCAATTCTGCCCAATGGAGCAAATTGTATCCCAAAGCGGCTTTGGACGAAGTGCAGAAAGAGCCACAGTTGATAGAAAGCGTAAAGGCGGTTTACGACCAATACGACCAAGTAAGCTATGTACTGCTCGGTTCAAGTCAGATATTGTTATTGGACAAAGTGAAAGAGAGCTTGGCAGGACGGTGCAGCATTTTCGATATGTACCCCTTGACTTTACCGGAAATGCAGACAGAGAGTTGGTATGATAAAGTAAAATATTCGCTTTGGCAAACAATGCTTATGGAAGAGAATTTCCAATGCGATTTTTACCCGTCCTTTCTGTTGGATTCGGCAATGGTGAGCAAACAACAGGCGTGGGAGTTTTACCTGACCTACGGTGCTTATCCTGCGTTGGTCGATGAAAACATGTCAAAAGAGGAACGTTGGCAATGGCTTGCGAACTACGTCAGAACGTATTTGGAAAGAGATATAAGGGATTTGGCTGTCATAAGGGATTTGGAACCTTTTGTCAAATTGCAACAAGCCATAGCTTTGCAGACATCGCAAACCATCAATCTGTCATCGTTGGCTGTTCGTGTGGGTGTCAGTGCCAAAACCGTGCAGAGGTATTTGGACTATCTTATTTTGAGCTATCAGGCGATATTATTACCAGCATGGGATAGGAATGATAACAAACGTATAAGCAAATCCCCGAAAGTCCATTTGTTGGATTACGGAGTATTGCAGAGTGTCCTGCAAAAGAGAGGCGGAATTACAGGTGCGGAGTTCGAAAGTGCCGTGGTGGCGGAACTATACAAGCAGGCAAAGAACATATTATCCCCTGCACGTTTCTATCATTTCAGGACACATGACGGCAAAGAGGTCGATTTGTTGGTGGAATTGCCGCAAGGTTACATGGCATTTGAGATAAAGATGAGCGAACATGTGCAGAAAACAGATGCAAGGCATTTGAAAGATTTGGAGGATATTTTGGACAAACCATTGATTCATGCTTTCGTTCTGTCGAATGATGTCATCACAAGCAGAATTTCCGACAAGATAAGCATGCTTAACGCTGCCATGTTTCTTGGTTGAGTGTTCGGGTATGCCGGTGTGTTGTAAGGGATAAAGCATTTTCGATGAGAATGTAAAAACAAAGGGCGTTCGGTTCAGCGGACGCCCTTTTTCGTTCGGGAAACTCCCCTTATGATTCGGTATGTTGAATTATAGATCTATCATTATGCCGAAAGAGAATGGTTTGAGGCTTTTCTCGTATGTGTTCTCGAAGATGTCGGTCAGGTTGTGGCTTGCATAGAACGTCCAACCGCCGAACTCTATTCCGAGCAGAGCCTCTGCCTTGAAGGTGTTGAACTGTTTGAAGCGGCTTCCCGTACCGGCTTCCTTCTTCTCTCCGTTTTCGTTATACACGGTTTTGAAGCCTGTGTGCGAATTGCGGTAATTCAAGCCGCCGATCACTCCTGCATGTATGTATAAGTTCTTAGCCAAACGGAAGTTCGCAATCAAAGGCACGGTTATGTAGCGAGCCACCAATTTGTATTTCTTTGGCGTTATATCATCGGGAAGGCTGATACCGCCCGCAGGGGCATTGCCTGCCTCGAAATCGAAATTGAATACATTGCTCTGGTAACCTATACCGGTTGTGATGGAAACGGGATTGTCCGGAAGGAAGGTGTAACGGAACATGATGTCCCAACGGTTCGACCATTTCAAGTTATAGGAATCGTTCGAAGCAGGAGTGGAGAAGAAATCGCCTTTCGCCCAGTTCAAATAGCCGTAACCCCATACCAATCCTGTCGAATGACTTCTGCGGGAAGGTTTTTCGCAAATTTGTTCACTCTTTGCAGAACTGTTGAGTTCATCAAATGAATCGATGATTTCAGATATGGCATCGGTAAAACGCTCGGATACACCTTTCATATGGACGTTTTGTGAAAGCCCCACGCTGTTTTCGCCATCGTAAATCATTGTTCCGATTATCATATTTTTATTTCCGTCATCATCTTTGTCGATTACCGCCTTTGAAATGACAACGGAATCGGCTTGAATGAATAGAGTGTCCGATGAGGTGAGGGTTTTGTTTGCCGTATAGCAAGTCTTTTCAAGTTCATTGTTGATTTTTTCAAGCAGATAATCTTTGTCTCTCTCCAAAGTCTTTACATCTCGTCTGTTTTCAGCCTCTTGCTTTGAAACAACGCTGATGTAACCGATCAGTTTCTTCGTTTCCCCGCTGTGTATGCGGATTGTCTTGCCGTAGCCTTTGTAATCCGTTACGAATGCCGCACTGTCATCGATGAAATCCTGTGCGTTTGTCTTGCCGAATGCGAGGCAGGCCGATAGGAATGCCCCGATGAGAATGATTTTTTTCTTCATATCGAATATGTTTTTATTGTTCTGTTTTCTTATGACTTCACATTGACGCTGCGTCTCACCTCCGTGTAGGTGGTGTAACGCCCTTTGTCCATTATTTTCGAGAGAAAGCCTGTGATTTTGCCCAAAGCCTCCGCACCCTTCTGCCGAGCCGTTTCCGTGGCTTTGGCAATAGTCTTCTCCACAGGCGTGTAATCCTTAATCAGGCTTGCCAACGACCTTTCTTCGTAGGTGTAATGCTCATGGCGGTATTCCTTTATGACCTTCTTTTCCTCTTCCTGCACAGGCGGCATTGTCTCTTCCACCGCCAATAAAGCCTTCGATGCGGTTTCTTCACGCTCCGCTTCCTCGTTTCCGGTCTCCGGTTTCACATCCTGCGACACATCGCTTTTTTCAATCGCCGTTTCGTCGGAATAAACCGCCGATTCTTTCTTTTCAATCTCCGATTTATTTTCGTGGAACGGCGTTTTATTTTCATCCTTGGCAACAACCTCTTTTCCAATGCTCTTCTCAGTGCATGTTTTCTGCGAAACATTATCGGCAAGAGCAGTGCTTGCGACTTGTTCCTGTCTTCGGTCGCCATCGGAAAGCGGCAACAGCACGATGAGCAGCAGAAGCACTGCGGCGGCAGCGGAAATCCACGCATACGAAGGCACTTTCAATACCAAGGATTTCTTCTTCCCTCCCGTGGCAAGGCGGAACAAACCATCCTTGTCCTCGAATACGATGTCCGACGGCTCTTCCAATTTTTCTTCCTTGTCGTAAGCCTGCAAGAGAGCGGCGTATTGCGGATTCTTTTCCAAGAACGCCTCCAATTCCTTCGCCTCCTCTCTGCTCAAATTGCCCTCCGCATAATCGAAAAGCAAAGCCTCTATGTTTTCTTTCCTTATTTTCATGTCATTGTTTATAGTTCCGATTTCAACTCTTTGAGCTTCACCCTTGCCCGAAAGATGTTTACTTTCACGTTTTCCTCACTCATCTGCATTATCTCTGCAATCTCCCTGATCGAGAAGCCCTGCCAATCCTTCAACATCAGACACTGCCGCATCTTCTCGCCCAAACGGCTCGTCAGATAGTCGATCAACTGCTCGTTTTCCAACTTGTCCGTGGTCGGTTCTGCATTGAAGACTGCGTTCTGCCGCACTTTCTCGTGGCGAATGCACTTCAACATATTGTTATGAGCCGTTGCAAAAAGCCAACTCTTCACTTTGCCCTCCTCAATCTCCTCTCCATGCTTCCAAAGCGAGATGAAAGTATCCTGCAAAACGTCCTTTGCAGAGTCCGAATCCCCAAGGTTCTTTACAAGGTAACGGAATAAACCATCCGAGTGCAGTTTTATATGCAGTTGAAACTCCTTTTCGCTCACTTCTTCTTTGCAGCTTTTTATCCTAAGACCCCCGAGAGGCGGCAAAAGTTACAGGGCATGTCGAAAAAAAGCATTTTTATTTGCCCGAAGCCTGCAACCACACCGCAAAATCGGTAATCCATAAACACCGAACCACAACGCAAAGCCCTGAAAGGAAAGTATATCCTGACAAAAGAAAGCCCTCGTGAAACCATATCATGCAATCTTCGGATTGAAACGCAGTATGGTTCATCGGGCTTTTCGACGTGTCGGTTCGCTTTGGTATTCAGTCCTTTGAGCAAGCAGGTTTTCAGGTTGCTTTTTCTTGTTCGGAATAAAGGGTTTTCGGCTTTGCGGGTTTGAATTTTGGTTGTAATTTTGCATGGCGAAGCAGTGTTCGCTTCGTTTGAAAAGAGTGTAAAGAGAAATGACAAGATTGAGTGTTAACATCAACAAAGTGGCAACGATAAGGAACGCACGCGGTGGAAATGTTCCCGATGTGATTAAGGTTGCCTTGGATTGCGAGAGGTTCGGTGCGGAGGGAATAACAGTTCACCCCCGTCCCGATGAACGACATATAAGGTACAGCGATGTGAGAGAGTTGAAGCCTGTGTTGACAGAGGAGTTCAACATAGAGGGTTACCCTTCGGAGAGGTTCATGTCTTTAATCGAGGAGATAAAACCGGCACAGGTAACGCTTGTTCCAGATGCTCCCGATGTGCTTACCTCGAATGCCGGTTGGGATACGGTGAAGAGAGAGGCGGAATTGAAGGAGATTGTCGGCAGATTGAAGAAGGTGTGCAGGGTATCGGTCTTTGTGGAGGCGGATTGTGCGATGGTGGAGGGAGCAAAGCGGTGCGGTGCCGACAGAGTGGAGCTTTACACGGAGAGTTACGCCGCAAACTACAAGCAGAACAGGGAAAAAGCGATAGAAAAGTTCGTTATTGCGGCACGCAAGGCAGAGGAATGCGGCTTGGGCTTGAATGCCGGACATGATTTGAACCTTGAAAATCTGCAATACTTTCATCAGATGATACCGAACCTCGAAGAGGTGTCGATAGGTCATGCTTTGATAAGCGACGCCCTTTACTTCGGTTTGGAAAACACCATACAGATGTACAAAAGATTGCTGATTTAGAGCGATGAAGTAAATTTTCTTGAAATTATTTTGTCGTTTGGGAAATAAGCAATACCTTTGCAGACGCAAACAGACGGTTTTCGCATAGAGCGAATTAAAAGGGAATCCTGTGAAAGTCAGGAACTAAACCCGTAGCTGTGAGTATCGGATAAACCGAAGGCCGTTAACCACTGTTCATTCGAATGGGAAGGAGGCTCTTTCGGGATACAAGTCAGAAGACCTGCCGTTATTGTTTATGAATTGTATCTTTCGGGAGATAAGGATATGGTTAAAGGTGTATTTATTTCGATATTTGGTCTCATTCGAAGTTAGTTTGGTGTTTATTTCTTTCGCCATTCCTTTATCCCCGATTGTACAATACATAATTTGTAACACAGGTTTGAAACTTGAAATATTCGATTTATGGATTGGTTTTATGAATTGCTGACCGGTCATTCGGTGGCTTCTTCCGTTTTGTTGCTGTCTTTCACCATTGCCGTGGGCATAATGCTCGGCAGGTTGAAGATTTTCGGCATAAGTCTCGGTATTACATGGATTTTGTTCGTCGGAATAGTTCTCGGACACTTCGGATTGGTTCCGGAGGCAGGTATTTCGACATTCATAAAGGACTTCGGATTGATTTTGTTCGTCTATTCGATAGGCTTGCAGCTCGGTCCCGGCTTCTTTGCCTCGCTTCGGCAGGGCGGATTGAAGCTCAATTTGCTTGCAGCTTTCTCCATAGTTCTCTCATGTGTCGTTACATACGTCATACATCTGCTATCCGGAGAGAGCCTGAGTACAATGACGGGAGTGCTTTCGGGTGCCGTGACCAATACTCCTTCGCTCGGAGCGGCTCAGGCGACGCTTGCCGATTCCGATGCCTCATCGGGCGATTTGCTTGCAACGGCATACGCCGTGGCATATCCCTTGGGTGTATTGGGAATAATCTTTGCACCATATATAATAAAGTTTCTTTGCAAGATGAAACCCTCTTCGCAGATGCAGGAAGAAGAGGCGGAGAAACATAACGCCACCATGAAAAAACTGCACGTGCTTATAGAGAACCAAGGCGTGGTGGACAGACGTTTTTCCGATATAATGAAGAACTTCAAGACCGCCGTGGTGGTTTCGAGGGTCAGACATGCGGACGGAAAGGTGGAACCGGCGAATGATGACACCGTTTTGCAGGCAGGAGATACGCTCCGCCTTGTAACCCACGCCGATAACGAGGAGGCAGTCGTCATGTTGCTCGGCAGAAAAGCCGAAACGGGAGAGGAGGATTGGGAAACCCCCGACCACACACTTGTTTCTCGTCGTGCAGTGGTTACGAAACCGGAGGTGAACGGCAAGAAGATAGGTTCCTTGCACATTCGCAGTCTGTACAAGGTTACCATAACGAGAATAAACCGCAACGGTATAGACTTGATTGCGGCAAAGGATTTGATATTGCAGACAGGCGACAGGGTTACCCTTGTGGGCGAGCAATCGAATGTGGAGAAGGTATCCTCGCTGTTGGGCAATCAGATGAAGCGATTGGAGTCTCCCAACCTTATACCTATATTTCTCGGCATTGCAATAGGCGTGATATTCGGTTCCATACCTGTTTCATTTCCTTTCTTGCCGCAAAGCGTGAAATTGGGGCTTGCGGGAGGACCTTTGATTATCGCAATACTCATGGGACGCTTCGGACCGTATTACAAAATCGTTACCTACACCACCACTTCCGCCAACATGATGTTGCGGGAATGCGGCATAGCCCTCTTCCTTGCCTCCGTCGGTTTGTCGGCAGGCAGGAACTTCTTCTCCGCAATAGCTTCAGGAGGTTGGATTTGGGCGGTCTATGGAATTGTCATAACGCTTCTGCCGCTCATCGTTGTGGGTTGCATAGCCGTGAAGAAGTTCCATGTAACTTATCCTTCTCTTTGCGGATTTCTTGCGGGAAATACTACAGACCCTCCGGCACTTGCCTTTGCCAATGAACAATCCGGAAGCGATAAGCCTGCCGTCGCATACGCCACGGTTTATCCTCTGACTATGTTCCTCAGGGTTTTGGCGGCACAGGTGCTGATAATAATGTCCATGTCCTAAGCAATATTGATTGCAAAACGCCTATCGAAAACACTGAATGCTCGAAAGAAAATCATGGAACAGCCATCTGAATCGATGAAACAAAGGAAATTGGAGTTGCTTTCACCGGCTCGCAACCTTGAAACTGCACTTGCCGCCATAGATGCGGGAGCAGACGCAGTCTATATGGGCTTCGAACGCTTCGGGGCAAGGGTTTCGGCAGGCAATACGGCGGAGGATATTCGCAAGGCGGTGGAGTATGCACATCTTTTCGGCGTAAAGGTTTATGTGACCATGAATACAATCCTCTATGACGAGGAATTGGAGGACGCAAGGAGGGCTTTGCACACTCTTGCCGAAGCGGGAGTCGATGCCCTCATCGTTCAAGATGCCGCAATGCCGGAACTCGATGACATAAAACTGCCTCTTCATGCTTCCACTCAGGCGGATTGTTCTTCCAAGGAGAAGGTTCGTATATTGGGTGAAATCGGTTTCCGCCGTGTGGTTCTTGCAAGGGAACTGTCGATAGAGGAAATGGCTGACATACATCGCACATTTCCCGAGATGGAATTGGAGGTCTTCGTTCACGGAGCTTTGTGCTGTTCGTTCAGCGGGCAGTGTTACATGAGCGAGTACCTCACGGGCAGGAGTGCGAACCGCGGAAACTGTTGTCAGGCGTGTAGAAGCGATTACTCGCTCTTCCAAGCGAACGGCAAATGCCTTGTTCGCAATGCTCCTCTTCTGAACATGAAAGACCTCAACGCTTCTTCGCTTCTCGACGAACTCGTTTTGAAAAGCGGAGCGGTGAGTTTCAAGATAGAGGGACGGCTGAAAGATGTCGTTTATGTGAAGAATATCACGGCTTATTACAGCCTTTTGTTGGACGAGTTTTGCAGAAAGCACCCGCAATACTGCCGTTCGTCATACGGCAAGGCTCGAATCGATTTCACACCTTCGCCATCACGCAGCTTCAATCGCGGTTTTACCATCTTCAATCTCAAAGGAAAGAGCGAACCGACCTGCGATTTGAATAATACCAAAAGCCTCGGCACGTATGTGGGAAGGATTTCGGCGGTGGAGAAAAACCGAATGTATATTGAAACGTCGGAAATGCTGCACTCAGGCGACGGAATGGTGTACAGGATTGGCGACAAATCGGGCGGTTTTCTTGTCAACCGTGTGGAAAGTGCGTCTTTGCGGGCTGCGAACAAGGGAGATAAACCGGTGAACCGTCTTATCATCTATCCAAATCGCCCTTTGACCGACATCAAAGCCGGCGTGAGTCTGTACAGAAACCGCGATAGAGTTTTTGAACAAGCCGTTCTCGACTCTCGCAAGCCTCGTTTGATAGAAGTGAAAGCCCGCATTCATGCCGTGAAAGAGGGTGAAAGGGAAGTGAATTGCCTCACAATGGAGGCAGAAAACGGAGTGAGTGCCACGGTAAGCATGGATTTTCCCTTGGAAGCGGCACGCAATACGGAAAATCATGCGGATAAACTGAAAGCCATGCTGTCAAAAACGGGCGGAACGAACTTTCATTTGAGCGATTTCTCATACGAATTGGCGGAATCTTACTTCTTTTCCGCCGCACGGATAAACGCTTTGCGAAGAAGTTGCATAGAGCAACTCTCGGCGAACATCCGCCTGCATAATCGCCGAAAGGAAGAGATGACAATCAAAAAAGAGGGTATCGAAAGCATGACATGTCGTCGTGCAGACTATAAAAGCAATATATCCAACCGCCTTGCCGAAGCATTCTTCCGCCGCAACGGTGTCGAGGAGATAGAACCGGCATACGAGCTTACGCATAGAAAAGGCGAGGTGGAACTTATGCGAAGTCGCAACTGCATAAGGTATAACCTCAATCTCTGTCTTCGTCGCAACAAACTCACACAGGAGCAGAAAGAAGACCTTTATCTCACCGACCGAACCCACAAATACCGCCTCTCTTTCGATTGCCGCAACTGCGTAATGCACCTCTACACCACAGAAAACGAAGCAAAATAAAAGCAGAAAGGCAAATGCCTGCTTTGCACGCTTTGTTTTGTTTGCGATTATGGGTGTTCGGGCTTATATTTTCAAGGGGTAAAGTGTTGTATATGCGTGTGTTGTGTTTTTTTTGTGGGTAATATATTCGGGGATAGAGAAAAACAGTACTTTTGCAAGTGGAATGGCGGAGCAAAGTGGGGGTGTGGAAAGAGAAAAAGGCGGAGCATTGCGGCTTTTGGCGGCGTGAGATAGAAAGTAAAGGTTAAAATAAAAAAGATATGAAGAAAGCATTTTTCTTGGTTTGCACCGTATTGTGTGCAAATCTGCTTGTGTCGCAAACGTTCACAAGCGAAGGATTGAATTATGAGGTCATCGATGACAACTCTGTGAGGCTTGCAGACAACAATGAGGCGAGTGGAGAGATAGTTATACCATCGACAGTAATTTATGACGGCAATACGTATAGCGTTACCGCCATCGGTTTCGCCGCTTTCCTCGGTAGCGGATTGACATCGGTTACTCTTCCGAACAGTGTTACCGAAATCGGAGATAATGCCTTTTATGATTGCAGAGACTTGGCGTCAGTGTCTCTCGGTGGCGGCATTACTTATATCGGAGAGAACGGATTCGGAGCTTGCAGTGCCTTGAACTCGATTGTTCTCCCGAATAATCTTACCCGTATGGGAGCAAGTGCATTTGAAAATTGCAACGGATTGACTTCTATTAACATTCCTGACAGCATTGCTTCCATCGAAAACTCTACTTTTAACGGTTGCAGCGGGTTAACTTCGGTTACCGTTCCGGATAAAGTCGTTTCAATAGGTGATTATGTCTTTGACGATTGCAGTGCTTTGACCTCTGTTACAATAGGCAAAAGCGTAACCTCCATAGGGGACGGAGCGTTCGGTCATTCTAACGGTTTGACCACTGTTGTTTCCTTGGCAACAATACCTCCGCAAATGGGCAGCGGTTCTTTTCCGTTTCCGAATTCCTGCACAGTAACGGTACCATGCGGCAGTTTGGAGGCATACACTTCCGACGGGCTTTGGGGACAATACTTCATTGGTGTTATCAGAGAAGACTGTGCCTCATTGGAGACCGTAAGCACAACAGAACTGTCCGTTTACCCGAACCCTGCGAAGAATTTCATCGACTTGGAGTTCGAAGCGTTGCAAGACGACACCATGTTGCAAATCATCGACCTCGATGGCAGAGAAATCGAGACATTCCAGCTCGCAGCCGGTCGGAGGAACTTCCGAATAGACGTGAACAACCTGCCTGCGGGCATCTATGTCCTCAAACTCGGCAACACCGCGAAGAAACTGATAATCGAATAAGGAAGAATAAAGTATTAAATGACAATCCTATCGGCAATGAATGTCGATAGGATTTGCTTTATGTGGTATAGCTTTATTATTTGTTCGGTTCGTCCCACTCATCGTAATATTTTGGTGATTGTTCGTCATATTTAATATAGAACATATTCGGAAGCGGTTCTTGAATAGGTTGTTCAATGGTTTCGGATTTTTCCACGGAGTAATCGCAAGCGGGTATTTCCACTTCTGTGTTTTTTCCTTCGCTGTTGGTGAATGAGGATACAAAGAATATGTTTTCGATATAGTGTGTATCAGAAAAATCTCTGTTGAAGCTGTATGTTATGCGGTTTTTGAGGCATAGCGGACTATCGTTTTGTTTGAAGTCGGCAGTGTGGCTTTTCTTTGGGAAAGAGTTATTTGGATTGCAATCGGTGAATCTCTCTGTAATGATGGCGTAAGAGCCTATTGTGATGAAAGAATGAGGCGGTATGCAGGCAAATTGCGGATTTGCGAATGTCTGATTGCGTTGGGTTGTGGTGGTAACGGCTGCTGCTGAAGAAGTAACCATGGCGGCGGTTGTGTTGCTTGAAGTCTCTCTGCTCTCGCTATAAGGTACGGCGAAGTCATTCTTTATGTAAAAACTCTGTGGCAGGATAATGAAGATTTCTTTGTCAGTCTTATTTATCAGGTCAAACCTCATGAATAGTCCGTTACCCCAGAAGTTGTACAAAATTTCCAAGTCTTCGTTTTGGGACGATAGATTATTTCCGCTTATTTTCACATTGTCCGAATAGCTCAAATTTACGACCTGAAAATATGTCGAGCTACATGATGAGAATGCCAATACGGATAAACCGATACAAGTTGCAATGAATGCCTTGTGTATAAGATTTCTGAATTTCATATTGTTTCGTTGTTCTTACTTTTTGCAAAGCTATGAAAAAATTACGATGTCGAATACTTTAAATTATCTTTTTCGGGATACCGCTTCATCAATAGGTATATTTGCATGGAAGTGCTTGTATTTTTCTTGGAGTATATTTTGTACTATTCCTTTATGTCGAAGTTGTGTTTTCTTATGCCTTTTCTATCCCTCTTCGCATTCTTTATCGTTTTGACTGTTTTAGTGAGGTTTGAAGTTAACGCTCTTCAACCCTTTTTGCCTTGTGGCTTGCGGATTGTCCGCCGGGAGTTGTTGCAATGGAAATTTCCCGAGTATTTGAGGATTTGGCAATATATTGTTTTATCACTGTTTGTGAGAATATCGAAGACCGGCTGAAAAAAGACGGTGTTTTATTTTTCTGTGTCTTGGTTTCGTCATGGTGAAATGGCGGTTGGTTTTGTCGGTGCGGGATAGGGGATTGGTTGTGGCTTGAATGCGGAGAAACGGTATGCCTTTACGGTGTCGTCGGGAGGTTCGGGCTTCTGCATAATCGAATGGTTTGCATGGTGGAAGCCGGTTGCGGCGGAACGGTATGTCGTTGTCAATAATGAAAATAGATGGATATGCGGGGTGGATTGCAGTGCGGAAGTTGGAGAGTTGCGGTTATGGAGTATGAAAACAGCCGTCCGAGTTGTTGTGCTTTCGGACGGCTGTTGTGTTCGTGTCGTTTTTCGAGTGGCTTATTGAAGGCTTCTCAAAAAGTCGATACTCTTATGGATAAGTTCGTACATTACTTGGTCGTCTTGTACGAAGTTGACTGTTTTTCTGTATTCTTTGACGAAGTTTTCTATCTTTTCGGAGGACTTCAAGCCTGTCATTTGTTTGCGGAAGTCGAAGGCTTGTGCTGCATTCAAGAGTTCTATTGCCAAGACTTTCTCCGTGTTGTTGACAACGCGGTATAGTTTCGTTGCGGCATTGGAACCGAATGATACGTGGTCTTCCTGTCCTTGTGAGGAGTCTATCGTATCGACTGATGCAGGGGTGCAGAGTTGTTTGGATTGGCTGACTACCGAGGCTGCACAGTATTGCGGTATCATAAAGCCGGAGTTGACACCGGGCTTTGCCACAAGGAATGATGGAAGATTGCGTTTCGCTCCTATGAGTTGATAGGTTCTTCTCTCGGATATGGAACCTATTTCGGCTGTTGCTATGGCAAGATAGTCGAGATTGATTGCCAAGGGTTGTCCGTGGAAGTTTCCTGCGGAGATTACCATGTCCAAGTCGGGAAAGACGGTAGGGTTGTCGGTTGCGGAGTTGATTTCCGTCGTTATCACGTCTGCAACGTGGTCTATGGCATCTTTGCTTGCTCCGTGAACCTGTGGAACGCAACGGAAGGAGTAAGGGTCTTGAACGTGTTGCTTGTGTTGCTTGATGATTTCGCTGCCTTCCAAGAGTTCTCTTATGTGTCTTGCCGTTTCGATTTGTCCTTTATGCGGTCTTACTTGGTGTACAGGGTCGAGGAATGGTTCTATTCTGCCGTCGAATGCCTCCAAGGATACCGCCATGATTTGGTCTGCCAAAACGGATAGCTTCTTTGCTTTGATGACGCACCAAACGGCAAAGGCACTCATGAATTGCGTTCCGTTCAACAATGCCAAGCCTTCTTTGGATTGGAGTTCGATTGGTTGCCAAGAGAATTTGCGGTTGAGTTCTTCGCCGCTTATTCTTTCGCCT
Source organism: uncultured Bacteroidota bacterium (assembly GCA_900545215.1). Lineage (GTDB taxonomy): Bacteria > Bacteroidota > Bacteroidia > Bacteroidales > P3 > Onthomorpha. The sequence goes on from UQXW01000001.1 coordinate 151,665, forward strand.
TTGTAATCGACCACGCCGAGTCCCAACAAAGGAAGGCATAAGTGGGCAAGCGGTGCCAAGTCTCCGGAAGCTCCGAGCGAGCCTTGCTGATACACCACCGGCAAGATGTCGTTGTTGAAAAATTCTATCAATCTTTCCACCGTTTGGAGTTGAACTCCCGAGTTGCCGTAGGAGAGGGATTGGATTTTGTTCAACAACATTATTTTTACTACTTCGTGAGGAACTTCTTCACCTACGCCGCAGGCGTGGCTCATCACAAGATTTTTTTGCAGTTGGGAGAGTTGCTCCTTGCTGATGGAGATGTTGCACAACGAACCGAAGCCTGTGGTTACTCCGTAGATTGGTTCCTTTTGCGTTTTCATCTTGTTGTCCAAGTACTCTCTGCATTTGATGATTCTTGCCTTGCTTTCCTCTGAAAGTTCCAGCTTCATGCCCTTGCGAAGGATTTCATCTACTCTTTCGAGAGTAAGCAATCCGGGCGTTATTTGATGTGTTGCCATATCTTTATAGTGTTTTTATTGAATGTGCAAAGGTAATGTTTTTTCTAAAATAGCTCTTGTTGCGTTGTCTTTTGAGGCAGTTTTCCGAGATGGGTGTATGCAAGCGGCGTTGCTTCTCTTCCGCGGGAGGTTCTCATGAGGAAGCCTTCCTGAATGAGGAACGGTTCATACACTTCTTCAATCGTACCCGCATCTTCGCCCACGGCCGTGGCTATGGTGCTTATTCCTACCGGACCGCCCTTGAACTTGTCTATTATTGCACCGAGTATGCGGTTGTCCATCTCGTCCAAACCGTTCTTATCGACGTTCAAGGCTTCCAGACCCTCCTTTGCCACCTCGAGGGTTATCCTTCCGTCCGACAGGATTTGGGCAAAGTCTCTCACTCTCCTCAACAGAAGGTTGGCTATTCTCGGAGTGCCTCGACTGCGTCGGGCAATCTCCACGGCAGCGTCCTCATCTATCGGCGTGGCAAGAATGGAACTCGAACGCTTTATTATTTTCGATAAAGTATCATGGTCATAGTATTGCAGACGACAGGTGATGCCGAAACGGGAACGCAGAGGAGCCGTCAGCAAACCGCTGCGTGTCGTCGCCCCTATGAGAGTGAAAGGATTGAGACCTATCTGCACGCTTCTCGCATTGGGACCGCTCTCTATCATTATATCGATTTTGTAATCCTCCATGGCGGAATACAGATATTCCTCCACGATAGGCGAGAGCCTGTGTATCTCGTCTATGAACAAAACATCATTAGGTTCGAGATTGGTGAGTATCCCTGCCAATTCCCCGGGCTTATCCAGCACCGGACCGGAGGTCATCTTGACGTTTACGCCCAATTCGTTCGCTATGATGTAGCTCAGGGTCGTCTTTCCCAAGCCCGGAGGCCCGTGAAGCAGGACATGATCCAATGCCTCTTCTCTTTCCTTGGCCGCCTGAACAAATATTTTGAGGTTTTTCTTTATCTGATTTTGTCCGGCAAAGCTGTCGAACGCCGAAGGACGCAAAGCCTTCTCGTAATCGCTCTCGCTCTTTGACAACCTATCCTTCGACGGATTTAAATTCTCGTTCATGCGTTTTTTCTCCTGCTGTTGTTGCGTGTTGAACAAATTTTGCTATATTTGCCACTTGAAAAGACTTGCTTTTCGTTTGCAAAGGTAACAAAATACATGCGTTTGCAAACTTTGATACGAACAAATAATCTTAATTATGGACGCAATAGCAGTCGGAATCGATTTTTCCAAGACCTCGTTGGCAGCCATGAGGCTTGCCGGAGACATTGCCGCAAGAGCAAAGGCCGATTTATACATTATATGGGTCGAAACAGTGGAAGAAGACCTCGAAACGGCAGAAACGAAATTGCAAAACTTCACCAAGGAATTGCAACAAAAATTACCTGAGAACAAGGTTTCTTACCGTATCGTCAACGGACGTAAGGTTTATACCGCATTGAATGCAGCCGTAAAGGAATGCAAAGCCGATTTGTTGGTGATAGGAACGCACGGAAACAGCGGATACGATGAAAAATTCGCCGGAGCAAACGCTTACAAGACCATAACGATATCGTATGCTCCCGTTTTGACGGTCAGAGAGAACTTCAATTTCGACAAAGAGTTGGAAAGGCTCGTCATGCCCATCGACTCCACGAGAGACACACGCCAGAAGGTGCCTTGGACGATAGAGTTCTCCCGCATGTTCCCCCACACCACGATTCACGTATTGGGAATACACACCACAAAGAACAAGACCGTTCGCAGCGAAGTAGAGGGTTACGTCCGCAGCGTGGAGAAACTGTTGGAGAAAGAACAGGTGCCGTACGTCACCGACTTCGTAGATGCGGAGAACACCACGCTTTCCACCATAGAATACGCCGAGAAAATCAATGCAGACCTCATAGTGATAATGACAGAGCAGGAAAAAACGCTCCAAAACATATTCCTCGGACCGTACGCCCAACAGATGATAAACCAATCGCCCATACCGGTGCTTGCCGTCAGCGTAAGGCAAATCAATGGCGAGTCAAGATAAAAACGAAATGAAACATCTGCGACTTATAAGCCTGTCCGCCCTGAGCCTTTTGCTGTCCTGCACCCTGCACTCGCAGGTCAAAATCATTGCGGACGGAAGATTGCAAACCATACTCGAAAGACACATAGAGTATAACGAGATGTCCCGTTCCATACAGGGCTATCGCGTCAAGGTGAGCAGCTTCACGGGCAACAACGCCAAGGCAAAAGCCTTCGAACTCAAAGAAGAAATCCAAAGCAAGTACTCCGGAATAAGAGCATACGTAACATTCGACGAGCCGAACTTCATAGTGAAAGCCGGAGACTTCCTTACACGTTTGGACGCCTACGCTTTGTACGAAGACCTAAGGAAACAGATCAACACAACGCAAATCATAAGGGATTGGATAAACAACCCCGTACTCTCGGAAGAAGACCTCCACACACCCGAATACTACGAGGAAGACCTCGAAAAGGATTTTTAATCACGAAAAAACAATAAAACAACAATGGACATAAAGACATACATAGAAGAAAACAAGGACAGATTTCTCGAAGAGCTGTTTTCGCTCATCAGAATACCATCAATCTCATCGATAGAAGCACACAAACCCGATATGTTGAAGTGTGCCGAGAGATGGAAAGAACTCATACTCGCGGCAGGAGCCGACAAGTGCGAAGTAATGCCCACAAAGGGCAACCCAGTCGTCTATGCAGAGAAGATAATCGACCGAAGCAAACCCACAATCCTCATTTACGGACACTACGACGTAATGCCCGTGGATCCCGTGGAGCTTTGGAACACCGAGCCTTTCGAACCCGTTGTCAAAGACGGTCATATCTGGGCAAGAGGAGCCGATGACGACAAAGGACAATCCTTCATGCACGCCAAGGCATTCGAATATCTCGTCAAGACAAGCACACTCCCTTGCAACGTGAAGTTCATGCTCGAAGGCGAAGAGGAAATCGGTTCGGTCAGTCTTTACGATTTTTGCAGCGAACACAAGGAAATGTTGAAGAGCGACATAATCCTCGTATCCGACACCTCCATGTTGGCAGCCGACACCCCGTCCATAACCACCGGATTGAGAGGATTGGGCTACGTCGAAGTGAAAGTAACCGGAGCGAACCGCGACTTGCATTCCGGATTGTACGGAGGAGCGGTCGCAAACCCGATAAACGTACTTTGCCAAATGATTTCCCGCCTTACGGACGAGAACAACCACATCACAGTACCCGGATTTTATGACAAAGTCCTCGTCGTATCCGACGAAGAAAGAGCCTTGATGAACCAAGCACCTTTCAACGAGGAAGAATACAAGAAAAGCCTCGACATAGACGCCCTTCACGGCGAAAAAGGCTACACCACATTGGAACGCACCGGCATAAGACCGAGCCTCGACTGCTGCGGAATATGGGGAGGCTACACAGGCGAGGGAGCGAAAACCGTCATACCATCGGAAGCCCACGCAAAAATATCCTTCCGTCTCGTTCCCGACCAAGACTTCGAAGAAATCACCGAACAATTCGCCGCATACTTCAAAAGCCTCGCACCTTCATCAGTAAGAGTCGAAGTAACCCCTTTGCACGGAGGCTACGCATACGTATGCCCGATAGACATGCCCGCATACCAAGCCGCAGAAGCCGCCTACAAGCAAACCTACGGCAAACGACCTATCCCTACACGCAGCGGCGGAAGCATTCCGATAGTCGCAGGCTTCGAGAGAATACTCGGAACCAAGTCCATACTCATGGGCTTCGGCCTCGGCTCCGACGCAATCCACTCTCCGAACGAGAACTATCCTTTGGAACAATTCTTCAAAGGCATAGAAACCATACCGTTCTTCTATAAAGAATTTGCAGAACGCCTATCCAAATAAACCGAATAGGAAATCAATTGACACACAAGCCGCAAGAGTTCCACTCGCGAACCCTTGCGGCTTTTCTTTCTCCGAATCGCAATCTACCTTTGCAACAACCGCAAACCCCGAAAGGCGAAACCCCGCAAACAATTCCACCTTCCCCGTTTCGGAATAAAGAGCGAAATTCGCTGTGAATGCAACCTCCGTATGCGAGACATTGTCGAACCGAAGCAAATCCGCGAGAAAACAATATCAGCCCCCGAAGGAAAAGACCGAAACAACCATTCACGACGACCGATAGAGCCTGACGGATAAATTCCCGCTTGGTTGACAGTCTTGTGTGAGAAAAGTTGTAATTTTGTTGGAAATATTGCGAAGATGAAGCCGATGATTAAATACAGGGGTGGAAAGTCGAAGGAAATACCGCAAATAATGAAGTACATACCTTCCTGCTCCGGTAGATATATAGAACCTTTTTTCGGAGGAGGTGCGTTGTTCTTTTGCATAGAACCGCAAAAGGCTGTGATAAACGATATAAATGACAAGTTGATGAACTTTTATCGCGGTGTCAGAGACGATTATTCCGATTTGAAAGGAGAACTCGATGAATTGGAGCATTTATACACTCTTAATCGTAAGGAGTATGAAATACAGAAAGCTAATTTTCCGAAAGAAAGAGTGGCAGACAAAAACGAGGATTTGTATTATCGATTACGGGCGATGTTCAACGGGACTGCCGAAAAGGCATATTCCGATGCCGCCTTGTACTATTACATAAACAAAACGGCATATTCGGGAATGATACGTTACAATGCAAGCGGCGAATTCAATGTCCCTTTCGGTCGATATAAAAATCTTAATACCAAATCCGTCACCTTGAAACATAGTGGTTTGTTGCAACATGCAGAGATACTGAATACGGATTACGGTAAGGTCTTCGACTTATGCAAACCTGATGATTTCGTCTTTCTCGACCCTCCTTACGATTGCGTTTTTTCGGATTATGGGAACAAAGAACATCAAAAGGACGGATTTACCGAGAAAGACCACAGACGATTGGCAAGCGATTTCAGAAACCTGCCGTGTAAAGCATTGATGGTTATAGGAAAAACACCTTTGACAGAGAGTTTGTACGGAGATTATATCGTAGATGAGTATGCAAAGGCTTATGCAGTAAACATAAGGAACAGATTCAAATCCGAAGCAAGGCATATCGTGGTGGCGAATTTTGAAATCGCACGAGAGAGCAGAAGTATCTGTCCGCAATATCATGGTATCGATAAAGGCAATGACGCAGATCAGTTGAGATTATTTGAAAAAACACAGACTTATGGGTCGAATAAATAGCAGGTTGCTCTTTCTGACAACATCTCCGAGGACACCGGAAAAGATGATACCCGAAATAGAAACGTTGATAAGGCATTTCGAGGGACGAAAATGGAATACGGAAACGCAATCCGCTTTCATGCAGGTTTTGCGAAAGGAGTTGTTTTTTCACGGTAATGGAGAAAAAGACCCTGCTTTCAGTGCGAGAGACAGGATAAATCGATCGCCGAAAGCATTAGGCTTCGTTTCGCTATCTCCGGTTATTTCTCTTACTCCGGCAGGACGTTTGTTGCTCCGAATCAAGCATAAGCAGGAAATATTCTTGCGTCAGATGTTGAAATTTCAGTTGCCTTCACCGTATCATCAGCCGACAGATGCAGCAGCAGTGTTTTGTGTCAAACCTTATTTGGAGATATTGCGTCTTATAAGGACGATGGGAAGCCTTAAATTCGATGAACTGCAAATTTTCGGTATGCAACTGACGGATTGGCACGCCTTTGATGAGGTGGTTCATAAGATAGAAACCTTTCGTATCGCCAAAACGAAAAACAAAGGCAGCTATCGGGTTTTCAAAACAAAGTATTTGTACAAGGAATTGATTGATATTTACGCCGGGCGTATAGCAAAGGGTGAAACGAAAACAAGAGAGAGTGATGACGCTTCCTTGAAGAAGTTCTTGAAGACCCAATCCAACAATACAAGAGATTATGCCGATGCCTGTTTTCGCTATCTCAGAGCTACCGGATTGGTCAATGTATCATACATCGGCAAGTCTTTGAGCATTGTTCCGGAGTTCGTTTCCGATGTGGACTACATATTGAATACCGTTGACCGCAATCCTTGTTTCGTAAATGATGAAGCAGCTTATCTGTCCTACCTCGGAAGTGCCGAATTACCGAGATTGATGACAGATGACAGGGATATACTGATGGAAAGGTTGAGAGTGAACTTCGCCAAAACGAATTTACCGCAAGGAACGACGACCCGGGAACTGAAAGAGTTGCTCTACGAATGCACGGAAACAGGAAAGAATGAGGCTATAAAACAACAGGTGCAGACAATCAAGGCATACAAATCGTATGACGACATTCAGAACACTTTTGCCCAAATTCTGAAAGGAGATTTGTACGATATACCCTTGATGTTCGAGTGGAACGTGTGGCGAGCCATGACAATGCTCGACGGCGGTGAGGTGAAAGCCAACCAACATCTTTTGAAAGATAGATAACGGCAACGGGTTGCACAGGGTAATATGGCAGATATAGTTTGTGATTATGGAGATTATATTCTGATAGTGGAGGTAACCATGTCGAAAGGTCAGAGGCAATATGATATGGAGGGAGAACCAGTCGGTCGTCATTTGGGAAGAATGAAGAAAACGAGCGGCAAACCTTGTTATTGCCTGTTCGTTGCACCTGAAATAAACGAAGCCTGTGTCGCTCATTTCTATACTCTCCACAATGTAAACATTTCGTATTATGGAGGCAAGTCTGCGATTGTTCCGTTGCCGTTATCTATCTTTCAAAAGATGTTGGAAGATAGTTATAAAGCCGATTACACGCCTGCCCCTGAACATATCCGAACCTTTTTCACACATTCGGAAGAATTGGCAAAAGTTTGTGAAAATGAAAAGCAATGGTTCGAACAGGTAAAAAAGTCTGCCATCGATTGGTTGCACCTGTAAAATCAGCTTTTTGCCGACAACGTCGGTTATTACATACTTGTATATCCTGCCGAATTACGCTTCATATAATCCGTGAACATCGACTGTTAATTCTTTTTCCTATCTTTGCAAGCGAAATAAAAAATCGATGGGAATGAAAAGAATTTTGGTGACGGGTGGAGCGGGCTTTCTCGGAAGTCATCTCTGCAAACGTTTGCTTGCCGAGGGCAATGAGGTTATTTGTCTGGATAATTATTTCACGGGGTCGAAGCGTAATATTCTGCCTTTGATGAACGAGCCGTATTTCGAGCCGGTCAGAGCCGATGTGTGTACGCCTTATTTTGCGGAGGTGGACGAAATCTACAATCTTGCCTGCCCTGCGTCCCCTGTTCATTATCAATATAACGCCATAAAGACGGTCAAGACCTCCGTAATGGGGGCTTTGAACATGCTCGGCTTGGCAAAGCGTTTGAATGTAAAGATTCTGCAGGCTTCCACCTCGGAGGTGTACGGCGACCCGGTCGTTCACCCGCAGCCGGAGAGTTATTGGGGCAATGTGAACTGCATAGGGGAGCGTTCATGCTACGATGAGGGCAAGCGATGTGCCGAAACCCTCTTCGTGAGCTACCATAAGCAGAACGGCGTCAAGACGAAGATTGCGAGAATATTCAACACCTACGGCCCCAATATGCACCCTTGCGACGGCAGGGTGGTGAGCAACTTCATCGTGCAGGCACTCCGCAACAAGGATATAACCGTTGCGGGCGATGGTTCGCAGACACGGAGTTTCCAATATGTGGACGACCTTATCGAGGGCTTCATCCGCCTGATGGCAACGGAAGATGAGTTCATAGGTCCCGTGAATATAGGCAACCCGGGCGAATTCACGATTTTGCAACTTGCCGAGAAGATAATCGAGCTGACCGGTTCACGCAGCAAAATCGTCTATATACCTCTGCCGAGCGACGACCCCATGCAACGTAAGCCGGATATATCCTTGGCACAAGAGAAATTGGGCTGGCAGCCCAAGATAGGATTGGACGAGGGTTTGCGAAAGACGATAGCTTATTTCGATGACCTTCTTTCAAGCGGCGATTCGGAAAAATAATATGCCGAAAAAATTTTTTGAAACGTCGTTTCAATCACGTCGGAACGGCGTTTCTGAAAAAGTGAAACACCGAGGCAGGTAACAGTGTCATAAAGAATGGAGGGGCAAAGTTCGTTTGCAGGACTTGAACCCGTGAAATGAAGAAATAAACAAGTAAAGAATATAAATCTATAAACAATTCAACTATGAGAAAAATATTATTTGTTTCAGCCTTGATGCTGAGTGCGGTTTTGTCTTTCGGACAAACAACGACGGTTGTGTTCAAGCCGAATGCAACGGTGGGAAAAGATACTCCTATATGGAAATTCGATGATGATTGCATCGGTAACGGTTCGACCCAAACGAATGCCGATAGAAATTTCGGAACGGAAGAAACCTTATGGATGAAGGATTGGACGTGGAATGCCATCGGTTGCAGCGGTGGAACGATACGTTCGCTTTTGTGTTTTACCGAGTTGAGTAATATACCTTCAAATGCCGTGATAGTGAGTGCGACATTGCGTTTGTACGGAGTAACCTCCGACAGGAATACCTCCTATCCGGGTGCTCCTGCAAGCTATTATGAGAATACCGTAGTGGTGCAACAGGTTACTTCGCCTTGGAACGAGAACACCGTTACTTGGAATACGCAACCCTCGACCACCACGGCAAACCAATTCATCATACCTCAATCGACCTCGCAGTATAATTGGAATTACACGAACAGCAGTTCCGAACTTGTGGCAATGGTTCAGAATATGGTGTCCGGCAATAATTACGGATTTATGCTTCGTTTGCAAACCGAGCAACACTACCGCAATATGGTCTTCGCTTCCAGCGACCACCCCGATGCGTCCTTGCACCCCGAATTGGAGGTAACTTACAGGGTTTGCAATGCACATTTCTCTTATTGTGTTGCCAATACAGGTGATAAAAAGTTGAAATACACTTTCCATTCCTTGGAGCAAGGAGGACAACATACATGGAAATTGGGATTGAGCCAAATTTCCACAAGACCGGATTTTGAATATTCTTTTTCAAGAATGCTGTTCAACAAAAGGCTTTGCCACAGGGTAATCAAGGATTCGGACACTTGTGAATATTGCATGGATTTGTGCCTGCCCGATTATTCGGAGGTAGCCGCTTCCGAAAGTGAAGAAGAATTGAGTAAGGAGACTCCAAAAGCAAGTATCGAGCATGGAAAGATACATTTGGGAGACAAAATCGGCGAAGAGGTCGATAATGCGGCGGTAAAGATAGTTCCGAATCCGTCGAAGGGCGTTTGGAATGTTTCATTTTTGTCTTCCGCAGATGAAGAAGTCGAGGTGATATTATATGATACCGAAGGCAAGGTATTGCAACGGCGGAGCGAAAAGATAAAGGCGGGTACGAATGAACTCAAAGTGGATTGCCCTCATTGTGCAGGAGCTTTGTATATACTTTCCGTACGAGGCAGGGAAGTGTCTTTTGAAAGAACTTTGGTGAAAGAATAATCGGGTTCGACAAAACCTTTGTTGCGGATATACAAACCTTATACTCGTTTCAAGAGTATAAGGTTCGTTCTTTGCAAAACGGTGAATTGTTAAACGCTTTTGTAATATGAAGTTCATTATTATACATAATAACTATTCTGTTCGGGGGGGTGAAGAAGTGGTTGTGGAATTTCAGAAAAATCTTTTGGAGAAACACGGTCATGAGGTGGAGCTTTACTCTCGCTCATATTCGGAGATGGAGACATGGGCGTTGGGTAAATTCGGCGGAATGTTCACTTCGGTTTTCAATCCTCGCAGTTTGCGGGATTTGAAGAGGCTTTGCGAGTTGCATAAGTTCGATGTGGCTCTTATTCATAATGTTTTTCCGATAATTTCACCCGCTGTTATTCCTTTCCTTAGGAGAAAAGGGATAAGGGTTTTGCAAGTGGTGCATAATTACAGGTTGTTTTGTCCGATTGGAACGTTTTATAGCAGGGGTGAAATCTGTGAATCCTGCCTGCATACAGGCAGGGAGTGGAATTGTTTCCGTAAAAGATGTACGGGAGGCGTGCTTGCCTCATTCTCTTTTGCAGCCAAGTTTTGGTTGGTGCGTCTGTTGGGGTATTATAAGTCGGTTGACAGATTTTTGTGTCTGAATGAGCGACAGGTGAACTTGCTTTCACGATATATGAAAGCGGATAAGAAAACAGTTCTCTTTCCTAATGCGGTCAGTGCTTCAAGTAAAGCCTGTGATGATATGAGCAAGAGATGTTTTGTATCTTTTGTCGGCAGGTTGGAAGAGGAGAAAGGCTTTCCGGATTTTTTGAGAATAGCGGAGAAAATGCCTGAATATGAGTTCAGGGTGGCAGGGGCATATACCGAGGGTTCGATTGCCGACCTGCCGAAGAATGTTACCTTGTGCGGTTTCCTGCGTGGAGCGGAGCTTGACGGGTTTTATGCCGAATCGAGGGTCGTTTTATTCCTAAGTAAATGGTATGAGGGTTTCGGATTGGTTGCGGCGGAAGCCATGAAATGCGGAACACCGGTTGTCGTTTATGATATATCCGTGGCAAGTGATATTGTCGAAGAGGAGAAAAGCGGCTTTGTCGTTTCGACGGGGGATATCGATAGGGTGGTTGAAAGGGTAAAAACTTTGTTTGAGGATAAGGATTTGTTTGAAAGGTTTTCTGTTGCTGCGAAGCAGAGGGTTGAAGCGGAGTATTCGGCGGAAAGGTATTATGAACGTTTGATGAAGTCGATTGAAAGAGATGATGAACGAAAGTAATAAGGGAAAGGCTGTTGTGTCTGTGATAACGGTGTGTTATAATGCGGCGGCGGATTTGGAGAAGACGATGACAAGCGTACGGGAACAGACGTACGGGGCTGTGGAGTATGTGATTGTGGATGGAGGTTCGAGCGATGGCACAAGGGAGTTGATTGAAAGGAACGGCGATATTGTCTCTCGTTGGGTCAGCGAGAGGGACGAGGGCTTGTATTTCGCCATGAACAAGGGTTTGGACTTGGCAAGCGGGGAATATGTCTTGTTTATGAATGCGGGGGATTTGTTTTACGAGGCGGAGACCTTGGAGAAGATGATGTCTTCTGCCGATGAGTTGCAGGATATTTACTATGGGGATACGATGATTCTGTCTCCCGAGGGTGTCCCTTTGGGCAGGAGGCGTTTGTCTTTGCCTAAGAAGTTGACAAGGCGGAGCTTTCATTGGGGCATGACGGTGTGCCATCAATCTTTTTTAGTGAGGCGGGAACTTTGTTCGCACTACGATACGTCCTATTCCATCACGGCGGATTATGATTGGGTGCTTTCGGCAATCGAAAGGGCGGACGAGAGGAAAATAAAGAACACGGGCTTGTTCGTAAGCTGCTTTTCGCAGGGCGGAATCAGTAGCAAACATGTATGGGAGGCTAATTGCCAAAGGTTTAAGATAATGAGGAAGCATTACGGTCTGCCTGTTACGATTTGGTTCAACTGTCTTATGGTTTTCAGATTGGCTTACACCTACTGCAAATTCGGACGTATGTAGGTTCTATGTTCGGAGAATTGTTTGTAAATTTGCAGGCGTTAACCAAAAGGTGGATATAATGAAGTTACTTGAAGAAAAGGTTGCTCTCATCACGGGAGCGTCGAGAGGAATAGGCAAAGCGATAGCTTTGGAATTTGCGAAGCATGGTTGCAACATAGCGTTCAGCGATATAAAGAGGGACGAAAACATGGAGGCATGCGAGAAGGAGTTGAGGGAAACGGGAGTAAAGGCGGAAGGCTTCGTCTCCAACGCCGCTTCGTTCGAGGACAGTGCCGCTTTGGTGGAGAATGTGGCAAAGCAGTTCGGCAGAATAGATATATTGGTGAACAATGCCGGCATCACGAGAGACAATCTGTTGATGAGAATGAGCGAAAGCGATTGGGATTTGGTCATGAACGTGAACTTGAAGAGCGTTTTCAACCTCACTCACGCTTGTCAGAAAATCATGCTTAAACAAAGATGCGGCTCGATCATAAACATGAGCAGCGTCGTCGGCGTAAGCGGAAATGCGGGTCAGGCGAATTATTCCGCCTCCAAGGCAGGCATCATAGGCTTCACCAAGAGCGTGGCGAAGGAATTGGGTTCGCGTAACATACGTTGCAATGCCATCGCACCGGGATTTATCATCACCGACATGACTGCCAAGTTGAGCGATGAGGTAAGGAAGAATTGGGAGCAACAAATCCCTTTGAGAAGAGGCGGAAAGCCCGAAGAGGTGGCAAAGGCTTGCGTTTTCCTTGCATCGGATTTGAGTTCCTATGTAAGCGGACAGGTGTTGCACGTTTGCGGAGCGATGAACTGTTAGAGCGTAATCAAGTTAAAATAATACATAACATACAATGAAAAAATTCGATCCGGCAACAGCCATCAGTGCTGTGCAACAAATCTCCCCTGAAAGAGGAGTCAATCCGAACATAAACGATTCGGCTACATTCACATTCCCATACGGACAAACGATGACGGACACTTTCCACGGCGAAACAGAGGGTTACTACTTGTATTCCCGTCATTGGAATCCGTCAAACTTCGCATTGTGCCAAGCACTTGCCGCAATGGAAGGAACGGAAGCGGCTTGGGTTACAGGCTCCGGAATGGCTGCCATAACATGTGCCTTAATGCACTTCTTGAAAGCAGGCGACCACTGCGTTGCTTCGCAAACAGTATATGGCGGAACATTCGCTTTCTTGAAGAACTACATAATAAGATACGGTGTAGAGGTAACTTTCGTGGATACAACCAACCTTGAAGAAGTTAAAGCGGCAATGCGTCCTAACACAAAGGTTGTTTACACAGAGTGCATGTCCAATCCATTGTTGAGAATTGCCAATATACCCGAATTGAAGAAGATTGCACAAAGCACAGGTGCGAAATTGTTGGTGGATAACACCTTTTCGCCAATGATATTCTCCCCTTACAAATTGGGAGCCGACGTTGTTATTTACTCTATGACGAAGTTTGTAAACGGTAAAAACGACTGCGTAGCCGGAGCAATCTGTGCTTCGCAAGAGGTAATCAACGCAATGATAGATGTGAACGACGGAACAGCCATGTTGCTCGGTCCCGTATTGGACTCCTTCCGTTCCACATCGATATTGAAGAACCTTTACACGCTTCATATCCGTATGCAACAACACTCCAAGAACGCTGCATACCTTTCAAAACGTTTCAATGAAATAGGCATAAAGGCAAACTATCCGGGCAATGAGGATCACATCGACCACAAATTGATGACCGAATTGATGAATGACGGCTTCGGATACGGCGGAATGATAGCAATAGACCTCGGAACGGCAGAAAGAGCGAACAAATTCATGGAAGCAATGCAGGCTAAGGGCGTAGGCTACTTGGCAGTGTCTTTGGGATACTTCCGTACTTTGTTCTCATGCTCCGGCAAGTCCACTTCATCGGAAGTTCCGGAGGAAATCCAAAAGAAGATGGGCATGAGCGAAGGATTGGTTCGTTACTCCGTAGGCTTGGACAACGACATGGAACACACATTCCAGTTGATTGTCGATGCGTTGAAAGAAATCAAATTCATCTAATCTTTCATTCGGCAAACCGAAACGAAGAAAATTTTGTTCATAATAAATTGTGGGGGAGGAACTTGTAGCGATGCGGGTTCCTCCTTTTGTTTTCGTTGAAAGTGAACACTTCGTTTTACGGCTTCTCGAACAGTATCTGCAAAATCCGATCTTCATTTCCCTTGCGATAAACGCCGAAAGAATTTTCCCGAACGGCGATTTCTTCCCCTCGAAATCCCGTTCCGCCCTCACTCGCACGAAGTAAGGCCACTCCGTTCTGCGATAAGGAAATTTCTTCGGCTTATGAAGCTGCCTGCCAAAGGAAGTCCGGTGAAGCGTATTGCTTTATCATGTAATTCAAGTATTGCTCCAAGTCTTTGGTGTTGAAGGTATAGTATCCTCCGCTTTTGTATTTCTTTAAGGCTTTGACGTATTGCAGGAAGTCATTGCTTTTCAGTATCGAGCAAATGTCTTCGTATGGGACTTTTGTAAGGATATACAGTCCCGAATATACGCCGCAACCTCTCTCGACGGGGTGTATTTTGAGGCTTTCCTTGTCTTTGATTATTGTGTTTATGCTTATCTTGTCGTCGAATACGTCTTTCAAAGCCTGTGTTCTGCCGTAGAGATACCATAAAGGCTTTTCCTCTTCGCTTTTTCCTTTCAGCAGTTCTTCCTTGTGTGCATTCATGTATTCTCTTATGGCTTCTTCGGCAAAGAGTTCGGCTTTCGGCAGTGGTTTCCCTGCTTTGTCGTAGGGATAAAAGGCTTTTTGCCATTTGCCGGTGGAGGCTTTGATGATGTCGATGGTATATCGGTCGAACGGAATATTGCCGATGAAAACTCCGTCTGCCAAGGTGGCGAAACCGTTCTTCACCACGGCATATCTTTCTTTGTTTTCGGCTTGTTTGATGGCTTTCAGCTTCCGCAGGGAGCGGGTGTCGGAAAGATAGAATGCGTTTTCTATGTGGCAATCTCTTAAACCGATGGTTTCAATCTTTTTTACTGATTTCGTTTCCGCTTCAAAACGATAATAGTCGAAGTATTCGCTTGCGTGTTTTTGGTCAAAGAGGGCAATCGATGAGTAGGTGTTTATTTTGTCAAAGACTTGGAAGTGTTCAAAGTCCGTTATGCTTGCAAGGTTGCGTTGCTTCAATATATAGGAACGCAGGTTCACGCCTGCCAATGAGTTTAACCACGAACTCGGAGTGATATAGCATAGTTTGCCATCGGGTTTGAGCATTTGGAACGACTTCTCGAAGAAAGCGAGGTACAAGTCCGTCATGCCCGAAAGGGTGAACGAGAGTTTCTTCACGCCGTCATATCTTTCCGAAAGGTTGTGTACTCTCACGTAGGGCGGATTTCCGACAACGTAATCCATGGAAGCATCGAATGTCTCGCATTCGAGGGCGTCCGCATTCCGAATGTCCCAATGCACATTCTCGATGCCGAATGCTTCGGCAGTCTTAGAGAGCTCGGACAGGCAGTTCGCATGGCTTTCTTTGTTTATCTCGATGCCGTGAATGTATGTTTCCAATTCGCTTTTCAGCCTGTCTTTGTCATTGTTCGTTTGTAAGAATGCCGTACAATAGCGTCTGACGATTTCGCAAAGGAATGCACCTTCGCCGCAACTGTTCTCCATTATATGTTTTTGCAGTATCCTTGCAGGAAAATCATAACCGCAAATATCCAACATAAGGTTCACCGTTGCGGGAGGGGTGAACACTTGTCCGTCTTGTTTGATTGCTTTTGCGGATTGCATTTACGCAGGCTTAAATCTCGAATTCAAAGGGCAGGAGAGCCGATACGGATGAGAATTTCGCATATTTTCCGCCTTTCAATCCTACGATTACAGAGAATTGGCAGCCATAGCGTTTCTCTGTTTCGCTCATCACCTGACGGCATGCCCCGCAGGGATAGGCGGAGGCGGCTTCGTCTTGTTCGTTTCTTGCAACCACCGCCATGGTCAGAGGTTCGGAGGACTGCATTCCGCAGGCGAACAATGCCGTTCGCTCGGCACACAGACCGGAAGGGTAGGCGGCGTTCTCCTGATTGGCTCCCTGTATTATCGTTCCGTCCTTCGTGCGTATTGCCGCACCGACCTTGAAGCGTGAATAAGGCGAATAGGACTTCATTCTCGCCGCTTCGGCTGCCGAAACGAGTTCTCTGTCGCTTTCCGGCAGCTCGTCTTCGTTTTCAAACAGCGTATAATTCGTTGTGAGGCACTCTTTCTTCATGTCGAAGGGCTTAGTCTATGATGAAAGTATAGGTAATGGCGGCGTTGAAGCTGTATTGGTTCTCCAATCTCCATGCTTCGAAGCAGTAAGGCATGCTCAACTCGAAGCCGAAGGCGTGTTTGTGGTTCGTGCTTATCAGAATGCCGACCTTGGGTGCAAATGCAAAACGCCAACCGCTCTGTCCCTCGAAATCCCTCAGGTAATACTCCTCCGTGCTTGCCTCCGTGCTGAGGCTGTAATCGTATTTTCCCCATACCGTTCCCACGGCTATGCCGACGAAGGGCTTGAAGACTTCGTTGTAAAAGTAATAGTTCGCCGTCAGAAACACAGGCACCTGATGTGCAGCCCAATTATATTTCGTTTGAAGATAGTTTCGTTTGAACGATTGAGGTACGCAGTAGTTGTAAGCCAGCTCCAAGCCGAAACCGAGCCTCGTTTCCTCCATCTGTATCTCGAAAGCCAATCCGCCTCCGTAAAGATAGGTGTAGTTTTTGTTGAAATCGCCTTGTGTCATTCCCCCTGCGGCTTTTACGCTCAGGAATATATCGTACGGCTCCCCGCTTGCGAAACGATGCCTTTGCTGGGCGAATGTTCCGCAAGCAAGAATTGCTGCCATGATAAAAAGAACTTGTTTCTTCATCTCTCTTTACGTTTTTCCGTTTCCTATTTTTTGCTCCAAGAATCTTTGAGCGTGCAGGCTCTGTTGAAGACCAAATGCTCCGCAGTGCTGTCGTAATCCACGGAGAAGTAACCGAGACGCTCGAATTGGTACTTATCCAAGGATTGTGCCGAGGAAAGGAATGTTTCAGCCTTGCAGTCGTTCAACACTTTCAAGGAATCTGGGTTCAGGTTCTCCAAGAAGCTGTGTCCTTCCTCCACTTTGTCGGGGCTTTCGCTTCGGAACAATCTGTCGAACAGCCTTACCTCCGCATTGCAATGCTTGTTCGCATCGACCCAATGAATGGTTCCTTTGATTTTTCTGCCGTCCGACGGATTGCCTCCGCGGGAATTCTCGTCGTATGTGCAGTGTATGGCTGTTATCTCGCCGTTTTCGTTCTTATCCACACCGGTGCAACGCACTATGTAGGCGTATCGCAACCTTACTTCCTGTCCCGGGGTCATGCGGAAGTACTTCTTGGGAGGGTTTTCCATGAAATCGTCCCTCTCGATGTACAATTCCTTGGAGAAACTTACCTCTCTCGTACCTGCCGATTCGTCTTCCGGATTGTTGATTGCCTGCAATGTCTCGCTTTTTCCTTCGGGATAGTTGTCTATAATCAACTTCACGGGGTTAAGAACGACCATCACTCTTTGTGCCTTCTTGTTCAAGTCGTCTCTCAGGGCGTTCTCCAATCTCGTATAGTCGATTATGTTGTCTCTCTTTGCAACTCCTATGTCCTCGCAGAAGTTTCGTATGCTTTCGGGGGTGTATCCTCTTCGCCTCAAACCGCAAATGGTCGGCATGCGGGGGTCGTCCCAACCGTTTACATGGTTTTCCTTCACCAACTGCAAGAGTTTACGCTTGCTCATCACCGTATAATTGAGGTTGAGCCTTGCAAACTCGTATTGATGCGAAGGAAAGATGCCGAGTTGTGCTATGAACCAATCGTAGAGCGGGCGGTGAATGTCGAATTCCAAGGTGCAAATCGAGTGTGTTATCTTTTCTATGGAGTCGCTCTCGCCATGGGCATAGTCGTACATCGGATAGATTGCCCATTTGTCGCCCGTGCGGTGGTGCGAGGTATGAAGAATACGGTACATTATCGGATCTCTCATGTGCATGTTCGGATGAGCCATGTCGATTTTCGCTCTCAATGTCTTGCTTCCGTCGGGGAATTCTCCGTTTCGCATTCTCTCGAAAAGATCGAGGTTCTCCTCTACGCTGCGGTCTCTGTACGGACTGTTCTTTCCCGGAGTCTGCACAGTGCCTCGGTTCTCCCGCATTTCCTCCAAGCTTTGGTCATCGACGTATGCGAGACCTTTCTTTATCAAATCGCATGCCCATTGATACAGTTGCTCAAAATAATCCGACGCATAATGCTCCTCAGCCCATTGAAAGCCGAGCCATTTGATGTCTTCCTTTATGGAATCCACATATTCTGTGTCTTCCTTTACCGGATTGGTATCGTCGAATCTCAAATTGGTTTTTCCTCCATACTTCTTGGCAATACCGAAATTCAAGCAAATGCTTTTGGCATGCCCTATGTGCAGGTAGCCGTTCGGTTCGGGCGGGAAACGGGTTGTTATACTCTTGTGCTTGCCGCTTTTCAAGTCTCCGGCAACTATTTCCTCGATAAAATTAAGCGTCTCACGCTCTGTATTTTCCATCTTCTCTTCCATGTTCTCAGATACTGTCGGTTGGTAAATAATCCTGCAAAAGTACGAAATTCATGGCGTATTTACTTACTTTTGCAGCAAAAAAACGAGACGATATGTTGTTGGTCGGCGAATGTATAGTGAGTGATGATATTGCGAAGGCAAGGTTTTGCTGCGATTTGAGCAGGTGTAAGGGCTGTTGCTGTGTGGAGGGAGATGCGGGAGCTCCGCTTTTGAAGGAGGAGATAGAGATTTTGCGGAAACGCCTGCCCGAGATAAAACCCTATATGGAGGAAAAGGCTGTCGAAATGGCGGAAGAGACATTCTGGGAAAGGGACATGGACGGCGATTTATGCACGAGGACGATAGAGGGACGGGAATGCGTGTTCGTCAAATACGAGAACGGTACGGCTCTCTGTGCGATAGAGCAGGCGTACAGGCAGGGGAAAACCGACTTTCCCAAACCCGTTTCATGTCATCTTTATCCCATAAGGGTGAAGGACTACGGAGAGTTTCAAGCTCTCAATTACCATCGTTGGGATATTTGCAAACCTGCTGTGGAGAACCCGAATGCCGAACCTCTTTACCGATTGTTGAAAGAACCTTTGATACGTCGTTTCTCCCGAGAGTGGTATGATGAATTGCTTTCGGTGATTGAAGAAAATCGAGACGCCGTTTCGCAAAAATAAAATGACGGAAAAATTTCGCGAGACCCCGTTTCGTACATTTCGGAACGGGGTCTCGTTTTTGTCTTGTTGCAAGAGTTCGATTTTATGGGAAAGGGCAGGAGAGGGGGCTTATTGCAGGAATGAGGGCAGGTCGCAGATGGGTTCTTCGTATTCCCGTGCCATTGCGTAGATGCGGTCGATTTGTTGCAGCGTGCTTTCTATCTCGTTTTGGTAAATGTCGGGTTTCTGCAACATTCTCTCCAAAGACCGGAAGGTGATTTGAAGATACGGGTTTATGATGGTGAAGTATTTGTCGGCAAGGGGTATGCGTATCTGTTCCGAATTGATTTCCTCGGCTTGTTCGATGAGGCGTAACCACTGATTGACGAGAGTGAAGATTTCTATCCTTTCTTGGGATTGTTGTCTCTCGTTCAAAGAGAAGTAATGATTGCATCGCTTCTCGAATTCTCCGACGGCGTATTGTATATGTGCTTCCGCCTTGTCGTTTTCGCCCGAAAGGGAGTATATCATGGCTATGTCCGCCCATGCGAGAGGGTAGTAGTGCTTGTCGGTCGGGAAGTTGTTTTCCAAAGTGTTGCAAACGAAGAGTGCTTTCTCCTTTTTGCCGGTCTGGAATAGTTTGTAGGCGAGGCTTATGGAGGCTTGGAAATACTGGCTGACCATGTCCCGTTCGATTTCGTTGTAATAAACGCCGTTCTTCTTGAAGTTCCTCCAACGGAAAGCGTGTGCGAAGTTGGCGTACATCTTATCCTCGTCTATCACTCCGGCTTTCTGCTCCATGATTTCTTTCTTTTCCTTTTTCCTGCCGCTCAAACGATAGGCGAAGCCTTCCAAACGCATGTAGTCCTCCAAGCCGAAGAAATCGTCCACGGAGTAAGAGGAGAAGTAAAGGGGACGGTTGTCTATGTTGGCGGCGATTATGTCCAAGGCGGCAAGGCTCGAACGCGAGAGGTCGAGCCTGTCGTATTTCCAAACGATGGTATCCGAACCCTTGACGAGGAAAAAACGGTTCGTGTTCAAGTGATGAACCCTCATTCCGTAGAACATCTCGCTTTGTTCGGCAAGTGTGAGGTTTTTTACGGCTCGGGACAATTCCAAGGTGTCGAAAGAGGGGTATATCTGTGCGTAAAGGAAGTTGCCTTTGTAGGATTCGACGGGTATGTTGGTCTTTATCGGAGCGGAAGTGTACTCGCGTCGGGCGAGTTGTGCGATTTGTTCGTCGGAATTGAGCAGTTGGAGGTTTATCACCCTCACATCGCGACGCACTCCGCAGACATTCTGAGCCCACCAAAGGGGAAAGGTGTCGTTGTCGCCGTTTGTGAACAGTATGGCATTCTTTTCGCAGGAGTTCAACATGCTTATGGCGAAATTGCTTGCCGTGTACTGTCCGTGATGGTTGTGATCGTCGAAGTTCTGCCAGAGCATAAGCAGGGGAACTGCCAGAAATGCGGGTGCGACATAGCGGGGGTAACGCAGCCTGACCATGTTGACGATAATCTGACTTATTCCCAATACGCCGACAGCCAACCATATACTCATGCTTGCGAAGGAGAGCAGAAAGACATAGTCTCTTTCCCTCGGTTGGTAGGCGGATTGGTTTAGGAAAAGGATAAGTGCGAAGGAGTTATAGAAGAAAAGAGTGGCGTTGACGGTGAAATGCTTGGGGTCTTTCGCCACCTGATAGAACGAACCGAAGAGGCAGAGCAACAAAGGTATCGCCCAATAGATGTTCCGCCCTTTTGCGGCTTGGGGATTGAGTTCCTCGGTGCTTACATTCAAAAAGCCGTCCACGGGTTTTATGCCTGTCGCCCACTGTGAGTTCTTGTAGTCTCCGTAACCTTGCACATCGTTGGTTCTTCCGCAGAAGTTCCACAGCAGATAGCGGAAATACATGTAGTTCATCTGGTAAGTGAAGAAGAATTGCAGGTTCTGGGCAAAGGAGGGCTTCTCTCTCTCTTCTCCGTTCACCATTACGGTGTTCTTCGGTCTGCCAGCCCATTCGATATATGCGTTTTCGGTTGCTTCGCTTTCGTAGTTCCACATTCTGGGAAACACTGTCTGCAACTGCTTTGCAAAGACGGGTTTCAGTCCTGCGTCTGTCGCCTCGAACCTTTCGGGAGGCAGTGCGGTGTAGTACTGTCCGTACAAAAGGGGTGCCTTGGTGTAGTTTTCCCTGTTTACATACCGCATGAGAGATGTGCAGTCCGATGGGTTGTAATTGTTCATCGGAGGATTGGCAGAGCTTCTTATGGGAACGATTGCGTAAGTGCTTAGTCCGATTAAGAAGAAGAGAATGCCGAGAAGGGTGAACTCGAGTTTTGGGCAGCCTTTCCTACGGGCAAAAAAAAGTCCCGCAACGGTCAGGAGGGCATAAATCACGACGGCAGCCACGCCTGCCGCTGCCAACAGCTTCAACAGTGCCGGCAGAACGAAGAACACAAGCACTGCCACTACGCCTCCGCCCAAGAGAATGTGAACGAACAAGCCCAAGTAGCCTGTTTTCCTGCGGTGAAAGTAAATCACGACAACGGCTGCTGGCAGAACGAGCAGGGAAAGCTGGTGTACGCATAGTGCCAAGCCGAGAATGAAGATTGCCAAAAGGAGATAGGAACTCTTGGAGGTGTCGTCCCATTTCAAGGTAAGCCAGAAGACCATGAGGGACAGCAACATCGAAAGGGCATACACCTCTGCCTCCGTTGCGGAAAACCATATACTGTCGGCAAAGGCGAAACACAATGCTCCGATGACGGAAGCTATGATGTTGCCCGGCTGCATTGCCGAGAAGCGGTTGAGCATTCGCACGAGTATCCAGAACAGGAACATTACGCTCAGCCCCATGGAGAGCGGGGAGATGAAACTTATGCAACGCGTAACGTAAATCGGATTGTCGAAACCGAAGAGCGAGGCAAGCAAAGCACCTATCAACTGATACAAAGGAGCTCCGGGTGGGTGGCCGATTTGCAAGCCGGCTGCCGTCGCTATGAATTCGCCGCTGTCCCAGAAAGACAGGGTGGGATACATCGTGTAAGTATAAAGGGCAATGGTCGATAAGGCAAGTACCCAGCCTGTTATATTTATGCTTTTTCTGTGTTGCATTCTACCAGTTGACGAAAGACTTGTTGAAAATGTCCTCTACAAGCTCTTCATTTATTTCTTTGATGAGGCTTTCCTCCACATCGCCGAGAGAATAGCTGCTGTCGTATTCCTTAAATCTTGAAAACTGTGTCTGATAGTTGGATTTAGGGTTCTTGTTGTTCTTGAAATTAACTCTTATCGTTATCGTAAGGCGGTTCTTCGCCGCTTTGTCATTGGAGCCTATCGCAGCAGGGGTCACGGAGTAGGCAATGATTGTTCCCGAGAAAGAAACATCGGCATCATCGCTCACCTGAACCAACGAAGTCGAAGAATTGATTTTGTTGACAAGGGCATTGGTCATCTCCGAAGCAAGTATCGGTTGAACAAGACTTGCCCTGTTTATGAAACTCTCTACGGAAAAACTTTTCGTTTCAGGAGAAATCGAAGCTCCTGTGAAAGAGTATCCTCCCACACACGAAGCTCCGATTAAACTTAATACTGTTACAACTAAAATTTTTCTCAAAACCGTAAGGCTTATCGTACAATCAATTTGCCGACCTGCTTATTGTCTATGTTGACAAAGTAAATGCCTTTGTCCTTCAAACTGATTGTGCCGTTATCGTAGCTCTCTATGTTCTTCACCGTACGACCCAAAGCATCTGTTATTCTCACAGAACTTCCTGCCGGAGCGTTCAAGCGGAAATCGCCGCTGCAAGGGTTGGGATATATCGCCACTTGCGAACCTGCATTCAACTTCTCCAAGCCCGAAGCGTAACTTATCGTCAAGTCGTCCAATAGAAGAGAGGACAAATCCGCCGTGGTGTTATTCTCATCGCCCGAAACAAGAGCAATGAAAATCAATTCCGTTGCAGGTGTTTCGGAAAGTTTCACCAATTCCATGGTGAAAGAAGCATAGCCCTCGCTTTTCATCATTTCGGGGTCGCTTGTGAAAGTACTCATTCCGACGATTTGTTTTTGGTCTCCTTCGCTTGCAACCAACAAGGCTTGAAGGAAGAACATGTCATTCTCCGCATCCTTTTGGTCGAACTTGTAGTAACCGCTTATCGAAGTCGGTTGCTCGTTCAAGGACAAACCTCCCTGCAACAGGCTCATGATAACCTCCGGTGTGAAGTCTATGTCCTCATCGCCGCCGCTTGTGAACAAGTCGATGATGGCTTGCATGTTTACCGTCGCATTGGTCAGAAATCCCGGAACGACCATGTCGGCACCCACCATTGCGGCGATTACGCTCGGAAGAGGCTTGGGAGCTATCCTTACAGCTGTATTGCCGCCGTTCGCATCGGAAGACTTGTTGATGTCGCAAAGATTAAATCCCATATAACCGAGACTGTTCCAGCCCTGAGGAGAATTGCCGCTCCATGATTCGAAATTACCGTTTGTGAATTGTTGGGCGTATGTCGTGCAGAACGCCATTGCCGCCACCAAAAATAATGATACTCTTTTCATATCCACTGTTGTTTTTATGTGTTACCCTGTTTCATCTCTGCGAAGTCGGAAACCCAAGCACCGGAACCCGGATTTGCCACTTCTTATGCGGTGCAAAAGTACTACAAATTGTTGATTTGGCAAGATAAAGAGGAGTTTTATTCCGATAAAATCAACAAAAACAAATCCTCCTTGTTCAATGTCGCAATTCGGAACGCCTTTTCGACAAAACAAACCGCCGAAAGAAATTGCCGAAAAGCCGCTTCGTTCAGACTTAACCACAGCTCCTTTCCCGCATTATTCACTCCAAACACTCAGTCCCATTCTTCCCGTCCCGCATATCCCTTGTCCCGTCCCATGTCCCACCCATACTAAAGTATGGGGTGGGGACTTGGACAGGGACAGTAGGGAATTTATGCTTCGCCTTCGGATTTGACGCTTCGTCCCGCAACGAAAAAGCCCATGGGACAGGGACAGATATTTATCACAGGGAATTTTCAAGAGAATTTGGCAGCTGCAATATCACAATCAAAGCCATTGGGAAAGATAACAGAGAGAAATGATTTCGGCATTCTTTTTTTTGTATCTTTGCTCCTTTGAGTATATATTAGCGATATAAAAACAAATGGAATGAACAATACAATCAACAGACTGATTATTATCGGCAACGGCTTCGATTTGGCACACGGCATGAAAACCAAATACAAAGACTTTATCAATGGGTATCTTAGGCAACGGATAAACGAGCATAGGGTCAGTCCATCTCCAAAGAAGACAGAAGATAAATTGATGTCAATTATTTCATCGTGGTTTAGGAATAATCTACCTCCTAATTATTATACGCCTTCTGTTGAGATGTTGCGTGATGAGTATGATGATAATCTAACGCCTAAACAAAATCTTGACAAAGTAAGAGCATGTGGGTATGAAGTAAAACTCAGTCCTTTCTTTGAGAAAATCATAGAAGAAATAGAAAACAAGAATTGGGTGGATATAGAGTTTGAATACTATAAGCATTTATGTAGTCTATTAAAAAAACTTGATCTTTCCGATGAAGAAGATACCAATGAAATAAACGTGTTGAATGGTGAAATGAAATTCATCACGAAAAAGCTGAAAGAGTATTTGGAGGGAGAAAATGAAAAGGCAAAGAAAAATCCAGCTGCTGATAAAGAAATGCAATTAGAGATTATAAGACCGTTGAGAAGCCAAGAAATAGCAGTTAGTGCGGAAGAAAGTTGGAAGGAATTTGTTGAGCGAAGAGAGGACAATTTTCATGATAAACATAAAATTGGAATAAAACTACAATTATTGATGGGCTTCTATTGTGATAAAAGGTATCAAAGTGATGATGGAACTGATGTGTATAAATTGTTTCCGGGAAAAGTATTCTTGCTTAACTTCAACTATACAACATATATCGAATCAAATTTTCGCAATATGTCGGAGTTATTTGTGGGTTCTTGTGAACAAGAGCATATTCATGGAGATTTGAATGATGAAAACAGTATCATATTCGGCTATGGAGATGATAGTGGTGAAATGTATAAGAGACTGTCCGATAAAAACGATAACAGGTTTTTGGAAAATGACAAGACTGTAAAATATTTAGGTTCTGCAAGATACAGAAATTTTCTCGGCTTTATAGAATCTGCTCCTTTTCAGGTGTGCATCATGGGACATTCATGCGGTGTTTCCGATAGGACTTTGCTAAGCACTATTTTTAAGCACGAGAATTGCGTATCGATAAAGCCTTACTACCATAAGAAAGAAAATAGCGACGACTATTATGAGATCATCAAGAATATCAGCCGATGTTTCGATGATAAGAAGTTGATGAGAGACAGGGTTGTCAATAAAGAGTATTGCGAGCCTTTGCCTCAACCGGGTAAGGATAACGAATAGGTGATCGGATTACATCTTTATTCCGTGATCGATTGAAGCATACAAGCATGCTTTTTCTCGTATCCTCTTTGCGGAACGGAATTTTTTCATACCTTTGCAGGCTGAATGAGAAATTGTTATTTGAGGTAAATGGTAAGTCGTCATTTCTTACGGGTGAAGGTTCTGCAACAGCTATATGCGTGTGTGACAGCGGAGATGGAGGATGTGGTAAGGGCAGAACAGGGCTTGCTCGACAGCATAGAGCAAACGTATAATCTTGAAGTGTATTTGTTATCGGCGGTTTTGGAGATACGGGATATTGCCGAAAACCAAATCGAAGAGGCAAAAAACAAGTTCTTCCCTACCGAGGAGGAAAAAAATCCCAACATGAGGTTCGTCAACAATGCGTTGATTCATCAGTTGCAGCTTAATGTCGAATTGAGCAAGGCTGTCGCCAAGCTGAAGATAAACTGGGCGGAGCAGAGGGATATGCTTAAAAACATTCTCAACCGTTTCAAAGGTTCCGATACTTACAAGGAGTATATGTCCAAGCCGGAGAGTTCCTACGAGGACGAGAAGATGGTGGTGGTTCGCATGATGAAGAACTATTTGTTCAAGAACGAGCCTTTCACGGAGTTCATTTTCGAGAAGCAACTCGGTTGGGAGGGCGACCTTCAATATGTGGGCATGAGCTTCTTGAACTATTTGAAGGATTTCTCGCAGGAGGACGGCAGTGCCAAGCCTTTGTTCCAAATGTTCGACAACGATAAGGATGGTCGCAAGGAGTTCGCCGTGGATTTGTTGAGCAAAAGCCTCGTGCATTTCTCCGATTATGACGATATGTTCCGCAAGCATGTGGAGAATTGGGACATGGAGAGGCTGGCTTTTTTGGACAGGCTTATAATAAAGATGGGCATTACGGAGTTGATATATTGTCCGAGCATTCCGGTGAGGGTTACGATGAACGAGTACATCGAGCTTGCGAAGGAGTTTTCGACGGAACGCAGCAAGTTGTTCGTGAATGGTTTGCTGGATAAGTTCCTTGTCGATTTGAGAGCGGCGGGAAAGATATGCAAGGACGAGTTCGAGGAAGAAAAAACGGAGTGATGAGAAAGTCGATGTTTTGTATTCTTGCCGGCATTTTGCTTCTTGCTTCTTGCGGCAAGGAAAACAAGGGGGAGGAGATTGATGCCTCTGTGGTGGATCAGCCGACGAGCATAAAGTTCGAGCGGGATGTGATTGATTTCAAGCGTGTCGAGGCAGGGGAGAAGGTGAGCGGAAGTTTCAAGTTTACGAACACGGGTAAGAACAACCTCGTCATCTATGAGGTGAACACGTCTTGCGGCTGTACGGTGGCGGATTATCCTCGCGGAGAGATTGCTCCGGGGGAGAGCGGCATGATTTCGGTCAGCTATGATTCAGATGGTGCAAACGGCATGAGGATTACCAAGCAGGTAACGGTGAATGCGAACACCAAGCCTGCCAAAACGAACCTCAGGATTATTGCAGACGTGTATTAGGACAGAGAAATGAAAGAACAATCAATAAACAATAGAAAATGAATTTGTTAAACGTTTTATTACAAGCACCAGGCGGTGGTGGGGCAATGGGCTCCATATTGATGTTGGTGGCGATAGTGGTTATATTCTACTTCTTCATGATTCGCCCTCAGCAAAAGAGACAAAAGGAAGAGAAAAAGTTCAGAGAAGCATTATCGAAAGGACAGAGGGTCGTTACGATAGGCGGTTTGCATGGTAAGATTGCCGATGTGAAGGAGACGAGCGTTTTATTGGAGATTGCCGACAATGTGAAGGTGGAAGTGGAGAAGTCTGCAATAGCGATGAGCGTTGCTCCCGTACAAAAGTAATACCGTACGAAATCGAGAAAACAAGACAGCGTCTTTGCCGGTTAAGGGTCGAGACGCTTCGTTTTATACAGGGGGAGTACCGATGTCGAAGAACAACGAGAGAAAGAATGTTTTGCAAAGGCTGTTGACCGATCGCAGGGTGCGGGTCATGTCGGTGTGTCTTTGTTTGAGCGTTTTTCTTTGGTTGTTCGTAACCTTGGGAAAGAATTATCAATACACGCTCTCGGTACCCCTGACGTTTGAAAGCAGCGAACAGCCGGACAGGCAGTTCTTTTGCAGCGACAGTGTGGTCGAGGTGCATTTGACGACGAACGGTTTCGATTGGCTGACGAGCAGCCTGTCGGTTCGCAGGGCAGGAACGTTGCATATAGACGTCGCTTCGCTTTCCATGAACATGAAAAGCGGTTATGCGAAAATTCCCACGGGCTTTCTGAACAAACAAGTACTAGGTGCAATCGGCA
This sequence comes from uncultured Bacteroidota bacterium, assembly GCA_900545215.1. Taxonomy (GTDB): domain Bacteria; phylum Bacteroidota; class Bacteroidia; order Bacteroidales; family P3; genus Onthomorpha. The sequence goes on from UQXW01000001.1 coordinate 179,616, forward strand.
TGAGCAATGTGCCGATGGAGATAATGCCCGATACGTTGAGCCTGCGGTGGAAGAAGACTTACTCGAAGTCCGTGCCGCTTGTCGGCAGGGTCAGGGTGGAGTGCGAACAACCCTTTGCATTGTTCGGTACGCCCAAGTTGCTTGTCAACCGCATAGAGTTGGAGGGAACGCGTGATGAACTCGAAAAGACGGACACTCTTTACACCAAGGAAATCACTCTGAAAGGTGTAAATCGCAACCTGATAACCTTTGTACCCGTGGATTTCGATTATTCTTCCGACCGGTTGAACGTGCAGATGAGCATGGTGGGTTTAAGGGTGGAAGTGAAGGAATACACGGAGAACACCATAGAGCTTCCCGTCGAAGTCATAACAGGCAAGGGCGAGAAGATAAAGCTCTATCCTCCGACGGTGAAATTGAGGTATAAGGTCGCAATGGACGACTATCGCAAGGTGAACACAGACGACATAACGGCATACGTGCTTGCGGAGGGCAGCAACAGGAAACGGAAGTTGAGGGTCATGCTGAACAATCTGCCGGAGATGATAAAAGTCATGTCTATAGAGCCGCCAAAATTGGATTACGTGATAAAGAAATGAAGACAAGAGTGGGATTGACAGGCGGAATAGGTTGCGGGAAGACGCTGGTTGCACAGGTGTTCGAACATTTCGGCGTGGCGGTGTTCTATTCCGATATGCAGGCAAAGCAGTTGTACGATGATAAGGCTTTCCTCGAAAAGATTGCGGAGCGTTTCGGCAGAGACATCATCGAAGACGGCAGGTTGAACCGTCGGAGGCTCGCCGACAAGGTCTTTGCCGATAAGGAGAAACTGCAAACGCTCAATTCCATGGTACACCCCGAGGTCTTCAAACGTTTCGACGAATGGGCTGAAAGGCAGAAGTCGCCATACGTCATCATGGAAAGCGCCATTCTGTTTGAAAACTCCCTGCAACATCATTTCGATGCAATCATCAGCATAAGCACTCCGGAAGAGGTGGTGCTGCAAAGGGTGATGTTGCGTGATGATTGCAGCAAGGAGCAGGTGCTGCAAAGGATAAGAAACCAAATGCCGCAGGAGGAGAAAAACGCCTTGGCGGATTATGTCATTCTACACGATGGCACGACCATGCTTATCCCTCGAATACTGTCGATTCATAACGATATATTGAAGCATTGCATCGAGAACGAAAAGAGCAAAGACTAACACGGAAAAACGATAAATAAGATGAAAAAACAACTGTTGTTTTCGGCATTGGCGTTATTCGCATTTGCAGCCCATGCCCAGTTAAGCACAAATGAAATGCCTCCTTCCTTTTCCTCGAAGGAACTGATGAATGCGGAGGTTAAGACCATCGCTTTGGCGAAACCCGATTTGACCGAGGTCGTTGCGGAGGACGAAAGCGATGAAGCAACATTCAAGCCACGCCGTTTCGGCGTCATTCTTCCTTGTCATACGGACTTCTTCTCGCAAGCCGAATGTACCAAGACCGCAGATGGAAAGATTTACCGCCTTGCCGTCGAAGTGCCGGAGGCTCAAGCCCTCATCTTTTACTCCGACCGTTTTCTCTTGCCGAAAGAAGGCAAACTCTTCCTTTACAACAGCGACCGCAGTAAAGTATTGGGTGCATTCACCTCGTTCAACAATCATGAATTGAGAACATTCGCCACCGAATACCTCGAAGGAGACAAAATCATCTTCGAATACTTCGAGCCGGAAGAATGCAGCGACAAAGCCATCATCGAGATAAGCGAAATAGGTTATGCGTACAGGGACATAGCCAAGGCTTCGGACGAATACCGCTCCTCGGGTACTTGCAACGTGAACGTCAACTGCTCGGAGGGAGACGACTTCCGCAAGCAGCAGAGAGCCGTTGCAAGGATACAGGTCAAGATGAGCAGCTACTACATCGGTTGGTGTACCGGTACATTGATAAACAACACCAACTACGACCGCAAACCTTATCTTCTTACGGCGGCACACTGCATAGAGGACGTAACGTCAAGCTCTTATTACTCTCAGTTCGTCTTTTACTTCAACTATGAGACCTCCGGTTGTTCCACAACCTCGCAGGAACCTTCCCGTTCGCAATCCCTCACCGGTGCGAGCCTGAAAGCATACGACAACACCTACTCCAATTCCGGCAGCGACTTCTGTCTCTTCCTTTTGAAGAACGATGTGCCTCAAAGCTATAATCCTTTCTGGTGCGGTTGGGACAAGAGAAATCAAGCCGTTTCCCATGGCGTCTGCATACATCACCCGTCGGGAGACGTGAAGAAAATATCCACCTTCAACAGCCGCCTGAAATCTGCAAGCATGGGCAGCAGTAATTCCACACACTGGGAAGCCAAATGGGTTGAAACCGAAAACGGATACGGCATAACCGAGGGCGGCTCTTCCGGTTCCGCACTTTTCAATGATGCAGGACAAATCATAGGCGACCTTACGGGCGGTTATTCCGCATGCAACGAAAGTGCAGCCAAGAAAATCGATTATTACGGTAAGTTTTCCTACTCATGGGAATCGAACGGAAGTGCAGACGAACGCCGCTTGCAACCATGGCTCGACCCTGCTTCAACAGGAGTAAGCTCCATAGGCGGAATGGATTACACATCTTCCTTGCCCGAAACGGCAGCAAAGGAGAACAACTCTCGCATAGCACCCAACCCAGCCAAAGACCGCCTGACCATAGACTTCGATACCGATTACAGGAACATCATCGTGGAAATCTACGACCAAACAGGCCGTCGCTTGGAGGTGCTTACCTTGCCTTCCGCATGCAGAAGCCATACCATGGATTTGCAGAACTACAAGAGCGGTGTATATTTCATCAGAATACATGCCGACAACGAAGAATCATTGCATAAAGTGATAATTCGATAATAACATATCATTGAAATGAAAAAGAGAAAGTTGGTCATCATAATGTTTTTATCCGCATTGCTTATCGGAGCATGTGCAGGCAGCGGAAAATTCGGCAAACGCCATCGCTCCAAACGCAAATGCAACTGCCCGACTTTCTCTTTTTATCATCAGAAATCCTCGATGTATGAAACTCCCTGCCGCACATCTTCCCGCACAATCGCTTGAAGAAGTGGCGAAACAGCTCTCCGCATACCCCGATACGGAAATAAGATTGGTACCGCCTCGCAGCCGAAAACTCGGCACATACAGCCGAATGCCCGACGGCAGACACCTCATAACGCTGAACGACAACCTGCCGCCATACATCATGCTCATGGTACTCGTTCATGAAATGGCACACCTCGAAAACCGCCTGCAAAACGGCAGAACCGTCTCTCCGCACGGCAAGGAATGGAAAGCGATATACAGCCGCATGCTGAAAGAATACATCTACCGCAACATCTTCCCCGAAGACTTGGCGGAAACACTTATGCGGCACGTCCTCAAACCCTGTGCCACCTTCCCGAAAGAACTCATGCACCTACTGGGAAAAATAAAAAGCCCTAAGCCTCCAAACCTTCCAAATCACCTTTCGTCAGATAAGGCAGACACTTGCCTATTTACAATCCTCATGGAATAGCGACTCCTTAACCACCGCATTCAAATAAACCGTCCGAACATCACCCGCACGAGGATATACCCTCTTTATAGTTTTTCTTCTTCGTTTAATTTGAATTTTTTCGGCGAATAAATCCGCTGTAACGGGCAGTTATTTCAGCAAAACAGCCTCTTGAGTATAGATGTCTGCTTTTCCTTTCTCGCGACCGACGATTATTCCTTCTTCCTGATAAATGAGACAGTTTTATACAGGCAAATTCTTTATTCTTCATTTCGTCGGGAAAGCCAGAGCTAAAACGGATTTTGGTAAACGCTTAATATAGAAAGAGGGCATACATGAAGAACAGCCGGCAAAATGTGTCTCGCAAGGCTAAGAAAGAATAGGCATACCACAAATACCGCAATATGAGCGGTTTTGTCGGATAAACGAGTATAAAACATGGTTTTAGATGAGATGATGTACGGTCCAAATCACCTTTCGTCAGATAAGGCAGACACTTGCCTATTTACAATCCTCATGGAATAGCGACTCCTTAACCACCGCATTCAAATAAACCGTCCGAACATCACCCGCACGAGGATATACCCTCTTTATAGTTTTTCTTCTTCGTTTAATTTGAATTTTTTCGGCGAATAAATCCGCTGTAACGGGCAGTTATTTCAGCAAAACAGCCTCTTGAGTATAGATGTCTGCTTTTCCTTTCTCGCGACCGACGATTATTCCTTCTTCCTGATAAATGAGACAGTTTTATACAGGCAAATTCTTTATTCTTCATTTCGTCGGGAAAGCCAGAGCTAAAACGGATTTTGGTAAACGCTTAATATAGAAAGAGGGCATACATGAAGAACAGCCGGCAAAATGTGTCTCGCAAGGCTAAGAAAGAATAGGCATACCACAAATACCGCAATATGAGCGGTTTTGTCGGATAAGCGAGTATAAAACATGGTTTTAGATGAGATGATGTACGGTTGTAATAATTTTATTAGTAAGAATGATGTTAGTAATAACGGTATTTCGTACCTTTGCGTTTGAATAAGATTTGAAGATTATGGAGAACAAGCCTTTTATATTCGGCGTTGCAACATCGGGCGATAACTTTACCGACCGAGAGAAAGAAACGGAGCGTTTATTGTTGAATTTTCGACATGGTGTCAATACCGTACTGATTTCTCCTCGTCGTTGGGGTAAGACTTCGTTGGTGCAGAAAGTATGTAGTTTGGCTCAATCCGACAAACTGAAAGTTGTGTATTTCGATATTTTCTCGTGTCGTAGCGATAAGGATTTCTATGACGCATTTGCGACTGCTGTTCTCAAACAAACATCTTCGAAATTGGAGGATTGGTTGGAGAATATCAGGTTATTCCTTTCTCGTATCAGCCCCAAAATTTCAATGGGTACGGATTCGACGATGGATTTGTCTGTTTCACTTGAGATGAATCCCAAGAGTAACGATGTGGATGAGATTCTGCAGTTTCCGGAAAAAATAGCGAAGAAGAAAGGCTGCAATATCGTTGTGTGTATCGACGAGTTCCAACAGATTGCCGAGTTCAAGGATTCCAAGACATTTCAAAAACGATTGCGTACCGTGTGGCAACTGCAAAAGTCGGTATCTTATTGTCTGTTCGGTAGCAAGAAACATTTGATGAATGAATTGTTCGAGAAGAAAAGCCTGCCGTTCTATAAATTCGGAGATGTCATTTATCTGCCGAAAATAGGAACATCGGATTGGGTAGATTATATATGCGGTCGTTTTGAAGCTACGGGCAAGCAAATATCAAGGGAGTCGGCTGAAAGAATATGCCGAATGGTGGATAACCACTCGTCTTATGTGCAGCAGTTGGCATGGTTGGTATGGATTCATACTGATGGAACGGCTACAGAGCAGAACATTGAGGCGGCATATCAAGATATTATCGACCAGAATACCCCATTGTTCGAGAAGCAGACGGAGAGTCTTACTACCTATCAGATGAATTTTCTGCGAGCCGTCATAGATGGGGTTCATAGTGAATTTACCACACAAGAGGTTTTACAAAAATACCGGCTTGGTTCGTCTGCAAATGTAAGTATCGTGAAGAGGGCATTAGTTAAAAAGGAACTCATAGAGATAGAGAAACGACAAGTTGTTATTCCCGATCCGGTGATGAAAGTGTGGCTGAAAAGAGAGTTGTGTATATAGTGCTTAATGAACGTTTGAGACATAATCCTCAAATAGCATAACAAAGAGAATTGAATATAGAATCGATGAGATACTATATCAATAGATGTATGCGAACCTTACATTTTGTCCGGATTATCGGGTTCGGAGGAGAAAATGATTTCACCGCACTATTGTGCAAGTTCAAGATAGAAGCGTAACAATGGAGAGAAAGACCCTTTGCAAGAGTTTTTATCCTTATCCGTTGTATAGATGCCACACCCAACTTCCGAAATCTTTTGACGCAGGAAAGAAAACAGGAGCTTACATGAAGCTCCTGTTGTTTCGATACTTTGGAAAAACTTATTCGATTAGAAGTGGTAACCTACCGTCAACGTCATCATCGAGATAGACAGGTCTTTCCATTTGAACTTCTCTTTGTCGCTATCGTGTTCGGTTGTCCCGTTACTATCACTATAGTTCTCTTCCATTTCTATTTTACCTTTCACTTTGGCACTTCCGAGATTGTACCAATGCAAACCGATGCTTATTCGGTCGAAAGTAACACCTGCTCCAAATCGATAAGCGAAAGTTATGGCATTATCATACTTATATGTTGCCTCGGAAGTTGTTGTGAAATCGTAATAATAACTAGTATAGCTATCACTGTACAAAGCTGTACCTTCTTTCTCTTGAAGTATCTTTGCATTGGTGAATAATCTCATGTTTATACCTGCGGCAAACTCGCCGAAGATATTGATTTTGTCGTTCAGTTTGAAGGCGTAATTCAAACCTGCCATCAAAGGCACATTCAAATACTTAGGCAGGGTTACTTCATAGTCATAATCATAGCTGTAACCGGTACTATTGTATGTTCCGGACGTAAATTTATCATCGAACCAATCTTTTGCGTCGCCGTTCAAGGGATTGTACATCAATTCCGCACCAACCAAGAAGCGAAGATTGGCTACCTGAGGTATGGGGAACTGATACTTGAAGCCGACACCGAAACCTGTTCCGGCAGAACCGGTTTTGGAACTACCGTTAGCCAATGCACACACTTTATCGTTGTCATCAAATTCCGCAAACTTACCATTCGGAAATACGCCGCTAAGGTGCAACGAGAAACCATCTTTTTGGGCAAATGTTTTGCCGCCCGAAATCAATAATGTGGCTAAAATAAGCCGAGTAATAATTCTCTTCATTTTTTTTGAATTTGTTTTTTCTTTTGCCCAAGTCCCCAAGGCGATACATTTTTCCGATTTTCTTTTCTCTGAC
>UQXW01000002.1 GCA_900545215.1 uncultured Bacteroidota bacterium
TTCTTGAAAAAAGACGGCGTTTTCCGACCACCAAAACGCCGTCTTTTTCCGGTCGTTCTTCGATACATTTACAAACAGCTGAAATACAATTCACTATCAAGCCATAAAATACTCGGAAAATTTCAGACCCCATGACTCTTATCGGATTTTTCGTAAGCCACGAAGTTAAAGACTTTGAAAATCGTTAATTTAGAAGGGTTACAGGAGAGTAGAAATGATAAAGAATGTAAAGAGCGTAAAGGTAATGAATGTAGAGTGGTTCACGAACACGGATAACGCAAACTGAAAGTATGCTCTCCACTTTTTCCTTGACTGTAAACTTGAAACTGAGAAAAATTCATACCTTTGCAGCAATAAATAAAGCAGTAACAAGTAATCCACGGCTTATGTACACAGGAGATGTTTTGAAACCGATACGCATTCCAGATAATGTAACAGTAATCGAAGGTTATGTGTTTGAAGGTTGTTCCCTTTTGCAATCGATAATTATTCCCGATGGGGTAACTGAAATCGGAGATTGTGCATTCTATGGTTGTTCTTCTTTACGGTCGATAATTATTCCCGATAGTGTAACTAAAATCGGAGCCGGGGCATTCGAAGGTTGTTCATCTTTGCAGTCGATAACTATTCCCGATGGGGTAACTGAAATCGGAGGTTGGGCATTCGAAGGTTGTTCCTCTTTGCAGTCGATAACTATTCCGGAGGGGGTAACTGAAATCGGAAATTCTACATTCTCGAATTGCTCCTCATTACAGTCGATAATTATTCCCGATGGGGTAACTGAAATCGGAAATTGTGCATTCGATGGTTGTTCATCTTTACGGTCGATTGTTATTCCGGAGGGGGTAACTAAAATCAAAAGTTCTGCATTCGAAGGTTGTTCCTCTTTGCAGTCGATTGTTATTCCGGAGGGGGTAACTAAAATCGAAGGTGGGGCATTCATCGGTTGTTCCAAACTTACATTAAGTTGTAAAAGTCCTTTCTTCAAAGTTGCAAACAACATACTGTATTCTAAAGACGGAAGAGTTATTTCTTGTTGGTCAAATGATAAAAATATAGAACTACCATACGGAGTAACTGAAATCGGAGATTGTGCATTCTCGAATTGCTCCTCTTTACAGTCTATTGTTATTCCCGATAGTGTAACTGAAATCGGAGATTGTGCATTCTCGAATTGCTCCTCTTTACAGTCGATTGTTATTCCCGATAGTGTAACTGAAATCGAAGATTATGCATTCTCGAATTGCTCCTCTTTACAGTCTATTGTTATTCCCGATGGGGTAACTGAAATCGGAGATTGTGCATTCGATGGTTGTTCATCTTTACGGTCGATTGTCATTCCGGAGGGTGTAACTGAAATCGGAAGTGGGGCATTCATTGGTTGTTCCAAACTTACATTAAGTTGTAAAAGTCCTTTCTTCAAAGTTGCAAACAACATACTGTATTCTAAAGACGGAAGAGTTATTTCTTGTTGGTCAAATGATAAAAATATAGAACTACCATACGGAGTAACTGAAATCGGAGATTGTGCATTCTCGAATTGCTCCTCTTTACAGTCTATTGTTATTCCCGATAGTGTAACTGAAATCGAAGATTATGCATTCGAAGATTGCTCCTCTTTACAGTCGATTGTTATTCCCGATAGTGTAACTACAATCTATTATTATGCATTCAAGTGTTGTTCTTCTTTACGGTCGATAATTATTCCCGATGGGGTAACTGAAATCGGAGATTGTGCATTCTATGGTTGTTCTTCTTTACGGTCGATAATTATTCCCGATAGTGTAACTAAAATCGGAGCCGGGGCATTCGATGGTTGTTCATCTTTACGGTCGATAATTATTCCCTCGGGAATAATTATCGAAGATTGTGTATTCGCACATTGCTCCTCTTTGCAATCGATTGTTATTCCCGAGGGTGTAGATGTCGGAGATGGTATATTCTCGGATTGTTCTTCTTTGCAATCTATTGTTCTTCAGAATAGTGTAACATATATTGCAGAAAGAGAATTCAGCGGTTGCTCCTCTTTGCAGTCTATTGTTATTCCGGATAGTGTAACAAAAATCGAAAGATTGGCATTCTATGGTTGTTCATCTTTACAATCGATAGTTATTCCCGAGGGTGTAACCAATATCGAAGGTTTCGCTTTCAGCGGTTGCTCCTCCTTACAGTCTATCGTTATTCCGGATAGTGTAACAGAAATCGGAATCGGAGCATTCTGGGACTGTTCTTCTTTGCGGTCGGTGGAAATTCCCAAGAATATGAAAATAGAATACGATATATTTCCAGAAACTGCAAAAATTATTCGGAGATAATTATAGTAAGTCATTTTTGTTGTCTATTTTGTCGTATCGTGCATAGATAAGTAAGGACGGATGGGGTGATTTGAAGTCACCTCATCCTTTTGCTTTTTATAGCCTATACCTTTTCTTTCCTATTTTCCAAGAGATTTGAACATCTTGGTAATGCACTTTTTCTTCTGCTCCATGTTCGGGTGAACATAGAGGTTGAGGGTTGTGGTGATATTGGCATGACCGAGCAACACACTTACGGTCTTGTAGTCGCAGTTGCTCTCAATGCAGCGTGTGGCAAAACTGTGACGCAGTCCGTGGTATTTCAGCCGAGGAATATCAAGACGCTTCATCAGCCGATGATAGTAATTGCGGTAGGTTCGTGGCTCTGTCGGCTTCTCTTCGTTGGTCAACACATAAAAGTCCTCGTTTACCACCTTTTTGAGAGGTTTCACCATAACCAAAAGTTCCTTGTTCATCGGTATCTCACGGCAAGAGTTCTTTGTCTTGGGCGTGTTGATGACCAACTCTGTGTGCTTGCGCTCGCCCTCCACCATGTAGATGCGTTCAATGGTGCGGTTCACGGTGATAGTACCATTATCGGTATTGATGTCCGACCATTTCAAACCGCAAATCTCTCCGATACGCAAGCCTGTGGTCAGACTGATATAGATACCAAGGTTGCGGAAAGTAAAGTTCTGTTTGATGAAATCGAGGATCTTTTTGTGGTGTGCCACCGTCAGCACCTCTATTTCCTTGTTGATCTCAGTCGTAGGGTATTTGATATCCCACTCGCAATAGTTCATCCATTCGTTCTTTACTCCGAACTTCATCACCATCTTCAAGACAATCAGAATGTCTTTCACCGTTTTAATACTGAGTCCGCCATTCAGTTTCTGCAAGACGAACTCCTGCACAAGTTTCTCACTCAGAGCCTCACAATCGCCAAACGATGGCAGAATGTGGTTCTCTAAAACTAACACATAAGCAGCGTATGTGGACTGCTTAACGTAGCGTTGCTTGTCACTTTTCCAAGCCAACGCAATTTCTCTAATTGTTTTTGTTGTCATTGTAATCCTTAATTTTGAAGGTGTACATAATAATTAGAGAAAATAGACCTCTGATGTCCCAAATCTCAGATTTAAGGAGTTTCAGGGGGAGTGGGCAAGAATGAGATTGGACGCTTTCACAGAACGTGTAATGCGTAAAAACAAAAGCAATCAATCAAGACTTCCTCTTACAATTTCTGCCCAATATGGGCTGGTTGATCAGATAACTTTTTTCAATAAGGTTATCGCAAGTACAGATATGTCAAACTATTACCTATTGAAGAAAGGAGAATTTGCTTACAATAAAAGCTATTCTTCAGATTATCCGTGGGGTGCAATAAAGAGGCTTGACAACTATGAACAAGGGGCATTGTCTTCTCTTTACATCTGTTTCGCTCCACAAGATAATGTCGTGTCAGATTTTATACTACAATATTTTGAGTCTCCAAAATGGCATAAAGGAGTTTCTGAAATTGCCGTTGAAGGCGCACGAAATCATGGACTTCTCAATGTATCTGTTCAGGATTTCTTTCATACATACCATTATGTACCAAAAGACAAAAAAGAACAAATCAAGATTTCTAAATTACTGATGCTCCTTGACGAGCGCATCGCTACCCAAAACAAAATCATTGAGGACTTGAAGAAACTAAAGTCTGCAATTAGTAAACTTTTGTTCACGCGAAAGGATTTGTTAGAAACAACTATACGTTTAGCGGATATTGCAACATTGAAAAATGGTTATGCATTCCAAAGTAGCAAGTATAATATACTGGGGAAGTGGAAGATAATTACAATCGCAAATGTGTCTGGCGGGCGATATATAAACGAAGAAGATTGCAATTGCATAATTAACTTGCCGAATGACATACAAGACCATCAAGTATTAAAAGAAGGAGATATTTTAATATCTCTCACGGGTAATGTTGGGCGTGTTTCTCTTTGTAAGAGTGGCGCCTATTTACTCAACCAGCGAGTAGGCTTGTTACAAATTGAAGGAAATATAGACAAAGAGTTTCTATATCAAGTTCTCTCTTCTCGTAGATTCGAGAAGAGTATGGTTGCTTGTGGTCAAGGTGCAGCCCAAATGAATATAGGCAAAGGGGATGTAGAAAACTTTGTATTACCATACTCCTCAAATGCCAATAATATTCATTTGGTTGCAAGAATACTACACTCATATGATGAATGCATCATTAATGAGCTACGAGAACTAACACTGCTAACCATGCAGAAGCAATATTTTCTTGCCCAGATGTTCATATAAACATCTGTGACAAGAAATAGTTCTTTTGCCGATGTAGCTGTTCAAGTACTGATAACTCATTGTCGATTTTCGCATCAACTCCTTGCAGTGTTGATGCAATTTCTATATTGTGTCTATATCCGTAAGTAGGAATCATTATTCCGCGAACAATATCTGCGTTAATATTGCTTTGTGTACCAGTTTCAAGGTACTTGTGGATGTGTCGATACTTAAAATATGACAAATAATAGTACAGATAATCCAACAAGTTTTTGTCTTTTAGTTGCATTGCAAACATTGCCTGACTTGTAGCAAGAGGCTTTTCATTTATCGTTACCAAGCCAACTGATGCATACATTGACATAATCAAACTATACTTTGGAACTACCCATGCCGAAGAGTTTTCTAATCCGCTTTGGCTCAAATAATTTTCTGTGCATCGGACATACTTACCTTGTTTTGTTATATCGTTAATACTCAAGAATGGTATTTCTCCATTATAGTATTCTTTATTTGTGGAAGTCGGAGTACCACCTGCCTTGCCTTTTGAAAACAAAGTATCTAATCGATTCCATCCATTAGGCTTTTGAGCAAATAACAATTTACTAATTGCAGACCTACAAGCCACAAAATCCTTAATCAAGGGAATTAGTAGTAGAATTTTTACATCCATACAAGGAATTGAATATAGAATGGGTGATATAGTTACAATTACTAATGGAAATAGTAATGTGCAAGATGCTGTTACACAATCAAAGGATGGTTTGTATCCTTTCTTTGATCGGTCTGAGGATATAAAATATTTGCCTACATTCTTGTTTGACAAAGAAGCTATTATATATCCAGGTGAAGGAACAGAATTTATGCCACGATATTTCAAAGGGAAATTCGCTTTACATCAAAGATGTTATGCCATTTTTGACTTCAACGAAATTATAAATGCTCGTTTCCTATATTTTTATCTAAAGACGCGAAATTCTTATTTCGTCAAAAATGCTGTGGGCTCAACAGTGCCTTCATTAAGACTTGACACGTTTCAAAAGCTAAAAGTTATTATTCCATCGAAGAAAATACAACATAGTGTATCTTTATGTCTTTCTTCTATGGAGCAGAAGTGTAATGTTGAAGAAAAGATTTTACACAAACTATTAAAGCAAAAGCAGTATCTGCTTCGCCAAATGTTCATATAAACATCTGGCGAAGTAAATATTGCTTCTGCAAACTTAGGTTTGTTAGAATATGCTGTTCTGCCGATAATTTGTTATCTATTGCAGACAACAATCGAGCATATTGGAGTTGTTCTGTATATGATGGGCAAAATACCTTGGCTTTACCATAGTCCTTGAAGTATATGTGAGGTATAGCCATACCTGTCTTATAAGGCTCAAAGTTAAATACTTTTAGCAGATAGTAAAGGTATTGGAGTGAATAGCCTTCTTTTGCTTGTAAAGTATTCAAAGTCCCTGTTGCGGAGCATTTGCCCGTAACGTAGGAAACAGTTCCAACACCAGAACCATCTTTGATAATATAAACGGCTTCACTCTCTGTATTATAATTATCGAGGTAACCAACAATGCCATTTGCACCATACACAGGATATGTACCTTGCTCACAAACCTCACTTTCTTGCAGAGTTGAAGATTTATATTCCAAGCATTCTGCCAAGCGAACATTAGGCTTGTTGTTGCGAACTATCTTCTGTGCAATTCCCTTGATTAAGGACTGCAACTTGTCAATGATTTTGTTTTGAGTAGCGATACGTTCGTCAAGGAGTGACAAAAGTTTGGCTATTTTCTTCTGCTCCTCCAAACAAGGATTGATGGTCTTTACCCCTTTCAAATGTTCGCCATAAAGATGCACTACAGACACACCTTGCGCAACTTTGGCAATGTCATACTTGCGTCTGCCATTCAACTGATAGCTCATGAATGCACCATCATATCCATGCAAACGTATAATGTTCAAATCACCACCTAAAAGAATATTGCCATTGAGGACGCAACGAGCGGTTGCGATATCCTCTGCTGTTTCACCAGAGCAAGGTATTATTACGTCATTAGCTTTGCTTCTTACCAATTTGGTATTGTCGATGTTTGTTTTGCTAATGACTTCTCTTATTGTTTCCGATTTGTACTTTGTGTAAAGCTCTCCATATAAAATACAAGGCTCACCATCATCAGACAGTTGGTCTTTGGATATACCAGTACCTTTATACAAATCTGCGATGTCTGCCAGTCGTTCTTCTTCCCACTCCCCCTGAAACTCCGGAAATCTGAGATTTGGGACATTAAGGACTTTTCGTCCTTGATTTTTCTCATGCTCGGCAGAGTTCAAGCAAGCTTGGCTCTGCTCTCGCTCACTCGAAAAATTGAGTTCCTTATGTTCGTTATTTATTGTCGTTGTCATTTTTAATCCTTAATTTTAGTTCACCAATCATGGCTCAGTTACATGCTAGTTACATGGTACTTATATGCTTTATGCCCTATTATAAAGGGGTTTGAGCTAACTTTGATGCTTTTTTGAGCCTTTCAGTTACATGCCAGTTACATGGTAGTTACATGGCTTATGCCCAATATGGGATATAGTTATGTCTATTGCTACCCTCTGAGTTTTCTTCCTTTATCAGCTTAGCTTCCAAGGTATCTTTGATTATCCTTGATGCCATTGGGTAGTTTTTGTCTTCAATACCCAAACGAGCACGAAGAGATTGATTATTCATCTTCTCGTTTGAAACGTATTTTAGACAAGCATGCTGATAACAAGCTCTTACTCTTTCAGACTTATCCAAGTCAGCAAATTTACGATAAGAGAATACCGTTGCTGTGGTTCTGCTTTCTTGAAGTTGGAAACGGACAGGTGGCAACTGATATAGTTCCACATAGAAAATGGTCTTATCCATGCCACTGCCTTTCTCCTCACAAATCCCCATTCTACGCATTATGTCAGCAAGAGAATCGTTCCTTGACTGATATTCGTCTATGAAACGTTCTATGCTGATAAGTGGTTGTCCCGGATTAGAGAACTCAATACGATCAGAATAGATTTCTATCATAGGAAAGCCCTGTTCCGCAAAATCTTGATGGATAATCATGTTTGCAGTCATCTCACGAATGGCTATTTCAGGGTACATACGAGCATCTTTTCTTAGAGCCAAGCCTATCTCTTCATTAGCAGGAAGTTGGCTGTTTATCCATGCAACCATTTCTTCAAAGCCTATGGCGTAGCCCTTATCGAAAGTTTGTTCACGAATTGTTTCAATCTTGCTTTTGCCTTTATAGACAATTACTCTGACCATTTTACGTTTCAGTCCATCGAAATCAGAAAGATGCTTGGCAAACAGGATAGCTCCAAGTTCGGTGATGCTGTAGCCAACCTCATCTTTTACAATAAGGTTTTCTGACAAGAATCTGTCCAAGATGCCATTAGTATCTTGTGGAAGTGGCAAATGCATCATGTCAAAGTAGGTCTCTGCACTAAGACAAGAGAAAACATCCTGTCCCGATAAACCTTTCTTCAAGACAATCTTTTCCAGAGGCTTCTGACCGCCTTTCCAAATCTTAGCCTCTTTTGCAGGAAAATCCTTCAACTTGCGAGTAATCGTGCCAACTCTGATGTATGCCTCATGTAAGAAACTTACCGGGCGATTAGTCGTGGCAGGAATCTTAAATATACAGACATGACCTTTCTCCTCATAATCGAAATCGTCAATAATCTCGAAGTCAATACGAGGATTCAAACGAGTTGACAACCAAGATTCAAGTTCTTCATTGCCAACCATTTTCTGCTTGCCGTATAGATCGGTGCCAATTATATCATGGCTTTCATCATCAACACCAAATACAATATAGCCAAATGGCATGTTGCACAAATAGGCACTATTAGACAAGGCTGAGATTCTTTCACCAATCTCCTCCTTTGAATGAAAATTGTGCTTGAACTCCAACCATTCTGTTTCTTTAGGCTTGGCTGTTAGGACATCTATCAATTTCTTGAAATCTATATATTCCATACAACTATTCTTTTACTGGTTCAAGCAACAGCACCAATTCAGACTCGGCTATGTCGCATTTCTCAAACAAGAAGCGTAAGCAACGAAGTTTACTTCTATTGTCCATTGAAGTCCACAAGTATTTTTGTGGAGCAATCATTGTACAGTATCTTGTATCTGCTTGCTTGGCAGACCAGAAGAAGCCTTCGGCATCATAGAGCGTATCTACGATGTCTGTGTATCGCTCCATCACAAGTTTTACAACTTGCAGAAGCATCCCTTTCCAAGTAGTTTCATTGTACTCATTGCCAAACAAACGGAAACCTTTAAGATTTCTATTTGTTGGAGAGAATGTTTCTTCGTCCAAAGAGGCTTCGTCCACTGGTTTTGGCAATGGCTTGAATGTTGTTTGTGGTAATGGATAAAGTCGCAAGAATGTTGCCACTATCTCATTGCATCGGTTCTGCAACTCGATTTCAGTCCATTTGTCACATAGCGTAACATTTTTTGTCAGGCGATACTTTGAATTTTTGTAGCCGGGATATATTTCATTCCCAATTTTCTTGCCATCACGCTTTATTTCAAAAGCCTTGTTGCTTAACTCGCTGTTGATACCTGTCAATGTCAAGTTTGCAAAGGTATGAAGATACTTTTCTTGTATCTCCTCAAAGTTATCTCCAAGCATGACTTTCCAATCACCATTGAGCGTTTGAGGCATGATATGCTCAATAGTGGCATCCTTCTTTTTCATGTCGGTTGCCACATCGTTATATTCACCATGCACAGAGTTCTCTAATCGTTCAAATAGGAAGATCTGGAATGGCTTCAACATGTGATAAGCGTCACGTGTTTTGATTGACTCCACGAATTGCATATCTCTTGGCAATTGATAGTTACCATCACGACGCATGATGTGGTAAGCCAATATGTCAGAATATGAATTGCCAAGTTCAACATTAGCAGAACTATATTCCTCAATGCTTTTCAATACATCTCTATGCAAAGCGCAGAAAACCTGAGTAAGAGCATTACCAGGCATATTGCACACGATACGTCTTGCCAAATAGCTTTCTACCAAATCAATCACCTTGAATATCTCATCTTCTGAAAGACAGTTGGCAGAGGCATATTTCAAAAATTGTATAAAGAATACATTAGTCACATCTGTTTCTATATTACAGATGTGGCGCATCTTCTCTGAAAGTTTTGCCGTAGATAGCTTTGCCTCTGTCACTTGCTGATAGTAGTGCGCATAATCAAGCATCTTGACTAATTCTTCCTTTCGTTCATGTCCGTCCATATACTTTTTCCATTCGTAGTAGATGTTTGACTGACGGACAGGACGCTGTAACTGTTGCTGAATGATGAGATAGTCACGCAAAAACTTTGTAGGTTGATTTTCGGTTGCCTGTTCTATCTTTTGCCAATAGTTCTTGAAACACACTTGTTGCTTCTCTGGTGTCAAAGACATCAAGAGGTAGTTGCGTATCTTGTCTGCTTCTGTCAGAGCCAATCCTGTAGAGTTCAGACTCTCAAATATAAGCTGAGCATCATCATCGCTATCCAATTCTATTGATATGATTTGCAATCGTTCAATGGCATCAAGTAATTGGTCGAAAGATAGTGCTTGTGGTTTTCTCGTCAGCAAATCATAGAAATGGCGATAGTTGCGAGTAACCTTTGAGTCCTCATCAAAAGAATCTTCTTCATTGAATATCTTGTCGTAGGCAATACGGTCATTCTCTATGGGAACCAACTTGATTTTACGCTCAGAGTTACAGAATTTTGCCTTTAAGAAGACCTCGTATGCTTCTTCTAACTTTGATTCTTCGCTAATCTCAATAACACCATCTTTCACCGCTTTTATACCAGCCAACAAAAGAAGTGAGATTGTGGTCAAACGCTGCTGACCATCAATCACCAATCTATTATAACTGCTATCCGCAGATGATGTAACAATAGAGCCAAAGAAATGCGAATGTCTGTTTGAGCGGCTTAGTTTTACCAAGTCGCTAAACAATTGGTCGCAGTTGTCTATTAACCAATCGTAATTACGCTGATACACAGGTATTACAAACTGGATTTTATGACCTTCTATAAATTCATGTAATGGTTTTGCGTAACCTTTCATTGCCAGTTCCTTTCTTGTTTATTCAACCAATCCCAACTCTTTCAGATAGCCTTCAATCTCCTTGTCAAGGTCGGCTCGTTTGGCTTCCAGCTCCTTGATTTCCTTCATCACGGCATGGATGTCGATAGGTTCTTCTTCCTCGAAAGTATCTACATAACGAGGAATGTTGAGATTGTAGTCGTTCTCAGCCACTTCTTGCAGTGTGGCGAGATGGCTGTACTTTTCTATCTCCTTGCGCTCACGATAGGTATCAACAATCTTCTTGATATGTTGCGGACGGAGCTTGTTCTGGGTCTTTACCTTTTCAAACTCCTTGCTTGCATCAATGAAAAGAATGTTGTCATCTTCTTTGCGGCATTTCTTGAATACCAAGATACAAGTCGGAATGCTTGTACCGTAGAAGATATTGGCAGGAAGTCCGATAATGGCATCCACATAGTTCTTTTTTTCAATGAGGAAACGGCGGATAATACCCTCGGCATTTCCACGGAACAACACACCATGAGGAGCAACACAAGCCATTGTGCCACCCTCATTAAGGTGGTAAATCATGTGGAGAATAAAGGCATAGTCGGCTGTCTTGCGTGGTGCCAAGCGTCCTGCCTTGCTGAAACGATCATCGTTGTTGAACTTATCGGCTGCACTCCATTCGGCAGAGAACGGAGGATTTGCTACCACAGCGTCAAACTGTGTATCGCCAAAAGCATCAGCCTCCAAGGTATCGCCATTCTCTATGCGGAAGTTGCTGAACTTGATGCCATGAAGAAGCATATTCATACGTGCCAAATTGTAGGTCGTAGGGTTCTTCTCCTGTCCGAAAATCTCGTTGGCATGACCGATGCTCGCAGCACGGAGCAGCAGCGAACCACTACCACAAGTAGGGTCATAGACATTGCGCAGACGAGCGTGACCTATGGTAACAATCTCTGCCAAGATACGGCTCACTTCCTGAGGTGTGTAGAACTCGCCAGCTTTCTTGCCGGCACCTGCGGCAAATTGGCTAATCATATACTCGTAGGCATCACCGAGAATGTCAATCTCTTGCGATGCTTCCACACCGAAGTCAATATCATCAAGGGCAAGAAGAACATTGCTTACCAATGTATTCTTGTCATCGGCAGTCTTACCCAACTTAGGCGAAGCAAGGTCAATGTCAGAGAATAGACCTCCAAAGTCTTCTTCGCTGTCCTGTCCAAGGGTACTGTCCTCAATACGTTTCAATGAGCGTTCGAGCATCGGAAGAATATTTTCCTTCTTCTTGATGCTCTCAATAACAGACGAGAACAAGAAGTTTGGTTCAATGAAGTAGCCGATATTCTCCAGACATTCGGTCTTGACTTCTTGTTGCAATGCCTCAACATCCTCGTCTATCTCCATTGTCCACAATTCTTTAAACGTAACTTCATCATCTACCAATGCATCATTGGCGTGTTTCTCTATCTTCTCAGACAAATACTTGTAGAAGATAAAACCAAGGGTGAAGTACATGAAGTCACTTGCAGACATATTGCCACGCAGTTTGTTTGCGACTTCCCAAAGTTGGTCGCGGAGTTTCTGTTGCAGTTCTTCGCTCATATCGTTATTTCTTTTTTATCTTTTGTTTATTCCCAACTGAATGTTCTTATGATAGAACGCAATTTATCAAGTATTCTTGTCAATGTCTTACGCTTTTTTATCAATCCCAAGTGTTTCTCTTTCAATGCTTCTTGTATGATTTCCGGCTGTTCCTTTTGCAAGTAGTCATATTCGGAGAGATAATGATTGAGAACGGAAGCATCCAAATCTTCATCCTTGGCAAGCGTGTTGATAGCATTGTTACGCTCGGTGGCGATGTAGTTGTTCAACCGTTCTTCGAGGTCGCTTGTACCGTCAGCCTTTTGCTTGCGAGCCATGAAGTTGTCACGGTCATCATCCACATTTTTCCGGATAAATCCGTCGATGAGCTTTGCCTTACTGCGAAGTTCGGCATCCTTTATCATCGTGTCGATGATGTGCTTGCGCTTCTCGGAATAATCCTCGCTGTACGGATTGAGGTCTGCAATCAACTCCAAGATATAGGCAACATTGATAATGTCGCTATGCAGGAGTTCCAAGCAAAAATCTATATCTCCCATACCAGTAGCTTCTTCACGAGGGTCTGGCTCGCCAACCATGCTGGGGTCTTCCTTTGGAACTTGATAATCTTTCTTTGGCTCATCATTTTTAACAGCAAACGAATCGTATATGTCCAGATACTTACTACGGAAATCCATAAACTGCTGTTCTGTCATTCCGAGGTCGGGAGCATCTTCCTCAAATTCGTCATAAACCTGTATTTCAGCGTGTTTCTTGATGATGTCACGGAAAGCAAGAACAAACTGTTTCTTGTCGTTCTCACTCTGCAAATAGTCCACATAGTGCGGTTCGGGATAATGCTCCAAGAAGTTCTTTGTCAGTTCTTGATAGTGGGTTTTGACATCATCAAATGGTGGTCGCACAATATCTTCAAGATTATTGCTGTTGCTGAAAAGTTTGATGGACTCGTCCACATTGCTTTTCAAGTCACGGAAGCAAACCACCTTGCCAAAACGCTTCTTCTCGTTCAGCACACGGTTGGTACGGCTGAACGCTTGCAATAATCCGTGATACTCCATGTTTTTGTCAACATAGAGAGTGTTGAGTTTCTTGCTGTCAAAGCCTGTGAGAAACATTCCTACAACCAAGCAGAGGTCGAGAGGCTTCATATCAGCTTTCTTTTTCTTCATGCGGAGGTTGATGTCATCGTAATATGCACGGAAATTTTCTGTTGTGAAACTCGTTCCATACATATTATTATAGTCATTCATAATGGCTTGCAGCTCGTCTGCCTCGCCTGTACTGTCGCTCACATAGCCACCAGTGTTCATGCCTGTCTGCTCGTCATCTTGGCTGCTGTTGGCTGCGTATGTGAAAACCGCACCTATCCTTATCTTCGGATTGAGGCTTTTGAATATCTTGTAGTAACGGATAAGCATCGGCACTGACTGCACGGCAAACAATGCGTCAAACTCTCCGTCGAATGTTGACTTATTGAAATTATTAAGGATGAATTTGGCTATCTCCGTCATGCGGTCTTGGTCGGCATTGTCCACATCCTCATTGCCGTGGTAATACTCCACAAGGAAGCCAAGCACGTTTTCGTCGGCAATGGCATCCTTGATAAGATACTTGTGAAGGCAGTTACCAAAGATTTCCTTTGTGGTATGTCCGTCCACAGCATTCTCTACAAAGATAGGCGTACCAGTAAAGCCGAATATCTGTGTGTTGTCGAAGAACTTCACGATGTTCTTGTGGCAATCTCCGAAATGGCTTCGGTGACATTCATCGAAGATCATCACGATGCGATAATGGCGTATTTCCTTAATACGGCTGCTGTACCACTGCTTGCTGACAGCGGCATTCAGCTTCTGTATGGTTGTAATGATAATCTTTGAGTTGCTGTGCAGACGCTTCACCAACTCATCCGTGTTGTCGGTGCTGTCAACGGCACCAGGCTCAAAAGCCTCGTATTCGGCTTGCGTCTGTGTGTCAAGGTCATGGCGGTCAACCACAAACATCACCTTATCCACATCATCCAACTCAGAAACGAGTTGGGCTGCCTTGAATGATGTCAAGGTCTTGCCGGCACCTGTTGTATGCCATATATAACCATTGTCGTTGGAGTTTTCAACACGGTCAAGTATCTTCTCTACCGCATAGAACTGATAAGGACGAAGCACCATCAGACACTTGTCACCCTCATGCAATACGATGTACTTGCCTATAATCTTGCCCAACGTACACTTGTCGAAGAACATAGTGGCAAACTTCTCCAAGTCGTTGAAAGGCACATTGGCTGCATCCGTCCAGTTGAAAGTAAACTTATATCCGCTATTCGGATTGTTGACAAAATAGCGAGTGTTCACGCCATTGGATATGACGAACAACTGGATATAGTCGAACAATCCATGAAAGGAAGTCTTGTGATAGCGTTGTATCTGGTTGTATGCCTGTTTCAGTTCCACACCTCTGCGCTTCAGTTCTATTTGAACCAAAGGCAGACCATTGATAAGTATCGTCACATCGTATCGACACTTCTTTCTACCCTCAACCGTGATTTGATTGGAAACTTGAAACTCGTTCTGACACCAGTGAGTGCGGTTCAAGAACTCTACCCATAGGCGTTCACCGCTTTCCAGTTCAAGAGGAAAGAGGTCACGCAGTTTCTTTGCCTTTTCAAAGCGAGTGCCACCTTCTAGATAGATTAGTATCTTCTCAAACTCAGCCTCCGTAAACTCCGTGCGACCAAGTTCCTCCAATTTTTTCTTGTTGTGCTTCTCCAACTGTTTTTTGAAATTGGCAGACAGGTTCTTTTCCTCCTCAATATGAACATAGTCGTAGTTCATCTTTTGAAGAGTATCTATAAGTCCTTTTTCGAGGGCTGCTTCACTTTGTACTGACATATCTTTATTTCCTAAATTCCGCAACACTACAATTTAATCTTTTTCATAAGCACACCTGAGCAACAAAAAGTTGTTCAGGATTTTGCCATGATTTAGTGTTGAAATTAAATCAAACAAATCTTCAACAGACATGGCGAAAATACAAATAAAATCTGAGAAACTCACTCCTTTAAGAGGAATATTTGCAATCATGGAGCAATTTGACGCTCTTTTGTCAAAGACAATAGACTTTACTTTGGGACTGCGTAGCAAAGTCTGTGGTTACCAATACAGCGAGATATTCCGCTTCTTGATGTGCGTATATTTCTGCAGCGGCTTATGTGTTGAAGATGTGACAACCCACTTGATGAAGCACCTGTCCTTGCACCCAACCCTCCACACCTGCAGTGCATACAACCATACTGCGAGCTATAGAGGAACTGACCGTTGACAACACGACATACACATCAACTTCCGGAAAACAATACGACTTCAATACGGCGACACAATGAATAAACTGTTGATCAACACCTTGCTTGCAACAGGACACTAATACACTTATAGGTGTATTTTGATCAACGACTATGAGTCAAGTGTAAGAGACATAGTGGAGTTCTACAATCTTCTGGGTGGCAAGGAACGTTTCTTCGATGTCATGAACAACGGATTTGGTTGGAATCGCCTGCCAAAATCGTTTATGGCACAGAACACCGTCTTCATGCTTATGACAGCCCTCATAAGAAACTTCTACAAAGCTATCATGCAGAAATTGGACACAAAGAAGTTTGGCTTGCGCACAAGTAGTCGCATCAAGACTTTTGTCTTCAAATTTATTTCTGTTCCTGCAAAATGGATTAAGACATCACGCCAGCATGTGCTGAACATTTACACTGAAAATTATGCGTATGCCAAACCATTTCAAACAGACTTTGGATAAGCATGGTTTCTTTGTAGAATATATGCGTATTGCTTCAAGTCGCTTTATGTGGTAAGGGTATTATTCTATAACCTGTGCTGGCTTCTTTGACTTAGGTAGATTTCTTCTTTTACTGACGAAATCTCCTTACCCTCGAAAGGTACGGAGCTGAGGTTTATCTGTCGAAATTCAAGTAAAGAATTACTTCGAGACAGAGTTGTGAACAAGGAACGATGTGAAACGATGTAAGGAGAGTGTGTGCGGTAATGTTGCGGTCTCTCCTATTTTGTTTGCGGGCAAGGCGGACGTTTTTCGACCAATCGCCGTTTCCGTGATTGCCGTATGGGATTTTATTCGTACTTTTGCGAGTTATAGACTGTATCCTTGCTTATGCTTTTGGACGAATTGAATGAACAACAACGTGTGGCGGCTGCTCAGTGTGAGGGGGCTGTCATGATTGTTGCGGGAGCGGGTTCCGGTAAGACCCGTACATTGACTTACAGGGTGGCTCACCTTTTGGAATGCGGTGCATCGCCTTACTCTATTTTAGTTTTGACCTTTACTAACAAAGCCGCCAAGGAGATGAAGGAGAGAATTGTTTCCTTGATCGGCGATAAGGCCAAGGCTATCCTTATGGGTACTTTTCACTCCGTGTTTGCGAGAATTTTGAGGTTGGAGGCAGAGAAGTTGGGCTATGTGAAGAACTTCGTCATCTACGATACTTCCGACAGCAAGTCGCTTTTGAAATCCATCATCAAGGATATGGGCTTGGACAACAAGATATATAACATTTCCTACGTCGCAGACCGCATTTCCAAGGCGAAGAGTTCTCTTGTCTCGGCGGCAGAGTATATGGAGGATGTGGCGTTTCGTTCTGAGGATGCTGTGGCTGGCAAGCCTGCAATGGCGGAAGTGTTCGTGGAATATGAGAAGCGGTTAAGGAAGAACATGGCTATGGATTTCGATGACTTACTTTTCAATATGTACAGATTGCTGCGAACGGCTCCCGATGTGGCAGAGAAATATAAGCAGCGGTTTCGTTATATAATGGTTGACGAGTATCAGGATACGAACCATGCCCAGTATGCGATTGTGAAGGCTTTGGCTTCGAGGCATGGCAATATCTGTGTCGTGGGTGATGATGCCCAAAGCATATATGCGTTCAGGGGTGCGAACATTCAAAATATTTTGAAGTTCAAGAAGGATTACGATAATGTGCATCTCTTCAAGTTGGAAAGGAATTACCGTTCGACGGGCAATATCGTGAATGCTGCCAATTCGGTTATCGAGAAGAATATCGACCAAATAAAGAAGACCGTATGGACAGACAATCCGGAAGGCAGCAAAATCGAGTTCCGTTCCTTGGAAAGCGATAAGGCGGAGGCGGAGTTCGTTTGCAGCAAGATAAAACAGAAGATGACGGAAGGTTGTGCATACAGCGATTTTGCCATATTATACAGAACAAACAGTCAATCGAGAGCGTTTGAAGACGCTTTGCGTTTGAAGAATATTCCGTACAGGCTTTACGGCGGTACGTCTTTTTATGCGAGAAAGGAAATCAAGGATGTGTTGGCTTATATGCGTTTGGCGGTCAACAATAAGGACGATGAGGCTTTTGAAAGGATTGTGAATTATCCTGCAAGGGGTATCGGACAAACCACCATGGACAGGTTGCACATCGCTGCCGGAGCTTTGGATTGTTCTTTGTTCGATGCGGTTTATGCGACCAACCTTTCGGACTACGGTTTGACCTCCTCGGCTGTTGCTAAGTTGCGGGATTTCTGTGCCATGATAGGAGCTTTTTCTTCTTTGCTTTATACGGATAATGCCTTTGAGTTGGGTGAGAAAATCATCAAGCGAAGCAGAATAATCGAAACATTAAAAGCCGAGGATATTCCGGAGAACAAAGACAGGGTCGAGAACATCGAGGAGTTGCTTGCCGCCTTGCAATCGTTTACGGAGGCGGAAGAGGAGAATATAATAGACGAATTGACGGGCGAGGAGATTTCCGTGGAGAGCAAGACCTTGGATGTCTTTTTGCAAAGGATTTCCCTGTTGACCGATTCTGATAAAGAGGAGGACGATACGAACTGCGTAACCCTTATGACGATACATTCTTCCAAAGGATTGGAGTTCGAGCATGTGTTCATCGCAGGAATGGAAGAGAATTTATTCCCATCGACCTTGAGCCTTGCTTCCAGAACGGAGACAGAGGAGGAAAGGCGTTTGTTCTATGTTGCCCTGACCAGAGCGAAACAAAGCGTTACGCTCAGCTGTGCCACGATGAGATATAAATACGGGCAAATCATCTTTTCGGAAAAGAGCAGGTTCATCGATGATATAGACAAACAATATTTGGATTGTCCGAACGGCAAGAGGCAACTGCCGACATTCGGAGACGAAAAGCCTAAGAAGACTTTACCTGTCTTTGAAAGCAAACGCAAGCCTATCACAAGTCTCAAAAGCAATCTTTATACCAAGAAAGCGGAACGAAGAGAAGAAAATGCAAACGAGTTCACCGAGCCGGCAGAATGCGTAGTCGGCGAAGAGGTTTACCATGGTAAATTCGGCAGAGGAAGGATAATAAGCATAGAAGGCAAGGGAGCCGACAGCAAAGCCGTTGTCGATTTTGTCGATAACGGAGAGAAAACTTTGATTTTGAAATTCGCAAAACTGAAAAAGTACACGAAATGAAATATAACACACAGAGAGAAAAATTAACCATACCGGAATACGGTCGCAACGTGCAGAGCCTTGTCGATTACGCCTTGACGATAGAGGACAGAGAGAAAAGAACGGCTTTTGCGGGGATAATCATAAACGCCATGGCTCAGGTCAATCCTTCCGTCAGGGAATTGAGCGATTACAAGCATAAACTATGGGATCATTTGTTCATCATATCGGACTATCGTTTGGATGTGGATTCCCCCTACCCCAAACCGGTGAAAGAGGAATTGGATTCCAAACCCGAGAGATTGAGTTATAAGAGCTCCTTGATACGCTTCCGTCCATACGGTAAATTGATAGAAAACATAATCGATAAGGTTATCACCATGCCGGAGGGTGATGAGAAGAACGCACTCATAGGAATGATAGCCCAATACTTGAAGAAGGCTTACCTGCAATGGAACGTGAACAGCTGCGATGACGAAGTGATTTTGAAACACTTCGAGCAGTTATCCCATGGACAGTTGAAATTGCAGGAAGACTTCAAACTCCTCAGCACGAAAAGGCTTTTGAACAATCATTCGCAAGTAAAAGGCAAAAATCACCCTCAACAAGGCAACAGGAAAAAGATAAACAACAGACAGAAAAAATAAAGCATGAGTTCTTTCGAGATAACAGGAGGCAAAATTCTCAACGGAGAGATAGTACCGCAAGGAGCAAAAAACGAAGCCTTGCAAGTGATTTGTGCGGTTTTGCTGAGCGATGAAGAGATAACCATAGAAAACGTACCGAACATAAGAGACGTAAACAAGCTGATAGAACTCTTGGAGTATCTCGGCGTAAAGGTACACAAACCTGCCGCAGACACTTACACCTTTCAGGCAGACAGAGTGCATATAGACCGTATTTACACGGAGCGTTACTCGCAGATGGCTTCGTCTCTGCGTGGTTCCATAATGTTGGTGGGTCCCATGTTGGCACGCTTCGGCAAAGCCCACATTCCTACGCCGGGCGGCGATAAAATCGGCAGAAGACGATTGGATACACACTTCTCCGGATTCGAGAAACTGGGCGGACATTTCACCTATTCGCCCGAAAACAGAGCGTACGAAGTGAAATGCGACCGCTTGAAAGGTTGTTACATGCTTTTGGACGAGGCTTCCGTTACGGGAACTGCCAACTTGGTCATGGCAGCCTGCATGGCGGAAGGAACGACAACCATATTCAATGCAGCCTGCGAGCCGTATCTTTTCCAGCTCTGCACAATGCTCAACAATATGGGAGCGAAAATATCCGGTGTCGGCAGCAACCTGCTCACCATAGAAGGCGTCGATTCGCTCAAAGGTTGCAAACACAGACTTCTTCCCGACATGATAGAGGTCGGAAGTTTCATAGGACTTGCCGCAATGACCCGTTCGGATATAACAATCAAGCAGGTCAATGTAAAACAACTCGGAATCATTCCAGACACATTCAGAAAGCTCGGAATCGAAATAGAGGTCAAGGACGACGATTTGCACATTCCGCAACAAGACATCTACGAGGTGGAAAAATTCGTAGATGGTTCCATAATGAGCATATCCGATGCCCCATGGCCTGGCTTCACTCCGGATTTGATAAGCATCGCTTTGGTTGTGGCGACACAGGCAAAAGGCAGCGTCCTCATACACCAAAAAATGTTTGAAAGCCGCTTGTTCTTCGTCGATAAACTGATAGACATGGGAGCTCAAATCATTCTGTGCGACCCGCACCGTGCAACAGTCATCGGTTCCGAAAGAAAATACCCTTTGAGAGGTGTACGCATGGTCTCTCCCGATATAAGAGCCGGCGTAGCCTTGCTTATCGCCGCCCTATCGGCAGAAGGCACAAGCATAATAGACAACATCGAACAAATAGACCGCGGTTATCAGGACATAGACATTAGATTGAACAAACTCGGAGCAAACATCAGAAGATTGTAAAAAGGAACGAAATGGATACAAGCATATACTTCAAACCCGTCGATACGGAACGTTTGGGCTTGAACACACTCGAAGACGACTGTCTCGCCAAGACGATAAACACAAACAGTCTCTCCCGACCTTTCAAAGGGGATTTGCAAAACATCGTGGCAGACATGGCGATAATAGGCGTGGGAAACAGCGAAGCCGATGAAGCAACAGAGCAAACCTATTCGGCAGATACGATAAGGAAAGAGTTCTACAAGCTCAAACAACACCGCAAACGTATTAAAATTATCGACCTCGGCAACCTGCAAAGAGGCAAAACACGCAACGATACCTATTCCGCTTTGGCAGAAGTATGCAGTACCCTCTTCCAAAACCGAATCATACCCATCATCTTGGGAGGCGACAACGACATGGCGGCAGGAAACTACAAGGCATACGAACAAATAGGACAGATAATAAACATCTTCAACCTCGACAGCAAGTTCGACTTCAAGGATTTGAACGCCGAGATGAGCGTGGACAACTATCTGACCTACATTTTCTGCAACCAACCGAACTATCTCTTCAACTACACCCATGCAGCCTACCAGACATACCTCGTGGCACCGGAAGTCATAGATCTGATGCACCAGATGAAATTCGAGATATACCGTTTGGGCGAAATACAAAACCAAGTCGAACAAACCGAACCGCTCATACGCAACGCCGATATGCTGATAGCCGACATAGGAGCAATCAGAGCCTCCGACTCCCCTTGCAGCGACAATCCGCACGGCCTCTATGGCGAGGAGTTTTGCAAGATACTCAACTTCGCAGGCATGAGCGACAAACTTACCTCGGTAGGAATTTACAACTACGACGAGAAAAAAGACAACAATCGACGCACTGCCCAAATCATATCGCACGCCCTCTGGTACTTCATCGAAGGATACAACTGGCGAAAGAACGATTTCCCATACAAAGACACCAAGAACTACTACAAGTTCAGCGTTCTCATGCCCAACGACATGACCATCATCTTTTTCAAAAGCAAAAAAAGCGAACGATGGTGGATGCAAGTCTCCTGCCCGGGCGAAATGCAGGAAAAATACCTCCGTCATTTCCTTGTACCTTGCACCTTCAACGATTATCAAGAAGCCATGGAAGGAAGAGTACCCGAAAGATGGCTCTTGGCATACAACAAACTCAACCTGTAACGCTAAAGAAAAAAATCAGAACGGCTGTTCCTCTTCAAAGAACAGCCGTTTTAATTTGCTGAATTCCACTCACAAATGCAACTTATCGGTTAGACCATTTGTTATGGTCGCAAAATTAGCGAAAAAATATTCAAGAGGAGTTAGAAAGCCGAGCTTTTTCTTGGTCTATTGTTCAATCTGTTCTGAATGAAAGAAATGTCTTCATCGGTCAAATCCTCAAACGATGAACCCTTCGGCAGATATTGTCGTATAAGTCCGTTCATATTTACCTTTGCGACGTCCGTGAATTACAATACGACATCCGATGAATGAGAAAAGGCTTTACCGATACAAGATTAACGATATAAAGGACATGAAGTTCGTAAAGGTCGAATATGAAGACCAAAACGTATTGATAATAGACGACCTTGCGAACCTCTCCGACGGAGATGCAGCAAGGCCGGACTGCATCATGGTGTTCCTATGCCGAAGCGGAAGCATTTCCTCTTTTTCACCGGTTCAGAACTGCATGTGGAGGGTCAATCCCATGCTTTTGCCATCGGCAAAAGGGCTGATTGTGCCGGTAACGGCGGGTTTGCGGAAGAGGTTGAGGCGTTTTTGCAGAAGTTGTTTGAGGTACGGGGCGAAGAGAATGGCGAGGCGGGCGGACAGTATGCCTATGCCTGCTCCGCAAACTACGTCTCCGAACCAATGTTTGTTGTTGTAAATCCGTCCGAACCCCACCGTGGCAGCGAGGGTGTAGGCTGCAATGCCGTAAAGGGGTGAAGCGTCCCTGTAATAGTGCCTTACGAGTTCGGCGGATACGAATGCGGTGGCTGTATGTCCCGATGGAAAGGTATTGAATGCCGAGGAGTCGGGACGCAGTTGCCGAAAATTGTCTTTTATGCAAAGAACGGCTGAACCCATAAAGCCGTAGGCAAGGCTGAAAGAGAGAAGTCTGTCGGCAAGGTCTCCTTTTGCCTCCACTCTGCTTGCTTCCAAGGCAATGAAAGCGGTCGCAGGCATGAATTGTATGAAGTTGTCCGCTTTGGTGTTGCCGATATTGAGGCCTTGCACGCTGTCGCGTATATCCACATTGAGGGTTTGCAGCGGGCTGATGAAGTGAGAAAGCGAGCCGTATGCTATCAATGCCGTCGGTATGAGCAGAAAGGTCGCTTGTTTGCGGTTTTCCTTCATTGCGTCTTCGTCAAGGGTTTGCGAATGCAGGTTTCGGTGAAGAAGACAGGTTGCAAGGAGGATTATCATGGCATATACGGTTCGCTTTCTCTTCATTCGTGTTACGGTATCTTTGCTTTTATGTTTTCTTATCGGTCAGGGCTTTCGGTTTCATGCCTTTTGCCGTTGCAAAGATACATTTTTGTTTGTCATCACGGCTTTTTTGCCGACATCTTTTCGTGTTTAAGGCAGAGAAGAGAGGCTGTGAGGCAGAGCAATCCGCCGATGGTGAGTGTCAGGGAGCTGCTCAATGCCATATTTCCCAAGCCTACGAGTGGAGAAACTATTGCTCCCATTACAAATCCGCAACTTCCCAATGCCGCTGCTCCGCAACCGACATTTCCTCCGGCGGCGTCTAATGTCTTGGCATTGGAAACGGGTTGCAAAAGTCCGAAAGAGAACATGCAAATACAGAATGATGCTTCGACAAGTAATACATTTGTTTGCAAAAGCAGGCTTGCCATGCAGATAAGCGTGCTTGCGAATATGGAAATGCCGCCTGCCAAAAGGCTTACTCTGTCCGAGAGATGTGTTCCGAGCATACAACCTGCCGTTATGCCTATTGCATTGAGGGCAAAGCAGAGGCTGAATTGCATGGGACTGAGTGAGTAGATACTTTGCAGTATAAAGGGCGAGCAGGCTATGTATGCGAACAGAACCATGGAGGAAAACATGAATACGGTGAGGTAAAGCATATAGGTTTTGTTGCGGAAGAGTTTGGCGTATGCCGCAAAACTTCCGACAATACCGTGTTTGCTACGTCTGTGCAGCGGAAGGCTTTCTCGCGTTCCTATTGCAAGCAGAAGCATAAGCAGTCCGTATGCCAACAAGACCGCAAAGATATTCTTCCATGTGCCTACGCTCATTATGAAGCCTCCCAGAACGGGTGCCAGAACGGGTGCTATACCGTTGACTGCCGATATCATACCGAGGAAACGCTTCAATTCCTTACCGGAATAGAGGTCTGCCGATATGCTTCTTGCGATGACTATTCCGCCGGAGGCACTCATGCCTTGGAAGAGGCGTGAGAGGTTGAAGAGGTGTACGCTCGGCGAGAGTATGCAGAGAATGGTTGTAAGGATAAAGAGAGCGAGTGTCAGCAAAAGGACGTTCCTTCTGCCGAAACGGTCGCTCACAGGACCGATGAACAGTTGCCCCGTTGCCAAGCCGAGCATGCTCATGGTAAGGCTCATCTGCACGAGAGCGTCGGGCGATTTGAAATAAGCCGCAAGAGAAGGCAATGCGGGCAAATAGAGGTCTGTCACAAAGGGCGCAAAGGCGGTGAGAAGCCCGAGGGTTATCAAAAGGTAATTTTGGGTGTTTTGTTTCTTTGAATTCATATTACGATTGTTTTGTTTCTTTGTCCGGCGTTCGTTATCTGCGTGGAAGAAAAGACCGGAACGCCGCTTCGGTTTTTCTTCATTTCGGTTTCGAGGGACGGTTTCCCCTATTGCTCCCGTGAAACAAGGTTTTGCTATCTTGTTCTGCAACTTGCGGACGGGATTTCCGCCATGCTGTTTTTGCAAAACTAAACATGGAAAAATCGCTTTGCCGTCTTATCGTCGGCGAAACGCCGCTTGTTTGTCATCGAATCGGCGTAAGAAATTTTTCTTTCGGCGATTTATTCTTCACGATATGAAATATCGGGAATTCGCTTTGCCGTTACGCTCTTGCGTTTCTTGTTTCGGAGAAAATCGTACGGGAAACGGAGGAAAGGAAAAAGGTGTTCCCTTCGCGGAAATATCAATCGTAGAGAAGGCTCATGGCTTTTATTGCCAGAGCTTCGGTTCTTTCAAAGATGAAATGCTCATTGTGGGTTACGCAGTTGTAGAAAATGCTTCTCAAATGTCTCATCGGAAATAAACGGGACGGGGTGTTGCCCCGCCCTGTTCCCATATCGTTAAATTGTTAAGGGTTTTATGTTCTCGTGAATGAAGTTCGCAACCTGCGATACGTTTACCCTGTGCTGTTGCATGCTGTCGCGTTCTCTTATCGTAACGGTATCGTCCTCCAAGGTCTGCGTATCTATGGTTATACAGTACGGTGTGCCTATCGCATCTTGTCTTCTGTATCGTTTTCCTATCGCATCTTTCTCGTCATACTGCACAAGGTATTCCTGCCTCAACGTGTCGGCGATTTGTTGTGCCTTTTCCGGCATGCCGTCTTTCTTTACCAACGGCAGTATGGCTGCTTTGACAGGTGCCAACACTCTCGGAAGTCTGAGAACGACCCTTTGGGAACCGTCCGCAAGTGTTTCCTCCGTGTAGGCATGGGAGAAGACTGCAAGGAATGTTCTGTCCAATCCTATGGAAGTCTCTATGACGTATGGCACATAGCTTTCGTTCAACTCCGTATCGAAGTATTGGAGTTTCTTTCCGGAGAATTCCTGATGGCGTTTGAGGTCGAAATCCGTGCGGGAGTGAATGCCTTCCAATTCTTTGAAACCGAACGGGAACTCGAACTCGATGTCTGTCGCCGCATTGGCATAATGGGCGAGTTTTTCGTGATCGTGGAAACGGTATTTCTCTTTCGGTATTCCCAAAGCGAGATGCCACTTCATTCTTGTCTCTTTCCAATACTCGAACCACTTCATTTCCTCTCCCGGACGTACGAAGAATTGCATTTCCATTTGCTCGAATTCTCTCATTCGGAAGATGAACTGACGTGCAACGATTTCATTTCGGAAAGCTTTGCCTATCTGGGCTATTCCGAAAGGTATCTTCATTCTTCCTGTCTTCTGAACGTTGAGATAGTTGACGAATATTCCTTGTGCCGTTTCGGGACGCAGGTATATGGTGTCGGCTTCTTCGCTGACGGAACCCACCTTTGTTGCAAACATAAGGTTGAATTGTCTGACCTCCGTCCAATTCCTCGTTCCGGAAATAGGACATACGATGCCTAATTCTTCTATCAGGGCTTTTATTCCCGCAAGGTCGTTTCTGCCCATAAGGTCTGCATATCGTTTTCTTATGTCTTCTATCTTTGCCTTATGCTCCAAAACTCTTGCATTGGTGTTGAGGAATTGTTCTTTGTCGAAAGCGTCGCCGAATTTCTTTGCAGCCTTTTCGCATTCCTTGTTTATCTTTTCCTCGATTTTCGCCATGTGGTCTTCAATCAGCACATCGGCACGGTAACGCTTCTTCGAGTCTTTGTTATCTATCAAAGGGTCGTTGAAAGCGTCCACATGACCGGAGGCTTTCCATATCGTGGGGTGCATGAATATCGCAGAATCTATGCCGACTATGTTGTCGTGCATGCGTGTCATGGATTTCCACCAATATTGCTTTATGTTGTTTTTCAATTCCACGCCGTTCTGTCCGTAATCGTAAACGGCACTCATTCCGTCGTATATTTCGCTGGACGGAAAGACGAAACCGTATTCCTTGGCGTGGGAACTTATCTTTTTGAACAAATCTTCTTTTGCTGCCATATCTTATTATGTGTTTTGTATTATTGCTTCCCGCCAACCCGTGTTGCACAAGCAATTCGGGGGATTGGCACAGAAACACCTTTAACTGTTCATCGTTACGAGGAATTCTTCGTTCGTTTTGGTATCTTTCATTCTTCCCTTTATCAAATCCATCGCTTCCTGCGAGTTCATGTCCGCAATGTGGTTGCGGAGTATCAGCATGCGATCCCAAACGACTTTGTTAAGCAACAAATCGTCCCTTCGGGTGGAGGACAATACGAGGTCGATTGCAGGGTAAATGCGTTTGTTCGAGAGTTTTCGGTCTAATTGCAACTCCATGTTACCGGTGCCTTTGAACTCTTCGAATATCACTTCGTCCATTTTGGAACCTGTTTCGGTAAGTGCCGTGGCTATGATGGTGAGAGAGCCTCCGTTCTCTATGTTGCGGGCTGCTCCGAAGAAGCGTTTGGGCTTTTGAAGTGCGTTTGCTTCAACTCCTCCGGAGAGGACTTTGCCCGATGCAGGTGCAACGGTGTTGTATGCTCGTGCAAGCCTTGTTATGGAATCCAACACGATGACTACGTCATGTCCGCACTCCGTCATGCGTTTTGCTTTCTCCAAAACGATGTTTGCTATACGTACATGCCTGTCCGCAGGCTCATCGAAGGTTGAAGCTATCACTTCCGCATTAACCGTTCTCTGCATATCTGTAACCTCTTCCGGACGTTCGTCTATAAGAAGAACGATAAGATATACGTCGGGGTGGTTTGCGGCTATTGCATTGGCTATTTCTTTCAACAGGGTCGTCTTTCCCGTTTTCGGAGGTGCCACTATCAAAGCACGCTGCCCTTTTCCTATCGGTGTGAAGAGGTCGATTATTCTGGTGGAAAGGGTTTCCTGTTTATGATGGCAAAGGTCGAATTTCTCATCCGGAAACAATGGTGTGAGGTAATCGAAAGGTATGCGGTCTCTCACAAGTTCGGCAGGTCTGCCGTTTATCGTTTCGGCTTTAATTAGAGGGAAGTATTTTTCACCGTCTTTCGGAGGTCGTATGCTTCCGCAGACGGTGTCTCCCGTTTTCATGCCGAAATATTTTATTTGCGACTGGGAAACATATATATCGTCGGGGGAGTTGAGGTAATTGTAATCGGAGGAACGCAAGAAGCCGTATCCGTCAGGCATTATCTCCAATACCCCTTCGGCATCTATAAGTCCTTCTATATCGAAGTTGAATTCCGGTTTCTTCGTCCCCACAGGCCTTTGCTCGTTTCGGCTCTCGAATTTTTTGCTATCGGACTTCGTCGTTTCTTCTCGAAGCTCCGTTTCTTCCATCGGCTGTTCTTTCTCTGCCGTTACCGCTGCTTCTTCTGTATCGACAGGCTTTTTTTCTTCGCTTTTGGTATTCGGTTGAGCCGAGGAAGTCGCTTTGGCTGTACTGTTAAGGAAAGATGACAGACTTTCTTCACCTGAAATCATTGTTTCCGGAACAGGGCGTTCCTTTCTTGCTGCAAGAGGATTGAAATCAGGTATGAACAAGTCGTCCATCTTCGGTATTTCGGGAATGTCTTTGAGTTTCAACTCCTTGATTTCCGGTTCGGAAATTTTTGCTTTTTGTTTTGTCGCTTTCTTTTGAGTTTTCGGTGTCTCGATTGCCTCGGTGTCTGCCGTTGCTTCGGCTTTCTTCGTATTGCTTTCGGCTATCGGCTT
The DNA here is from genome assembly GCA_900545215.1 of uncultured Bacteroidota bacterium. Taxonomy (GTDB): domain Bacteria; phylum Bacteroidota; class Bacteroidia; order Bacteroidales; family P3; genus Onthomorpha. The sequence continues at coordinate 28,204 of UQXW01000002.1, forward strand.
TGGTTTCAAGCGGGTTCTCGGCTTTTTCACTGCAACGGCAGTGTTTTCCTGCTCCGTCGTCTTCGCCTCTTCTTTGGCTTGACTATCCAATATCTTATAAACGATTTCTTGTGCCGTGAGACGGCTTATTTTAGAGATGTTCATGGCCTTGGCTATCGCCCTAAGCTCGTCTATGGACCTCTCTTCCAATTGAGATTTGTTGTACATGCTTAATCAATGTAAGTTTGCCGCTCATGGAAAGCGGATATTCTCCTAATAAATCATTAAAATGGAAATTTGTCATTTGCGTCGCACGATTTCACAACGCTGATTCTTTGACCGTGCAAAAGTACAAAAAAAATCAATCCGACAAAATCACAATCGGAAAAAATATTACATTTGCAGGTAATGAGACGCAAGTTCAACTCATCAACAAATCGGATAAAGAGAAGCAGGGACAAAAAAGCAATCTTGGAGGAATGATTGTTTTCATTTGCCTGTGCTTTTGTCGAATTGATAAAACAAGAATATATACATCATTATTTCCTTAATAATGAAACAAGGGTACAAAAAGAGAATTTCGGCGGAATTTTTTCGTGTTTTGAGGTGATTTTCGTGCAAAACGGCACTTTCAAAATGATAAGAAGATTGCCTCGAATGAAAAAACGGCGTTTTTTCTGAAGAAAACGAAGTCTTTTGACTCGAAAGACTTCGTTTTAGCATCACTAACTCTTCGTTTTTTCGGAAAAAGACGGCGTTTTTCGACCGTCAAAACGCCGTCTTTTTCCGGTCGGTCTTCGATATGTTTGCAAGGTGTTGAAATACAATCTTTTGCTTAACCCTTGAATACTCCGAAAATTTCGAGTAATTTCCCTCCGGCGGAAAATTCGTGAGCTATGGAGTTAAAGGAATTGAAAATCGTTAATCCGCAATACTTACAGAGGAGCCTAATTGATAAAGAATGTGAAGAGGGTATAGGGGCATTTTGCGAACACAGATAACACGGATTGAAAAGATACTCTCTATTTTTTTCTGTTTTAGTGATGGAAACCGTGAGAAATTCATACCTTTGCAAGGAAAAATTTCAATAAATATAAGATGAGAACACAAAGATCAGGCAAGCCACTGTGCCATTTTCCCTACATCCATCAAGGAAAAACACTCTACTACGACATCACCTCCGGCAATACGGTTGCAGTAACTCGTTCCGGTGACGTAAGTGGTTATGTTGTCATACCGTCAACCGTAACCTACAACGGCATGACGTATAGCGTTACTTCCATCGGAGGTGAGGCGTTTTACGGTTGCAGCGGTTTGACATCGGTAACCATACCGAACAGCGTTATTTCCATAGGAGGTTTTGCGTTTAGCGGTTGTAGCGGTTTGACATCGGTAACCATACCGAACAGCGTTACTTCCATCGGAGAGAGTGCGTTTAGCGGTTGCAGCGGTTTGACCTCGGTAACCATACCGAACAGCATTACTTCCATCGGAGAGAGTGCGTTTAGCGGTTGCAGCGGTTTGACTTCGGTAACCATACCGAATAGCGTTACTTCCATCGGCTGGGGTGCGTTTAGAGGTTGCAGCGGTTTGACATCGGTAACCATACCGAACAGTGTTACTTCTATCGGAAATGGTGCGTTTTACGATTGCAGCAGTTTGACTTCAATAAATGTCGCTTCGGACAATACGCATTATTCATCGATAGACGGAGTGTTGTACAATTACGCTCAAGATACTTTGATACAATGCCCGTGTGCAAAAACTTCGGTAACCATACCGAACAGCGTTACTTCCATAGGAGAGGAGGCGTTTTACGGTTGCAGCGGTTTGACTTCGGTAACCATACCGAACAGTGTTACTTCCATAGGAAATAGTGCGTTTTGGGGTTGCAGCGGCTTGACTTCGGTTACCATTCCGAACAGCGTTACCTCCATCGGAGGTTCTGCGTTTAGCGATTGCAGCGGTTTGACTTCAATAAATGTCGCTTCGGGAAATACGCATTATTCATCGATAGATGGAGTGTTGTACAATTATACTCAAGATACTTTGATACAATGCCCGGGTGCAAAAACTTCGGTAACCATACCGAATAGTGTTACTTCCATAGGAAATAGTGCGTTTGATGGTTGCAGCGGTTTGACTTCGGTTACTATACCGAACAGCGTTACTTCCATCAGAGAGTGGGTGTTTAGAGATTGCAGCAGTTTAACTTCGGTAACCATACCGAACAGCGTTACTTCCATCGGAGAAGGTGCGTTTTGGGGTTGCAGCGGTTTAACTTCGGTAACCATACCGAATAGCGTTACTTCCATCGAATGGTATGCGTTTCATCGTTGCCGCGGCTTGACTTCTGTTAGATGTTTGGCAGTAATGCCACCGTCAATCGATACTTCATTCTCCGACGTTCCTTCGACTTGCATTTTGACGGTGCCTCGCGGAAGTCTTGGTGCTTATGCAGGAAGTGATTGGAACAAATACTTTGCAGAACGCATTTCGGAGGAGTAGATTTTAGAATTTAATGCTTCGGCAAATGATGCAACCTTTGGCAGCGTTGCCATAAGCACGGGAGAGAGTTGCAATGAGAAAATCATGACTGCCACTCCTGAATCGTGTTATCGCTTTGTTGCATGGAATGATGGTAATACGAATAACCCTCGCACCATTAGGGTAACGCAAGATACGACATTGACAGCGAACTTCGAAAGAGCTGTTTATACTCAAGCAATAAGCCATGTCATCTGCGAGGGAACGACTTATACCGAGAACGGTTTCAACGTTAGCGAGGCTGGAACATATACGCAAAACTTGCAAAGCGTTAACGGTTGCGACAGTATCGTAACACTGAACTTGACAGTCAACCCTACGTACAACATCACGATAGATGCAAGCATAAACGAGGGTGAGACGTATGAGGAGAACGGTTTCAGCGAAAGCGAAGCGGGAACATACGTTCATACACTTCAAAGCGAGTTCGGTTGCGACAGCGTGATAACGCTCAACCTGACAGTGAACTCGTCATTGACCGATGTCGTTGCGAACGCAGTCGAAGTTTCGTTGTATCCTAATCCTGCGAGGGCTTATACAACGTTGAAAGTCGAGGGCTTGAAAGAACAAACGCCGGTGTATTTGTTCGACATTCAAGGACGCAAACTCAAAGAATATATCATGAACATTGGTCAGGAGACATTGCGAATAGATCTCGGCGATTTGCCGAAGGGTGTATATACAATCATGCTCGGCAGCACGACGAAGAAGTTGATAGTGGAGTAAGCAGTAAGCAAGAATACTGCAAACGCAGCGAAGCCGCAGGCATTATTGCCTGCGGCTTTCTTGTTATTGCCTAAGTTCAACTCATATAAGTGGGAAAACCCAAAACAAAAGCTCAAAGCAAGAGAGAGAAATTCCCTTTCCTGTTCGAGGCTGAAAAATGACCATCTTTGAATTCGATACAGTAATCTGCAAGAAGCATAAGAAAGCATTGCTTGATGGAAAGGAAGCAAAGTCATCGACAAGAGCAGTGATAGAGAAACTGAAACCAAATGAACCAAGAGAAAACTCGGTTTTCCAACTCCTCTTGAATATTTTTTCGCTAACTTTGCAACCATTACAAATGGTCTAACCGATAAGTTGCATTTGTGAGTGGAATTCAGCAGATTATATAAAGCGGATATGAAAAAAGAGAAAATTTTTGTACTGTGTTTGCTTGCTGCATTTTGTTGCTCAGGCATTTATGCACAGAAAGAAGAAAATGATTTCAAACTCGGTGCCGAAAGAATGGAAAAATATCTGCCATTATTGGAGGGTAAGAAAGTCGGTATCGTGGCAAACCAGACCTCTGTGGTGAGAAATTCCGAGGGAGCGTATGTGCATTTGTTGGATACGCTTTTGGCAAGAGGTGTGAATGTGGTTTGTGTGTTTTCTCCGGAGCATGGTTTCAGGGGAAATGTGGAAGCGGGTGCGAGTGTGAAGAGCGGAAAGGATTTGAAGACGGGTGTGAATGTGATTTCGCTTTACGGTAAGAATAAAAAGCCTTCAAAGGAACAGGTTGAACTGTGCGACATAGTGCTTTTCGACTTACAGGACGTGGGGTGCAGGTTCTATACATATATATCTACGTTGCATTACGTCATGGAGGCTTGTTGCGAGAACAACAGACCCGTTATCGTTCTCGACCGCCCCAATCCAAATGATTTTGTCGATGGTCCGGTTTTGCAATCGGAATACAAGTCGTTCGTAGGCATGCATTGCGTTCCCGTTGTGTATGGTTTGACAATAGGGGAATATGCTTTGATGATAAACGGTGAGGGGTGGTTGAAAGGGAAGTGTCATTGCGATTTGACTTTGGTGCCTTTACAGGCTTGGTTTCACGATATGGAAGAGGTATATAGGTTGCCTGTGGCTCCGAGTCCGAACCTGCCGACGGCAAAGGCTGTTGCTCTTTATCCGTCTCTGTGTCTCTTTGAGGGTACAACGGTAAGCGTAGGACGGGGAACGGACAGACCTTTTGAAATCATAGGCTTTCCGAACTACGAGGATACGGCTTTCTGCTTTATTCCTCGCTCGATAAAGGGTGTAAGCGAGAACCCGCCGTACAAGAACGAGAAATGTTACGGCAAAGAGAACCTTGAAATAAAAGAACGGCAACTGAACCTTTCGTTTCTGACGGATATGTATTCGCATTGCAAGAACAAGGATAAATTCTTCAACGCTTTTTTCGATAAATTGGCAGGAACGAACGAGCTGAAAGAACAGATAAAGGCTCACCTCGGTGAGGAAGAAATACGAAAGACTTGGAGCAAAGGCTTGGACGAATACAAGAAAATCAGAGAGAAGTACGTGGTTTACAAAAGAAATTGATTATCTTTGCAGGACGAAACAGCCGTATGGCAAGAGTGAATTTGTAGGATATATGTTTGAAAATCTATCAGAAAAGTTCGATAAAGCCTTTAAGGTAATCAAGGGTAAAGGAAAGATAAACGAGATAAACATAGCCGAATCGTTGAAGGAGGTTCGCAAGGCTTTAATAGATGCGGACGTAAGCTACTCCATAGCGAAGGAGTTCTGTGCAACGGTAAAAGAAAAGGCTTTGGGCAGGAATGTCCTTACTGCTCTCGAACCCGGACAGTTGATGGTCAAAATCGTGAAAGACGAGCTTACGGAATTGATGGGTGGCGAGAGTCAGGGGATAAACCTTAACGGTAAGCCGGCTGTTATTCTTATTGCAGGTTTGCAAGGTAGCGGTAAGACGACTTTCTCTGCCAAACTTGCGAATTTTCTGAAAACGAAAAAGAACAAGAAAGTGCTTCTTGTCGCAGGGGACGTTTACAGACCTGCCGCAATAGAGCAGTTGAAGGTTTTGGGTGAACAAATCGGCACGGAGGTTTATACGGAAGAAGAATCGAAAGACCCTGTCCGCATTGCTCAAAACGCCATTGCTCTTGCAAAGTCAAAGAACATGGATGTCGTGATTGTCGATACTGCCGGACGTTTGGCTGTTGACGAACAGATGATGACGGAAATTTACAATGTGAAGCAGGCAATCAATCCGAGCGAAACATTGTTCGTTGTCGATTCGATGACCGGTCAGGACGCAGTAAACACAGCCAAGGCGTTCAATGAAAAGATAGATTACGACGGAGTCGTCCTTACGAAACTCGATGGCGACACAAGAGGCGGTGCTGCGTTGACGATAAAACACGTTGTCAACAAACCGATAAAGTTCGTCGGTCTCGGCGAAAAGATGGCAGACTTGGATGTTTTCCACCCCGACCGTATGGCTTCCCGTATCCTCGGCATGGGAGACATCGTTTCCTTGGTTGAAAAGGCACAAGCGGAATACGATGAAGAGCAGGCACGACGACTTACCAAGAAAATAAAGTCCAACGAGTTCGATTTCGATGATTTCATCTCGCAGATTGCACAAATAAAGAAGATGGGTAATTTGAAAGATTTGGTGAGCATGATACCGGGACTCGGTAAGATGATGAAAGATGTGGAAATAGACAACGACGCTTTCAAATATATCGAAGCCATGATAGGTTCCATGACGCCATACGAAAGAAAGAACCCTGCGAAGATAGACACTTCGCGTCGTCGCCGCATAGCCAGAGGAAGCGGCACCACGATAGAAGAAGTCAACCGCCTGATGAAGCAGTTTGAAGAGACACGCAAGATGATGAAAATGATGAGCGGTGGTAAGTTCAATGGTATGAAAAACATTAGAAGGAGGTAAAATAAGGATATGGAAAATAGTTCAAAACCTGTTTTGATTGATGGCAGGATTATTGCCAAGACAATCAAAGAAGAAATCAAACAAGAGGTTCAAAACATACTTACCGAAGGTAAAAGACCTCCGCATTTGGTTGCCGTGATAGTCGGAGAAGACGGAGCAAGCCTCTCCTACGTTGCAAGCAAAGAGAAACAATCCAAGGAAGTGGGCTTCACTTCATCTGTTTACCGTTTTCCCGAGACAATAAGCGAGAAACAGTTGTTGGAAACCCTCGACTTTCTCAACAAAGACCCCGAAGTAGATGGCTATATCGTCCAACTTCCGTTGCCAAAGCACATAAATGAAAGGAAAGTGCTTGAAGCCATTGCCCCAAGCAAGGATGTGGACGGTTTTCACCCCTCGAACGGTGGTCGTATGATGCTCGGCATGCCTACTTACATACCTGCGACACCATACGGAATAAAACAATTATTGGAACGCAGCGAAATCGAAACCGAGGGAAAGCATTGCGTTGTTCTCGGAAGAAGCAATATCGTCGGCACACCCATGGCAATCCTGATGAGTCGCAATTCCAAGAAAGCGAATTGCACCGTAACTCTTTGCCATTCCAAAACCAAAAACATAAAGGAAATCTGCCGCAGTGCAGACATTCTCATCGTTGCAATAGGCAAGCCTGAGTTCGTAACAGCCGACATGGTCAAAGACGGAGCCGTTGTGATAGACGTGGGTATCCACAGAGTGGAAGCGGACAATGAAAAAGGCTACAAAATCATCGGAGACGTGAAATTCGACGAAGTGGCACCGAAATGCAAAGCCATCACCCCTGTTCCGGGTGGCGTGGGACCGATGACGATAGTTTCATTGTTGGACAACACGATGAAAGCGTACAAACACGAGATTTACGAAGCCGAATAAAACAATCCTTTAATATGAAACAAGGCGTGAACCAACCCTTCACGCCTTTTATTGTTACCTATGGACAAAACAAACGAAGCTCTTCACAAAGCGGGCGAATTGTTACCCGTTGCAGAAACCTTTTATTCTCTTCAAGGCGAAGGATACAATACAGGCAAACCGGCTTTTTTCATAAGATTGAGCGGGTGCAACGTACATTGCCCTTTTTGCGACAGCAAGAATACATGGAACATGGAAGCTGCCGAGTGGTTGACCATTGCGGAGTTGACCGAAAAAGTAAAAGAAAGCGGAGCCGAAAACATAGTGATAACAGGAGGCGAACCGCTCATGAACAACCTTACCCCTCTTTGCCAAGCCCTGCATTCCGCAGGTCGTAAACTCTGGCTCGAAACCTCCGCAAGCCTGCCTTTCAGCGGGAAATGGGATTGGGTCTGCATATCCCCGAAGAAAAGCCTTCCGCCGCTCGAAGCGAACCTCGCCTTTGCCGATGAACTTAAAATTGTCATCAGTACTGCCAAAGACCTGAACGAACTTGCCAAATACGAACAAGCCGTACCCGAACATACACAGCTTTATCTGCAAGCCGAATGGGATAAACGTCGAGAAATTACCCCAATCATCATTTCCCATATCAAAGAACATCAAAATTGGAGGCTGAGCCTGCAAACGCACAAGTGGCTTGACATAGAATAAACACCGGAACTGTTGTTTTTTTCATTGAAAGGCCGTCCGATATGTTTTATTTGCATACCTTTGCAAGCGTATTTTAACTTCATGAGAAACAAAACGACAAACGAATGAAACAATACATCGGAACACTCAACAAAACATGGCTTGCAATACTTCTTGCAACAGTACTCTTTGCCTGCTTTCTTGCATTCACGCATCACTTCACACATTTGGGAGCATTCTTCACGGGACGCAAAGCCGTCATCGTATCATACGGACTTATGCTTATGATGGTCGTGTGCGTATTCGCAGCAACCAAAGGTACAAGACGCCATCTTTTGCAAATGAGAGCATGCACCATACCGCAAAAAGCAGAAAAATACAGAACACTGATTGTAAAACGCCTCGTCTTCTACAACCTCGTAAACGACATGGCACTCATCGGCCTCTTCCTCTGCGGTTCGATGAATTACCTTCTTTTCAGCGGAATATCCGTACTGCTGATACTGCTTTCCAAACCGAACGAAACCAAATTGAAAATAGACCTCTCGTTAAACGAGAAAGAAATACAGGAGTTTGAACAACTAAAATTTGAAAAGACATGGAGTTTGAAATAAAACGAAAAGAGAAACTGACCAGCAATATCTTCCTCATGGAAGTTGAAGCCGCATGGGTTGCCAGAGCAGCCAAACCCGGACAATTCGTCATCGTCATAATAGATGACAAGGGTGAAAGAATACCCTTGACCATCTGCGATTACGACACAAGCAAAGGCACCATAACCCTCGTATTCCAAATCGTCGGCAAATCCACCGAACGTATGGCACAACTCGGAATGGGCGACCGCTTCAAAGACATTGTCGGACCGTTGGGCAAAGAATCCATGCTCGTTCACCTTTCCGACCAAGAAGCCAAGGGCAGACGTATGCTCTTCGTGGCAGGCGGCGTGGGAACGGCACCGATTTACCCTCAGTTGAAATGGGCAAAAGCCCACGGCATGAAAGCCGACGTCATCATCGGAACAAAAACCAAAAACACTCTGATTTTGGAAGACATGATGAAAGAATACGCCGACAATCTCTACATCTGCACCGACGACGGCAGCTACGGCATGCACGGCTTGGTTACCGACGCAATCAAATACTTGGTTGAAGAAAAGAAACAACAATACGATGAAGTCGTGGCAATAGGACCCATGATAATGATGAAGTTCGTTTCCCTTCTCACCAAAGACCTCGGCTTGAAAACCACGGTCAGCCTCAACTCCCTTATGGTCGATGGAACCGGAATGTGCGGAGCATGCCGTGTAAGCATAGGTGGCAAAACCAAATTCACCTGCGTTGACGGACCGGAGTTCGATGCACACCTTGTGGACTTCGATGAAGCCATGAGAAGACAATCCATGTACAAAACCCATGAGATAGCCACCGACTCCAAAAACCATAAATGCAACCTCACAGCAGAGGTCAACCGCACCATCAAACGTCGCAGAGTACCCGTAAGGGAACAAGACCCTGTCATACGAATAAACAACTTCGACGAAGTATGCTACGGCTACACCGCAGAGGAAGCCATGGAAGAAGCAGACCGTTGTCTGCAATGCAAGAACCCGGGTTGCATAGGAGCATGCCCCGTATCCATCAATATACCTGACTTTATCAAACAAATAAAAGAAGGAAACTTCGCACAAGCCTATAAAATCATCAGTCAATCCTCCACCCTACCCGCAGTATGCGGAAGAGTATGTCCGCAAGAAACCCAATGCGAAGGCAGCTGTATCATGGGCAAGAAAGGAGACCCCGTTGCGATAGGCAAATTGGAACGCTTCATAGCCGACTGGGCAAGAGAAGTCAAATTGAATTTCACCGAAGTCGAACCAGCCAACGGAAAGAAAGTAGCCGTTGTGGGAGCCGGTCCGAGCGGTTTGACCTGTGCAGGCGACTTGGCAAAGAAAGGCTACGACGTAACCATCTTCGAAGCCCTCCATCAATCCGGCGGAGTATTGGTATATGGAATTCCAGAATTCCGTCTGCCGAAAGACACCGTGGTGAAAGCCGAAGTGGAAAACGTAAAGAAGTTGGGAGTAAAGATAATAAACGACGTAATCATCGGACGAAGCATAACCATAGACGAACTTTTCGACAAGGAAGGCTTCTCCGCCGTTTACATCGCCTCCGGAGCTGGCTTGCCGAAATTCATGAACATACCGGGCAAGAACCTTAACGGAGTCGTATCCGCCAACGAACTTTTGACCCGTTCCAACCTCATGAAAGCATACAAGGAAGGCTATGACACGCCAATCTATCCGGGAAAGGTAACCATAGTCGTGGGAGGCGGAAATGTAGCAATGGACGCTGCACGTACCGCAAGACGATTGGGAGCGGAAGTACATCTTGTCTATCGAAGAAGCAAAGCGGAAATGCCGGCAAGAGCCGAAGAAGTGGAACACGCAAAGCAGGAGGGCATAGAATTTCACTTCATGACCAACCCCGTTGAAATCATCGGAGACGAGCAAGGCTGGGTAAAAGCAGTGAAATGTATCAAAATGGAATTGGGAGCCCCTGACGCAAGCGGAAGACGTTCACCTGTCGAACTCAAAGGCAGCGAACACGAACTCCAAGCCGATTGCGTAGTCATGGCGTTGGGAACAGCACCTAACAAACTGATAACCGACACCACCGAACACCTCAAATCCACCGAGTGGGGAGGCATACTCACCGATGACAAAGCCGCAACCTCACGCGAAGGTATCTTTGCAGGAGGCGATGCCGTCATAGGAGCAGCCACCGTCATACTCGCAATGGGAGCAGGCAGAAAAGCCGCCGCCGGCATTGACGAATACTTGAAAAACAAATAAAGCCATAACAACACAAAATACAGAACCGCTGCAACTATGTGTTGCAGCGGTTCTTCTTTTCAGTTCATTCGCCGAACCTTACATCTTGAACTTCTCTCATTCCATCACTCACATTCACAATTCTAATAACTTTTCCCCTTTCTTGAAATATTCTTTGAAATCCATAATCGGGGTATAGGTAGCATTGGGATCCGTAGCTCCAAAGAACAAATACACTGCCAGCATTTCCCCCTTTTTATCGGAAGGCTTATCGTCGTCATCAACAATATAGGAACACCTGAATGTTCCATTCTTATCCCAAAAATGACGATGTTTGAAAGGGTATCTCGATAAATGAAGTTCTATCCTGTCTTGTAGCAAATACAAATCCATCATTCTATCCAACGAAAAGCAATAATAACATTTGCCCTTATACTTCAAAACGATATGACATTTTTCACTAAAATCATAATTGACCCCGTCATGCTCAGGCAATCGTATATTATTCCCATCGAACACCGCTGCCTTGTAAATACCTTTGGTTCCACCCGTTTCATCGCCCAGCACTATATACAAGCCGAAATCATTATTCAATTTATGTTCCACACCGTTCTCTGCAAAGTATATCTTCAAAGAATTACTCTGCTGGCTTCTTGCAGTATGTGTTGCCAATAAAACGACAACTGACAGACAAACAAATTTGATATACGCATTCATTTCCTTGCCCCTTTCTCTTTATAATTCCAATAACTTCTCGCCTTTCCTGAAATACTCTTCGAAATCTCTGATAGGCGTAAATCTTGCTTCGCTTTCTGTGGATTCATTCTTCGTAAAGAGTATCACAGACACCTCCCCTATTATACTTTCGTCGGAGAAGTATTCATCATACTTATAGAATTTACTCTCCATTATATTTTCCAAATGTTCGCCATATTCCCACGTCCAAAAAAGGAATTTATAGAAAGGTTTTTCCTGCAAATGAATAACGAGCGTAGATATATCATAAATATCCTTCGTGCGGAATGTGGCACAATAATACACTTTGCCTTTATATCGAAAAAGTATCGAACAATCTTTGTATGCATCTTTTGAGTATATTCCCGATGGTAATACTATCTGGTTTTTCATGAATACATTAGGTTTGTATATCACCTTGCTTTGATCTTCGTACTCATAGACAAAATATATTTCGAAATCATTGTTCAGCACCTGTTGCTTCCCATTATTCCAAAACTGAACATCCACATTAAATTGAGCTATCGCAATCGATGAACCGACAACCATACTCATTAACAATACAATAAACTTTCTCATACTCTATTCTATTTTGGCATTAGCTTTTATATCTTTGAATTTTTCCATATACCTGCCGAACGTCTCCTTCACCCTGATATTGTTGCTCGAACAGTTTATCATATTCATCTCCTGTAATCGGCTTTATTCTGTCGTTTATGTCATCTTCCGTTCTGTCCGTGAACCCGCCGCCTATTTTGCTACACACCCTCCTATCTCACTCGAAGTAATGTTTGGTGTAGCCTTTGCCGTTCAGGGTGATAAGGTTGTTAATTGTACTACTGTCTATATTTAGATAATTGTGCATCTCTCTGCCAAATTTCCGATTTTACATCAGCGTCAATATAACCATACTTAACCACAGAAGAGTCTTTACAGCCATCTTCGAAATAATAAAATGGTATCTGCCATCGAAATAATTGAGCCACGATGGCCACTGATAAATATAACGAATCGTGTATAGAGGTTTTATCTGTTGATTTTACTTTCCTATCACATAGATTGAAATTCATTTCATGATTCTCATGAAAATAATACGAAAGAAACATCTTCTTATCCTTACACAAAAATTCAAATACAGGATCTGTGTATTCAATGTCACAAAACCAATTATATATATCTTTATTCTTTTCAGTTTCCGTACTTCCTCTTGGCGGAAGATGAATTATTACTTCTCCATTTAATATGCGCTTTACATACGATATATATTCCTCATTGTTCTGAAATCTAATACCTTTTTTCAATAGATAGAGTTCTAAATTATCATCGTATATCATTATTTCTTTTCTTACTTCTCCATACATCACAGGTATAATCAATGCGTAGTCATAATAAGTACAATCCCTACACCTACAATGATAATTAGTAAGTTCTTCTATAAATTCATCGTTTTTATTCATTGAATCTACTTGTGCGAATAGTGATATGGACATAAACAATATCACCGAGGTGAGATAAATTCTTTGCATTTTATTCTTGGTTTGAAAAATACTTTTTGTGATTTTCTTTTGTTTCTTTGTTCCTTAGGCAAATATCCGGAAATATCTATATCCCAATATTTTGTCAAGAAGAAACATTATCACAATGGCTAAAATATTCGAACTGCTTTCATTATGGCTTTTCTTATTGTTACATCTGCAAAGGTAAGGTGAATTTGTTGAAACCTCCAAATTTTCTTTTGTTTTTCTCTTTCAATGTATGTAAATCGGCAAAGGGCTTTCTTCTCGTTCTATATCGTCAAATTGGTGAATTTACGTGTTTGTGTTCTTGTTTTCTTAATTGCGATGCAAGAAAACAAAGTTGTATGGTTTGCGGGATTTCTTTCGTGTTTCGGGGTACTTTCCTCCCAAAATATTGCTTCCTGTATATCGAAATCGGGTCTTTCTCCAAAAAGTCGGCGTTTCTTTCCAAAAAGACGAAGTCTTTTGTCTCGAAAAACGAAGTTTCAGCACCACTAACTCTTCGTTTTCTCGGAATAAAACGCCGTTTTCCGTCCTCAAATACGGCGTTTTATTTTCTTCAATCGCCAAGATTTTTGCAAGTACTTGGGAAGTAATTATTTATCATTACCTCTTATTCTCGCAAAATTTTCAGAGTGGACATTCTTCGTTGGTTTCAGGTCCTGCCTTGGAGTTAGTGAAACTGAAAATCGTTAATCAAAACCTCCGCAAAATCCTCAAATGGTAAAAAATGTAAAAAGTGAAATAGCGAGCCGAAAAAGGAAAGAATGATAAGGTGGAAAAGAGCATGGAAAGGGAGAAAAAGAGGGAGATTATATCCTCACCGATGTCACAATCGGCATAGTCCCATGTTTTAGTCATTGACATTGAAAAATGAAGTAGAACGAGAGGTCAACTTATCCATGGCAGTGAGGTCGCCAAACGATATAGCAAACACGTATGCTGCAATCGAAAATTGGCGGTAGTTTGTACAAACCACAATTCGATGCACATAACCAACTTAAAAGAGTAGAGAACGCAAAAGAGGAATAGAAGCATATAACGCTTTTCGCTTTTTCGACTTACTTGCATTCGGAAGATTGATTTGTCCGCAGCATTCTATTCCGTCGAAAGAAGGAAGACCTACGGTAAAAAGGAAACCGGCATCGAAATCATGACGATTGCCGATACCGGTTTTACTTTTGAAAAACTAATTTTCGAGAAAGCCTACTTGCTCAAAGGAATAAAAGCCAACTTGAAGCCTACTCCGTGTTGATTTACGATATCGACATTAGGGTCTTTTCTCAAATATTTTCTCAATTTGGTGATGTAAACGTCCATGCTTCGAGCATTGAAATACGTATCGTTTCTCCAAATTTTCTGCAAAATGGTGCTTCTGTCAACAACTTGGTTAGGTGTCAAACAGAATATTCTCAACAATTCCGCTTCTTTGGAAGTAAGTTTAAGATTTTCCTTTTCTCCCGTTTGAGGATTTGTGTAGGTCATCATCTGACGGTTGTAATCGAACAAGAAGTTGGAAATCTCGAAAATATTCTCGTCATCGGAACTTACTCTTGTACGTCTCGTGATAACGTTTATTCTCATCAAGAGTTCGTCCATCGAGAACGGTTTGGTAAGGTAATCATCCGCACCCAAAGCAAAGCCGTTGAGTTTGTCTTGTTCCTGATTCTTTGCGGTAAGGAAGATTATCGGAACATTCTTCTTTATCTTCTTGATTTCGATTGCGGCGGCAAATCCGTCCTTTACGGGCATCATCACATCGAGAATACACATAGTATATGTGTTATTCAAGAATAAGTCAACCGCTGCTGCACCGTCTTTCGCCAAAGTACAGGAAAAACCTTTTTGTTCCAAATAAGCTTTCAAAAGAGGACCCAAATTGATGTCGTCTTCTGCCAATAAAATTTTTGCTTGCATCATATCGATTCTGTTTTATTGTGTTTCTGTGCCTTTAACAAAAGAGCCTCGGAAAGGTTTAATTAACCACGAAGCTCTTTACTGTTTTTCTGATTTCATTTTACTAATCTGAACAACTTGTTCCAACGAATTTTGCCCAAGCCTGTTTTGTCTTTGTTGATTGAAAGCCATACAAATGAGGCTTTTCCGACGATATGGTCTTCCGGAACGAAGCCCCAATAACGGCTATCCGCCGAATTATGTCTGTTATCGCCCATCATCCAATAGTAATCCATCTTGAAGGTGTATTGTCTTGCGAGTTTGCCATTGATATAGTAGTTTATGCCGCGACGTTCCAGCTTGTTGTTTTCAAAAATCGTTATCGCTCTTTCATAAAACGCCAAGTTCTCTTCGTTCAAAGTGATTGTCATGCCTTTTTTCGGTATTTTGACAGGTCCGTAGAAGTCGACGTTCCAACGATACTTATCGACGAATGGGAAGAGATTGCCATCGGCAAAGCCTTTCATCGTGGTAACCCTCTCCACAGCCTCCACGTATGGCAGTTTTTTCAAATCCTCTATTATTTCCGCCGACAAAGGAAGCGTGGCATGGGTAACCGCTTTTGCAACCGTGGCACTGTCTATGCCCATTCGCAAGAAAAAATCATTCTTGTCGTACATCTGCAAATCCGGGTGAAAGAAAACCCTGCACGGAATCTTGACCGCATTATCCACAATCTCGGAATAGTTATACCCGTCTTTGTTCAACGGCAACACCTCTATACCGTAAGGATTTTTTTCCAACTCTCCGATTTGCTGTTTGTTCAAATCGATGTAACAATAAGAGTACATCATAGCCATATCCTCCTTGGATACGCCTATGTTCACAAGTTCCTTTTCATTCAAGGCATTATTGTTCGTTGTGATTATCTTGTATGTCAACTCGAAGTCCCGAGGGCTTTCAATCTGCTTGGAATCTATATAAACGATGCCGTTTTCCAACATGATGGTCTCCCCCGGCAAGCCTATACATCTTTTCACGAAGTTCTCTCTCTTGTCCACCGGTCTGGCAATTATGTCTCCGAATCTGTTCTTGTCCGACCATACGGCATCTCTTCCCACCTGTCTGACCAAGGAATAGTAACTTACATTACTCTGAAAGGCTGTCGATAACGTATCTCCGTCGGGATAGTTGAACACCACGGCATCTCCCCTCTGCACCTTGCCGAAACCCGGCAATCTGTGGTAGCCGAGCTGAATCCAATCCACGTATGACTTTATTCCGAGCAAAGGAACGGTGTGATGCACCAAAGGAACCGCCAACGGAGTGTTCGGTATCCTCGGACCGTACGCCATTTTGGATACGAACAAATAATCTCCCACCAAGAGCGATTTCTCCATGGACGAGGTGGGAATGGTATAAGCCTCGAAGAAAAACGTTCTTATCACGGTTGCCGCAACGATAGCGAACAATATGGCATCTGCCCAATCTCTCGCAACGGAGATTTTGTACTCCGGCAAATCCTTCGGGTGAGTGTATTCCTCCTTCTTCGCAAATCCCAAAAGCGGAAGAAAGACGAAAGGAAAGATAATGGACAAGAGTTGATACCAAAGATTGTTCTTTTTGAAACATTTGTCCGTCTCTACTATCATCAGCATTATCACGAACACGTTCAGAAAAGGAATAAGGCAATAGATGAACCACCAAAACTTCTTATCGATGATTTTAACCCAATACCACACATTCACGAACGGTATCAACACATACCAACTCTTCACTCCTGCTTTTCGGAATATCTTCCACAGTCCTGCAACGCTCAAAACGAACCCCGCCAAAATCAATACCAAATATATATCCATGCTCTTTTTGTTTTTTGATTACAATAATAATTCACGCCTTTCAACGTTCCTCTCTTGTTATTTATTGTTTGACGTTATGAAAAGACTGAATTTGATTTTTTTCCTGCTTGCAGCCGTTACCATGCTTGCACAGAACAACGACAAAGACAAATTGAAAACAGCTAATACCAAGTTGCTTCAAACCATCAACATGATCGACTACTTCTATGTGGACAATCCCGACATGGATAAGTTGTCGGAAAAAGGCATAGAAGCCATTTTGAAAGAATTGGATCCTCACAGCGTTTTCATCAACAAGGACGAAGTGGCGAAGATGAACGAACCCTTGGTCGGCAACTTCGACGGAATAGGCGTCAGCTTCCAATTCATGAACGATACCATACATGTGGTCGAAGTAATCAACGGAGGACCTTCCGAAAAGGTGGGAGTGCTTGCCGGAGACAAGATTGTGAAAGTCGATAACCTCGCAGCAACGGGAGACACCATAAGGAACGATTGGGTTTTCAAACATCTGCGTGGCAAAAAAGGCACGAAGGTGAACATATCCGTCATTCGCGGGGACAGGAAAGAGCCGATAGTGTTCACCATAGTAAGGGACAAAATTCCAATCAACAGCATCGACACATGGTTCATGATAGATAAAGAGACCGGATACGTAAGGCTCAACCGCTTTGCTCAAAGTTCGAGCAAGGAACTCACGGACGCTTTAACAGAATTGCAGAAAGAGGGAATGAAGAGCCTTATTCTCGATTTGAGAGGCAACGTCGGCGGATACCTTAACACAGCCTTCGAAATATGCGACCAATTTCTCAGCGACGATAAGTTGATTGTCTATACCAAAGGCACGAAGTCTCCACGTCAGGAACTGAGAGCCGAGAAGAAAGGCATATTCGAGAAAGGGCGGTTGGTCATCATGGTCGATGAAGGTTCCGCATCGGCTTCCGAAATCCTCTCCGGAGCCGTTCAGGACTGGGATCGAGGTGTCATAGTCGGCAGAAGAACATTCGGAAAAGGTTTGGTGCAAAGACCGTTCGACCTTTACGACAAGTCCCAAATACGTCTGACAACCTCACGCTACTACACACCGAGCGGAAGGTGCATACAAAAGCCGTACGATGACGGAGTGGAAGAATACCAAAAGGATTACTACAAACGCTACTCCCATGGCGAATTGCTTTCAGCCGATTCCGTTCACTTCCCCGACTCTTTGCGTTTCTACACTGCCGGCAAGAGAGTGGTCTATGGCGGAGGCGGCATAATGCCCGATGTTTTCGTGCCGATAGATACCAACAGGGCTTCCGACTATCTCATCAACCTCCGTTCCAAAGGGCTCTTCAACAACTACGCTCTCAAATGGGTCGAAGAAAATCGGGAATCCTTCCTCAAAAAAGCCCCCGAATACAAGGACTTCTCCGAGGAATACGAGAAGATGAACGTATTGGCGGACTTCGAGAAGTACGCCGAACAAGAGGGCGTAAGCAAACGACAAATCAAAAAGGAGTGGGTGAACCAAATAGTCCTCGACTACTTGAAGAAAGAAACCGAGGACACGACCGCAAGCAAATACGGCAGCTACTCCGATTACGCAAAAGCCCTCACAAGCGAGGATAAAATGATTGCGGAAATCATGAAGAAAGCCGAAATCGAAGATGGTAAGTTGCAAAAAGCCAACAAAGAATCCGAGAAGTACATAGCCTCGAGTCTGAAGGCTCTCATCGCCCGCAACCTCTACGGAGTGAAGTACTACTACATGACGATATTCGAGAACGATAGGGAACTGCAAGAGGCAATCGACGTTTTGAAAGACACAAAACGCTACGACAAAATACTCAAAGCAAAATAGAATTTCATGAAACGGCGAAAGAAAAAAATCTTCCGCCGTTTTAATTTACCGAAACGCCGCCTCTACGGCAGAAGAAAGAAAGAGGAACGCCTGACGACGCTCCTCTTTCTTTCTAAACACCGAACTATGTTATTTCATTCCGTTTGCCGCCTTGACGAACGACACGAACAGCGGACTCGGTTCCTCCACAGTGGAACGGTATTCGGGGTGATACTGAACCCCTATGAAGTACGGATGGGACGGAATTTCGACGACCTCCACCAAATCGCTGTCCGGATTGAAACCCGTCGCAATCATACCCGCCTGCTCGAAGTCCTTCAAGTATGCACTGTTGAATTCGTATCTGTGGCGATGTCTCTCGCTGATAAGCTCTCTTTGGTATGCCGCATAAATCCTTGAACCTGCTTTCAGTTTGCAAGGATAGGCTCCCAACCTCATGGTGCCTCCCATGTTCGTAATCTGCTTCTGCTCCTCCATCATGTCGATTACGGGGTGGGTAGTCGAAGCCATCATCTCCACCGAGTTCGCATCCTTGAAACCTATGACGTTTCTCGCAAACTCGATTACCGCACACTGCATGCCGAGGCAAATACCGAGGAAAGGAATACCCTTTTCACGAGCATAACGCACTGCCATGATTTTACCCTCTATGCCTCGCGAGCCGAAACCCGGTGCAACCAAAATACCGTTCAAGCCGCCGAGGTACTCATCAAGCTTTTCGGGTTCGTCTTCCAGCTTTTCGGAATGCACCCACCTTATTTTGACCCTGCACTGCGTTGCAGCAGCCGCATGAATGAACGCTTCCGAAATTGATTTGTACGCATCTTTCAACTCCACGTACTTTCCCACCAAACCTATGTTCACCTCGCTCAACGGGTTTTTCAAACGGTAAAGGAAAGACCTCCATTTCTCCAAATCCGGCTCACCTTTGGCACTTATGCCCAGTTTTTTCAAAACCTGAATGTCCAATCCCTCTTTCAGCATGTTGAAAGGCACTTCGTAAATCGTCGGAGCGTCGATGGATTGTATCACGGAAGCTCTGTCGATGTTGCAGAACAAGGAAATCTTATCCCTTACGCTTTCCGTCAATTCATGTTCCGTTCTGCATACTATTATATCCGGTTGCACACCCTGCTGCAAGAGGTCTTTCACGGAATGTTGCGTAGGCTTGGTCTTCAATTCCCCCGCAGCCGCAAGGTAAGGCACGTAGGTCAAGTGAACGACAATAGCATTACCCTCCAATTCCCATTTCAGCTGTCTTATACTCTCCACGAAAGGAAGCGACTCTATATCGCCCACCGTGCCGCCTATTTCCGTTATCACGAAATCATACCTTCCCTCCTGCCCCAATAGCTTTATTCTTCTCTTGATTTCGTCCGTAATATGAGGAATTACCTGCACCGTACCGCCGAGATAATCTCCCCTCCTCTCCTTTTCTATCACGGATTGGTAGATACGACCCGTCGTAACATTGTTCGCCTGAGACGTTCTCACGTTCGTGAACCTCTCATAGTGTCCCAAATCGAGGTCTGTCTCCGCACCGTCCTCCGTAACGTAGCACTCGCCATGTTCATACGGGTTAAGCGTACCCGGATCTATGTTTATATAAGGATCCAACTTCTGAATGGTTACCGAATAGCCCCTTGATTTGAGAAGAACCGCCAAGGAAGAAGAAATGATGCCCTTACCCAATGAAGAGGTAACGCCTCCCGTGACGAATATGTACTTTGTGTTAAGCATAAAACCCATGTTTTAGTAGAAAAACTAACCTATACGGTTTGCAAAGGTAGTCAAAAAAAACGTTGTGCAGCCCTTTCCGTCCCATAATCTTTCCATCTGCACACCGGCAAAAGCCGCCATACCGACCTTATCGCACTTATGCAAGCACCCCTGCCCGCCAAGCACTTGTCGAAACGCCCTTTCTGTAAATCGAAACGGCGTAAGAATTTACCGAAACGCCCTAAGAATTCCACCGAACGGCAATTCGACAAAGGGAACTATAACTCCACCACGGGGACGGACTGCCAGTCGATGAGCTTTTCGGCGGTGGCTATGTCCGTGAAAGGGTATTCGGTCAACCAACGCCGCAGTTTCTTTTCCGCTCCTTGCAAACCGACGTAGGATTTGAACTTTCTTGCCTGCGAAATATTGCCTACAACGGGCTGTGCGGCATCGAAATCCCGTGGGTGTACGTAGGTCAGAAGGTAATCCTTGTTTCGTTCGGAGAAATACCGTATCAATCCGTAGGGAAGCAGACGGAAATAACCTCCTCCGAGGAAGCCGAAGCCTTTTCCGAGGAATGAAATCGATGTGGGCGGAAACTCCTTTATCGTTCTGCCATTATATTCGAGTAAACAGGGCTTTGCTCTTTCTATTATCTTCTTTCCGAATTGGTGATTGATACTTACGCAGGAACAATCCGTCTCTATTCCACAGGCGAAAAGTTCTTTCACATAATCCTTTCTCACAGCGAAACACGGGGCTCTGAACTTGGATACGCTTTTTCCCACAAAGGCTTCGACAATGTCCTTGGCTCTAAGAACATCTTGGCGGAACTCTTCCGTGGACATTTTGGTCGCTTCCACATGTCTGTATCCGTGCAAACCGATATCGAAACGTCGTGCAATCTCTTGCAATATGTCTGTATGCTTACTGACAATCTCGCCTTGGATAAAGAATGTGGCTTTTATGTTCATACTGTCAAGTATATCCAACAACAATCCCACTTCCTGCTCCAAACGGGATTCATAATGCACATCATGCTTCTCTCCCAATAAAGTGAAGTATTCCTCAACGTCAACCGTCAGTATATTCATCTTGAAAAGCCTTTCCTTGTTATTGATTTCACGAAACCATAACGCAAAACAAAAAGGAATATTTTTCATACTTCATAAGACCGCCGGAAAACAGCCGTTCCAACCGCCAAAGCGTAAATCCGATATTTTTTTTCGACGATTTCTTTGCTCTGTAAAAAAACTTGTATATTTGCAAGCACAAAATTGTTAAATCATACAGCTATGAAGAAATTAAAAAGAGTATCGGTGCTTGCGATTGCTTTGCTTGCAATGACACCTGCGGCATGGTCGCAAACGGCAAAAGAGGTTCTGACCAAGGTTTTCGAGAATGTGGAGAAAAACTACAACCTTGCAGATGTTTACAAACGCTATGATGCAAGGCTTATCCGCACAAAGGACGACAGCTTGGTTAAGGCATTCAATCAGGATTTGATTATAAACTATCCGAAAAAGATTACTAAAAATCCTGATATTGTATGGTATTCCAACAAGGGTTTCCCGAAAAAGGATTTTCGGATAAAAAAATTGAGTATTGACGTTGTTCGAAATTGGTATGGCAGTTTCAGTAAAGATTCGGAGCGTTTCTTTTCGGATAAAGACAGCATGACTTTGAGCGATGAGGGCGATCAATATGTTATCAACTGGATTAGCAGACACCAAAAGAACGACTATCACAGTGTCTTGTACATCAACAAAAGTGATTTTGCAATAGTCGCAGTCGAAGGAAAGGCTTGCTACCATGCAAAGAAAGATAAAACTACGAACGCATTAAGATGGGTTGTTGTAAAACCACTTGCATACAGTACCTATCACTCTTACGGCAAGAAGAATGGCAAGTATGAACTTCTTTCTTACAGAGACAGTAGTGAAATATTGTGGGATAATTGCTTTACCGGCAAGGAGATTAGTTCGGAGAATTGTACGGTTGATTTTTCGGGCTATTGCGACAATCCGGAAGGTAAGAAGAATAAGCAAGAGTCTATGAGCCGTGAGAAGGCTTCGGCTTTGGCTGCCGAGATTGGCAAATAAGCTCTCCCGCAATGGCGGCATACTGAAAAGAAATAGGGCGTTCCGATAAGTGAAACGCCCTATTCTTTTTTTACCGCTGCGATGGCAAGAGAACTTATGCCACTATGTTGATGATTTTTTTCGGTACGTAGATGATTTTCTTTACTTCCTTACCATCAAGAAACTTCTGCACATCGGCATTGGCTTTTACGGCTTCTTCCAATGCGTTGCGGTCGATGTCAAGCGGGAATTCAAGGAATGTTCTCGTCTTTCCGTTTATTGAAACGGGGTACTTGAAGCTGTTTTCTTCCAATACGCCTGCATCAAACTTAGGAAAGGCAGCTCGACTTATGCTTTCGGCATGTCCCAACTGCTGCCATAGTTCCTCGCAAATGTGAGGAGCAAATGGGGAAAGCAGAATGGTAAGAGGTTCTATGATGGAACGTTTGTTGCATTTCAAGGCTCCGAGTTCGTTGACGCATATCATGAAGGTGGATACGGCGGTATTGAGCGAGAAACGCTCTATGTCGTCCTGTACTTTCTTGATTGTGCGGTGCAGGATTTTGAGTTCTTCACGGCTTGCCGCCTCTTCGCTGATGTCGAAGGCTTCTGCCTTGTGGCTCAAAAGCCAGAACTTACGGACGAAACGGCTCACACCCTCGATGCCTTTGGTATCCCATGGCTTGGATTGTTCTATCGGTCCGAGGAACATTTCATACAGGCGGAGGGTGTCCGCTCCGTATTTCTCGACGAGCTCATCCGGATTTTGGACATTGTAGAGGCTTTTGCTCATCTTCTCGATCTCGCTGCCGCAGATGTATTTGCCGTCTTCCAATTCAAATTCCGCATCGGCAAACTCTGCTCTCCATGCACGGAACTTGTCCAAATCCAAAACGTCATTGTCAACCATATTGATGTCAACGTGTATGGGGTCGGTGTTGTAGGCGTTCTTCAAGTTGAATGACACGAATTTGTTGCTGCCTTTAACTCTGTAAACGAACTGACTTCGTCCCTGTATCATGCCTTGGTTGATGAGTTTCTTGTATGGCTCGTCCTTGCATACGATTCCGAGGTCGAAGAGAAATTTACAGATGAAGCGTGAATACAGAAGGTGTCCCGTTGCATGCTCGCTGCCTCCCACGTAAAGATCCACGTTTTCCCAATAACGGTTTGCCTCTTCGGATACGAAGGCTCGGTCGTTGTGCGGATCCATGTAGCGAATGGAGTAAGCGTTCGAGCCTGCGAAGCCCGGCATTGTATTGTAATCGTAACGCCAACCCTCTTTCGTACACCAGTTCTTGGCTCTTGCAAGGGGTGCATCGCCGTTTTCCGTCGGCAGATACTTATCCACCTCGGGTAATTTCAAAGGCAGTTCCTCTTCCGGCAAGGCGTATGGAATGTCGTCTTTGTAATAAATCGGGAAAGGCTCGCCCCAATATCTCTGACGCGAGAAGATGGCGTCTCTCAAACGGTAGTTCGTTGTACCGAATCCGAGTTTCATCTCCTCTATCCGGTGTATTGCCGTCTTGATTGCCTGTTTTACGTCCAAGCCGTCGAGGAAATCGGAATTCACGAGTGTGCCTTCTTTGCTGTCTTTGCTCTCCTGCCAAAGCGAGGTGTCGCTTGGTTGTTCGCCTTTCGGTACGACGACCTGAACAATCGGCAAATCGAACTTGCGGGCAAAGGCAAAGTCTCTGCTGTCATGGGCAGGCACTGCCATCACGGCACCGCTTCCGTATCCGGAAAGGACGTAATCGGAAATCCAAATCGGTATTCTCTTGCCGCTGAAAGGGTGAACGGCATAGCTGCCTGTGAAAACACCGCTCACTTTCTTCACTTCGCTTTGTCTTTCACGCTCGCTGCGGTTCTTGGCAAAGGCAACATATTCTTCAACCTGCTGCTTGCATTCGGGACTTGTGAGGGTCGGTATCATTTCATGCTCCGGACAAAGCACCATGAAGGTAACTCCGAAGATTGTATCGGCTCTTGTGGTGAATACTTCCAAGGTTTCGCCGCTTTCCGTCTTGAAGTTAAGACTTGCTCCACGGCTTTTACCTATCCAGTTTCGCTGTATCTCTTTTATGGAGTCCGTCCAATCCAAATTCTCCAAGCCTTCGAGCAACCTCTCTGCGTATGCTGTTATTCTCAAACTCCACTGACGCATCTTCTTTCTTTCGACAGGGTAGCCTCCTCTTACGCTTACGCCGTTCACGACTTCATCGTTGGCGAGTACCGTACCCAATTCGCTGCACCAGTTGACCATGGAATCGGACAGATAAGCCAAACGATAGTTCATAAGCATGTCGCTCTTCTGCTTTTCGGTGAAGCTGTTCCATTGTTCTGCCGTGAATGTCTCGCAATCGGAGTGTGCGGCGTTTATTCCGCCCTCTCCTCCGTTGCCTTGCTTGGAAAAGACTTCTTCAAGCTCTGAAATGGGGCGTGCTTTCTGCGTATCGTTGCAATAATAACTGCCGAATAATTTGAGGAATATCCATTGCGTCCACTTGTAATAGCGTTCGTCGCATGTCCTTACCTCTCTGTCCCAATCGTATGACAATCCCAAGATGTCCAACTGCTGCCTGTATCGGTTGATGTTGCGTTCCGTCGTTATGGCAGGGTGTTGTCCCGTTTGGATTGCGTACTGCTCTGCCGGCAATCCGTAAGAATCATAACCCATGGGGTGAAGCACGTTAAAGCCTTGCAGACGCTTGTAACGCGAAAAGATGTCCGAGGCGATGTATCCCAAGGGGTGACCGACGTGAAGCCCCGCTCCCGACGGGTAAGGGAACATATCCAAGACGTAATACTTGGGTTTGCTTTTATCGATTTCGGCTTTGAAAGTTTTATGTTCTGCCCAATAGGCCTGCCATTTGGCTTCTGTTTCTTTGAAATTGTAATCCATTTTTCAGTCTTGCTTTAATATCAATTCGACAACGTTTTCCACATGTTGGGTATGGGGAAACATATCCACGGGACGAATTCTGCCTACATTGTATTTCTCTTTCAAAAGGAAGATGTCCCGAGCCTGTGTTGCGGGATTGCAGGAGATGTAAACGATTTTGCGTGGGGCTATCTTCAATATTTGTTTGACCACGCTCTCTGCCATTCCGGCTCTCGGCGGGTCGGTGATTATGATTTGCGGACGACCGTTTCGAGTTACGAAATCGTCGTCGAGTATCTTCGCCATGTCGCCTGCATGGAATACTGCGTTGTTTATGCCATTGTATTCGGCGTTCGAACGTGCGTCTTCCACCGCGTCCTCCACATATTCCACGCCTACGACTTTCTTTGCCGAGCGTGCAATGTAGTTGGCTATCGTTCCGCAACCTGTATATAGGTCATAAACCGTGTCTTCTTTCGTTATCTCCGCAAATTCCGTCGCTTGGCGATAAAGTCTTTCGGCTTGCAGCGAATTGGTTTGGTAAAAGGTCTTAGGGCGTATTTTGAAGCGTAGAGCCTCTCCCCCGTCGAATGCCGCCATGCGTTCTTCCATGAAATCCTTTCCCGAATACAATATTATGTTTTGGTCGCCGAGAGTGTCATTGAACTTCTCATTGACACAATACATGAGGGTAGTGATTTGCGGGAAGTTGGTTCCGAGGTCTTCGAGCAAAGGTATGATTTCCTCGCTCTGCGAAGCGAAAACGACAATGACCATAAGGTCTCCCGTACCGGTCGTACGGATAATCAGGTTTCGCATCAAGCCATCGTGATTTCTTATATCGTAGTACGGTAATGCGTGTTCGCTGCAATAAGTCCTCAGATGGTTGCGGATTTCGTTCGACGGCTCTCTCTGCAAGGCACAATACCCGATGTCCAAAACCTTATCGAAGAAACCGGGTACATGAAAGCCGAAAGCCCCTCGGGCTGGCATGGTTTTATCGTAGTTTTCCACCCATGCTTTTGTGGAGAAGGTATATTCTAATTTGTTGCGATATTCGCTTGTCTTCTCGGAAGGCAGAATGGGAAGCATGTGCGAGCAATCCGCCTTGGCGATACGCTCCAAATTATCCCTGACCTGTTTTTGTTTATAGAAGACTTGGCTTTCGTAATTCATCGTCTGCCATTTGCAACCGCCGCAAACGGTGAAATGTTCGCACAACGGTTCCACCCTGAGGGGCGAATACTTGTGGAATTTCACAGCCTTGGCTTGTGCGAAGTTCTTTTTCTTGCGATAAACCTCCAAATCCACCACATCTCCCGGCACGACAAAAGGCACGAACACCACAAGGTCATCTACCTTCGCAATGCAGTTCCCCTCCGAACCGGCTTCCAATATCTCGACCTGTTCGAGAATCAATCTCGTTTTCGTTTTCTTCAACTTCATCACCCGATTATGAAAAACACAAAAAAGAAGCATTGGAATACTTCAATGCTTCTCGTAAATATCTTTCGGTTTCTCTCTTATCAAAAAAGAGCGGTAAACTATCTCTCGTCAGAAACGGTTAGTTTGTGTCTGCCGTGAGCTCTACGAGCAGCTAAAACTCTCCTACCATTGGCTGTTGCCATTCTTTCTCTGAAACCATGCTTGTTTACTCTTTTCCTGCGTGAAGGTTGAAATGTTCTTTTCATCGTATGTTACTTGTTTTTGAGGTGCAAAGGTACGATATTTTTTCATACGGACGACACTCCGATTGATTTTTTTTGTCGTTTCGGCGTTTTTTGTTCCTCTTTTCTTGGAAGTAAGGTTTTTTTTCGTACATTTGCCGACTGTTTCCGCAAAGGAGAAAAAGTATTAAAAAACAATAAAAGCGGCTTCACTGTCGCAGGAAAGCATGGACAGGAGATTGAACGACATATTGGAACTCGACGAATCGCAAATAGGATTGCTGAATCTCATAGCGGTCGAGAGGCTGATCGAAAAGCACCCTTATACATCTTTATTATATGCCTTTGCCGCAAAGTTTGCGAAAGTTCTCGGCAACCAAAACGGCGATAAATACCTGTTGCAGGCGGCTGCTTACTCCTTCGACCGCACAGGATTGAAGAACTTCATGGAAAATCCGCTGAAAAACCATCTTCAAAAGCCCCTTTCGGAAAAGCCGGAAACCGTTCCCGCTCCTGCAATCGAAGCAAAAAAAGACGATATACTCGACGAAATAAACCTGTACAAAGAACCCGGTCTCTCGGAGAACCCGACAAAAGAGGAGGTTATCGAAAGATTTTTGAAAATAGAAAATCCGAAAGTCGGAAAGGTCTCTTCGGAGGAAGAAAGTCCCGTAATAGACGAAATATTAAAGCAATCGGCAAACGATGACTTCAAAATCGTAACCGAAACAATGGCGAAAATATACCTCAAACAAGGCAATAAAGACAAGGCACTGCAAATTTATCGTCAATTAACAGCCCTTAATCCAAAAAAAAGTGCTTACTTTGCAGACCGAATCAGAGAATTGGAAGAAAATAAATAACACACAAAAAACAGTAAAGAAGAAATGTTTGTATTCGTAACAGTATTGATTATCGTGGTTGCCGTTTTGTTGGCAATAGTGGTATTGATTCAGAACTCCAAAGGTGGCGGATTGGCAGCCAACTTCGCTGCACAGAACCAATTCATGGGAGTAAGGAAAACGGCAGACGCTTTGGAAAAAGCAACGTGGACATTGGCAGGAATAATGTTGGTTCTATGCCTTGTGGCAACCGCTTTCACACCTGGAAAGACCGCTGTGGAGAGCAACAACGGCACACAGTTGGATCCTAATGCGATAAAGACGACCGTCCCTGCAAAACAAGCCCCTGCATTGCCTGCCGCACAACCTGCTGCAACGCCGAACGCAAATTAGGATAACAATCGTAAATCCATAAAACAGGAGAACAACGCATCACTAAGAGCGTTCGTCTCCTGTTTTTTCGTACCATAAGAAAACGAATCGCCGTTTCACGAAATCCTTTCGGCGATTTATTTTCATGAAACGCCCTATCTGTTTTTACTTTCCGCCTTTCGTTCTCGGAGAGAAACTATCCCGATTATCAAAAACACCGACAAGCATAACTATATGCAAGAATACATTCCATGCGAACCACGACTGTTCGTTTACATGGAATGTATGCAAAGACGCATCACAAGCCGAGGCTTGCAACACATCGGTTTATGGGAAGTAATTCAAATGGTTTTATTCCTCTTTTGAAGCAAGAATTCGGCAGAACTCATCACCGCTCAACAAGGCATTCGTTTTGAGGAGACTTATCGAAAGAGGATTTTTCACGAAACGTACATCGGAATCAGGATACAGTTTTCGCAGGGAATTACAAGTGCTTATGCGGAAAGTTTTCGAACTTTGATTTTCGTTGCAAATCATCAGGATACGCTTTTCTCTCGTTTGCTTGTCCACGCAGGTCTTGCAGAAAAACGCATTGAAGACAATGACATAATCATACTCCGACACAAGGCAGTCCGTCTCCTTTCCGCCCTTGTCCTCCAAACTTACGGAGCAGTTATTTTGTGCGGAAATCGAAAGGCTTGCAGTAATACATATCAAGACCGCCGACAATATTTTCTTCATCTTGGCTCGGTTTCATTGTTGTTTTGAAATATGTGCCGTCATCGAATATCGGCAATTCTTCTTTCCAAATCAAGTCGTCCAAATCAGGCTGCTCTTTATACGAATAAGAGAAAACCCTCTCCGCCTGCCTTGTTTTCAGGTTCAACTTGAAGAACTCGACAGCTCCACCATTGCCGAAGAGAGAATATTCGATGAGCAGATTATCTTCATCGATGAAGCACTGCTTCGTATTCAAACCATAAGCATTGTCCTTTGAGAAAACAAGATTCTGATGAAGTATGAGAACAGGATTTTTCGGAGCTTTATCACAAAGCAATATCACTTCGGGAGTGAACAATTCGTTCAAGCGTTTTTCAGTTGCCTCATAGCCGTCTTGCGAAGGAAATCCAAGCGTATCCGAAACATTCAAATCGTAATCCAAAAGATAAACCTCGGATTTCAAAGGGTTGAGAAACGAGATGCGTTCTTTGCTGCAGGAAAAAAGATTG
Source organism: uncultured Bacteroidota bacterium (assembly GCA_900545215.1). Classification (GTDB taxonomy): domain Bacteria; phylum Bacteroidota; class Bacteroidia; order Bacteroidales; family P3; genus Onthomorpha. The sequence goes on from UQXW01000002.1 coordinate 57,479, forward strand.
ACGAAAGAATAAAGATTAAGGAAGATGGCTCTGTCGAAATCGAAGACCCTTTCCCGTGAAATGCGTTTTTCTTCCAAATCATATATGGCAAGAGTATAATCTCCGTACTTTTCGATGGGGTTATTGTAGTACTTATCGCATGCAATCACGACTTTGTTGCCGCAAACACCTATAATCCTGTGATATTTCGCATTATATATGTCATCGGTTATGGGAAAAACCTCCTTGATGAACCAAGCCTTATCGTCCCTCTCGTACTCCGCAATGCCGTAACCGTAAGTCGTAAACAATTTTCCCTCGGAAAAAATCATCGATGTGGGAATTGTCCAATGGAACCTGTCCTCCCCCGTTACTATTCTGACATTGGGAATGCTGTCCTTTATAATCGTTTCTCCTTTCACCTCGAACACAGGTATGAATTCCAAATCTTCGGCAGATAAAAAGAACATCTTCTTATCCGTATAAGTCGCAACCTTTGTCAAAAACGCCTCCTCCGTCCCTGTAAGGAAGAGATTATCGAACTCTTTCAGCAAAGACTGTGCCGAAAGACTGCTTCCATGCAGTAGGAAGCCACAACATAAGAACGAAATGCACAATCGTTTTAACATAACACCTTTACTTTCTATACGTATCATGGAATAATTATATCTGAACTTCTCTTTGTTTTCGCCGAACGCCGAAAGAATTTTTCAAAACCGCGTTTCGGTGCTTTCTTTCTCGCTTTTGTTTTTGCAATACGACATTACAACCGCTTCCTCGCAAATCAAGAACGAACCGTTCAAAGAATGAATAAACCGTGAAACCGTTTCTCTTATCCGTATTGCCGACAAGCGGATACAAAAAACCGGATACACGGCAGTGTTTCGCCGTATATCCGGATTGTAATGCTTTATTAGCAAACACCAAGTTCGATCATTGAATCTGCAACTTTGATAAAGCCTGCTACGTTCGCACCCTTAACGTAGTTAATGTAACCGTCCTTTTCAGTACCGTACTTAACACAGTTTTCGTGGATAGAATCCATCATGTGGTGCAATCTTTGGTCAACCTCTGCACCTGTCCAGCTGATGTGTCCTGCGTTTTGGCTCATTTCCAAACCTGATACGCCTACACCACCTGCATTGGCAGCTTTGCCCGGTGCGAAGATAACTTTCGCTTTTTGAAGTTCGTGAATTGCATCTGCCGTACAACCCATGTTGGAAACCTCACATACCAAAGTAACTCCGTTTGCTATCAATTGTTTTGCGTCTTCTGCGTTCAACTCGTTTTGAATTGCACAAGGCATAGCTATATCCACCTTAGCTTCCCAAGGTTTCTTGCCTGCTATGAACTTGGCTGTTTTGAACTTGTCGGCGAAAGGCTTAACAACGTTGTTGTTGGAAGCTCTCAATTCAAGCATGTATGCGATTTTCTCATCGTTCATACCTGTCTCGTCGTAGATGTAACCATCAGGACCGGAGATACAAACAACTGTTGCACCCAATTCAGTGGCTTTGGTTACCGCTCCCCATGCAACGTTTCCGAATCCGGAGATGGCAATCTTCTTTCCTTTCAATTCCAAACCATGCTTTTTCAACATGTTGTTGACGAAGTAAACTCCTCCGAAACCGGTTGCCTCCGGACGAAGTATGGAACCGCCCCAGCCTGCACCTTTTCCGGTCAACACACCTGTGTTCTCGCGAGCCAATTTCTTGTACATGCCGTATAGGTATCCGATTTCTCTTCCGCCTACTCCTATATCGCCGGCAGGAACGTCCGTGTCAGGTCCGATGTAACGCCACAATTCCGTCATGAAGGCTTGGCAGAATCTCATGATTTCGTTATCCGATTTTCCCTTAGGGTCGAAATCAGAACCACCTTTACCACCGCCCATAGGCAATGTAGTCAAAGAGTTTTTGAAAGTTTGCTCGAAGCCCAAGAACTTCAACGTATCCAAAGTTACGTTAGGAGCAAAACGCAATCCTCCTTTGTAAGGTCCTATTGCGTTGTTGAATTGTACTCTGAAACCTCTGTTTACTTGGATTTGACCCTTATCATCTATCCATTCAACCTTGAATTGGAAAATTCTGTCGGGTTCAACCATTCTTTCGATAATCTTGTGATTATCATATTTTGGGTGTTCTGCAACATAATCCTGTATTGTCTCCAACACTTCTGTTACAGCTTGCAAGAACAACGGTTGTCCGGGGTTCTTTGCTTCTACGTCTGCTAAGATTTTTTTTACGTCCATGATATTGTAATTTTTAAACGTTTTTTCTTTTCCAAACCACCGTGATTTGGAACGGCAAAGTTATGCACTATTCTTTGAATGGAGAAATATTTTCCCGTTTTTTTTCATTCCGCAAGGGCATGGCGACACAGCGAAAGGCTAAGTTGTTGACGTACACTTCCGATAAGGCTGCGGAAGATAAAACGCACAAAAGCCGGCTCGGGGTTTCGAACGATGCCTTACGCCCTTTGCCGGCTTTATGTCGCCGCTCTTGTTTCCACTTTTGCTTACAGAAATCTGTCTGCCGAAACTATGACCGTTTGCAACACCAATATGGCATACGCCACCTCGTGCAACCTGCGTCGTCTCACTGCCATGATGACATAAGCCCAAACAAGCAACGAAGCCGCAAGGGTTATGTACCCGCTGCCCGGGTATCCGCCTACGCAGAACACAACGGACACGATAATCAACAGCTTGAAGAACAACTGAAAGATAAACTCCGGCAGGCTGATTGCAAGTTTCCTGCTTTCCTTTGCCGCATTGTAGTTCCTTATCCACAGAACCACGCCGAGTCCCATGAACAAAAGAGAAATCAAAACCGCAAAAGCCGGATGCGAACCGAGCGAGAAAAACGTCATCGTCGCCATAAACACCACCCAAAAAGCGATGTCCGTCAGATAATGCTTTCTTACGACATTCTTTTCTGTCGTTCCGATTGAAATAGTCTTCATTTCCATATTGTATATGTATTAAATGGTTTTCTTATTCCCCCGAATCGAGAAATTCACGGCGTCAAAGGTAAAAAAATATTCGACCGGAGAAATATTTTTCCGTTTTTTTGCATTCCGGTTTCGATTTTCGCTGCTTTTGCATTTGCTTTTCGGTGCGGTTTTCGGGCTTGGAATTCGTTATTTCGCCCTTTCGGTATCTGCGGAAAGGCGTTTTTCTCTAATTTTGCAAAAAACAAATTGATATGACAGTGAGTTTGGAAGAACTGATAAGGCTGTGCAACGCACGTTGCGTCCGTTCCGACGGAGCGGAACCCGATTTCGATATGTTATCCCTTGAAATAGAATTTCTTTTGTTCGATTCCAGAAGGCTCAATTCGGCAGAACGAACGGCGTTTTTCGCTCTTCGCTCCGCCGATAACGACGGACACCGCTTCATAGAACCGCTCTGCGAAAAGGGTGTGAGGGTTTTCGTTTGCAGCCGCCTGCCCGAGGTTCTGCATAAGGGAGTTGCCTATCTTTTGGTCGAAGATACGTTGAAGGCTTTGCAAGCAGCGGGAGCATACGCCCGCAAATGCTTCCACGGAACCGTCGCTGCGATAACGGGTTCCAACGGAAAGACCATAGTCAAGGAGTGGGTGCGTCAACTCATCGCCCGAGACCGCAAGATTTGTTTCTCGCCCCGCAGCTACAATTCCCAAATCGGAGTTCCCGTATCGTTGTGGCAGCTGAACAACTCTTACGAAGGCGGAATATTCGAAGCCGGAATATCCAAGCCGGACGAAATGCAAAGATTGCACGACATGATTTTGCCGGAGATAGGCTTGTTCACCAATATCGGAGAGGCTCACGGAGTGAATTTCCATGGCATGGAGGAAAAGATAAACGAGAAGTTGAAGCTCTTCACAGGCTGCAAGAAACTCATCTGCAGCCGCGATAATCCCCTCTTATTCGAGAAGGCAGAGGCATTCTGTACTAATAATGATATAGAGTTGGTATCCTACGAAAGCGAAGCCGTCGTCCGCAATTCCGGATTGCCTTTTTCCGACCGTGCAAGCAGGGAAAACGCCGCTTCGGCTTTCGTTCTATGCCGACAAATGGGCATAAGCGAACAAACACTCAAAGAAAGAATGCACACCCTTTCGGCTTTGGACATGCGTTTGCAGTTGAAAGAATCCGTGGGAGGCTCACTCCTGCTCAACGACAGTTATTGCTTGGACATCACCTCGCTCGAAGCTGCGGTCGATTTCCTCAACACATGCGACAAAAAGCTATCCCGCTGCGTCATTCTCTCCGATTTGCAAGAAAAAAGCGAAGACATACCGCACACCATGAAGCAAATCGACACAATGTTGAAGAACAAAGGCATATCCTTTCTTTACGGCATAGGAAAGGACTTTGCAAACAACGATGCCGCATTCGACATGCCGCACCGCTTTTTCGCTTCCAACGAGGACTTCCTTGCAAACGTATCCCTCGGCGACTTTCACGACAAAGCCATCTTGGTCAAAGGCTCGCGTAAAGCCGAATTGGAAAAAATCTCCAACTTCCTTGAAGCCAAAAGCCATCAAAGCATATTGGAGGTAAACCTCACAGCCTTGGACGAAAACGTAAAATACTTCAAATCCCTGCTCGAACCCGGCGTCAAAATCATGGGAATGGTCAAGGCTTCCAGCTACGGCTGCGGAGGAAGCGAGGTTGCGGAAGAACTGCAACGCACACAGCTTGCCGACTATCTGACGGTTGCCTTTGCCGATGAGGGCGTGGATTTGAGGAATAAAGGCATAACATTGCCCGTAATGGTCGTTACGCTCGAAAAAGAAGCCTTGGGCAAGATGGTCGATTACGACTTGGAACCCGTGGTGCATAACTTCGAGACCTTGGAACTGCTTTACGACCTGCCGCTCAAAATACACATCAAGTTGGACACGGGAATGCACCGCTTGGGCTTCGAGGAAAAGGACTTGGACGAGCTTATCGCAAGAGTGAAACGGCACGGCAACCTGCACATAGCCTCTGTCTTTTCGCACTTCTCCTGTGCCGACGCACCGGAAGAGGACGCTTTCACCGCAAAACAAACAGAGCGTTTCGAGAAATGGAGCAACAGGATAAGGGCAGCCTTCGACCATAAAATACTCCGCCACATCTGCAACACCGCCGGCACGGTTCGCTTCCCGCAAGCACACTTCGACATGGTTCGTTTGGGCGTAGGCATGTACGGCATAGGCTGGAATGCAGACACACAGCAACACCTGCGATACGTTCAAAGCCTCCAAACCCGCCTCACGGAGATACGCACCATAGGCAAGGGCGAAAGCGTAAGCTATATGCGTAACTTCAAAGCCACAGAAACCACAACCATAGGCGTCATACCCGTAGGCTATGCCGACGGTCTCAACCGCCACCTCTCGCCACGAGGTTTCAAAGTGTGGATCAATGGAAGCATGGCACCCATCGTAGGAAACATCTGCATGGATATGTGCATGATAAACCTTAGCGGCATAAACGCCTCCATAGGAGACAGAGTCGTCATCTTCGGAGAGGAGAACCCCGTGGAGAACATGGCGAAAGCCCTCGACACCATCACCTACGAAGTCTTCACCTCCGTCTCGCAAAGGATAAAACGCATATACTGCCACGAATAAACAACTCTTACCCAACCCGCAATCCGAAAATCCATTACCCGAACGCCGAAAGAATTTCACGAAACGGCATATAAGGAAATTCTTTCGGCGTTTCATTTTCGTGGAAAGGCGTTTCGTTTCCGAGTAGTCAGGCAATGGGAAAAATACAGGTGCATTCGATTTCGTTTTTCTTATTTTGCCATTGTCCGGCTTTGCCGTTTGCAGGCAGGGAAAGTTAATTCCACGCTCGGAATAAGCGGAATTCAAATTTTATTTCTACTTTTGCAGTCGCAAATCAGCGGTTTCGCTTCGGCGGATTAAAAGGGAATCTTGTGAAAATCAAGAACTAAACCCGTAGCTGTAAGCACCATGAAAGCGTTTGAATGCTTTCATTCTTTGAAAACAACCACAGAGAAGTTGTCTCGCAACTCTCAGCCACTGTTCGCAAGAATGGGAAGGCCGTTTTCGAGGAGGTGCAAGTCAGAAGACCTACCGTGATTTTGCCGAATTAAGAATCGTATCTTTCGGGAAATAGAGATGTGATTGCAAAGAGTGAAATTACAGGCAGTTGTCTGCCTTGTCGTTTTCGGGGTTGCCTTTTCTCTCACGCTTTATCGTTCGTTCGATACGTCATTGTTTAACTAAAAAAACGACAGACAACGAAATGAAAAAAGTTTGTTTATGCCTCTTGTCGGCATTGTTGACAAGCATTTGCCTGACGGCTCAAACTCTCGGCACGGCTCCTAACGGGGTGTTTACGGCAGCCGACATCGAGTATTGGGTCGGAACAGGCAGCAACGAGGCTGCCTTAGTGTTGGTATTCAACGACGGCAAAACGCCTCAGGCTTTGGTTTGGGGATACCGTTATGACGGCTCCAAATCAATGAAACAGATGTGCGAGGACATCGCAGCGGCAGATCCGCGGTTCTATTTCCAAGAAGGTTCCGGCGGATTCGTTACCGGTTTCGGAATAGACATGAACGGTAACGGCGTGTTCTCCTTGCAAAATCCCGATAATCCTTCGCAGGTTGTAAATCCGACGACAAATTCCATTTCGAGCAGCATCGATCTCGAGGGATTTACTCCTGTTGAACCCGAAGACCGCTGGCAATGCGGTTGGGGGTCGGTAGGCTTTTGGTACTTGACCAACAACGGCTTTAACAACAGTGCCGCCGGTTGGACTTGTGCTTCTTTCACTTCATACGGAGGAGGAGGCGGAGTTAATCAAACCAACGCAACATACGCCTCAGTGCCGGATCCGAACAGTTCATGCCCTTCATTGAAAGGCTTCGGTACCACGACGGTATCGCAAAACGTGGCAAGCGTGATTTGGAATGCAAGCACTGCCGCACTCGACTACCAAATAGAAATGAAACCTGCCTCGCAAGCGGATTGGACAGGGGCGGAAAGCGACAATGTGAGCGACACTTTTTACACCTTTACGGGACTTACATCGAATACGTTGTACAACTGCCGCGTGAAAGCGATATGCGGTAGCGATGATGAGAGTGCATGGTCCTCTCTTTCGTTCAGAACACCTTGCGATGCCGTAACCGAATTGCCTTATACGGACAATTTCGACAGCTATGGCACGGGAACGAGCATCTTTCCGCCATGCTGGACAAAGATTTTGAACAACACCACTGCATCGAACGCCCTTTACGTGGCGAACACTCAACATCTATCCGGTACAGCCGCCTTGGTATTTCAAGCTCCTAACGCAACAGCGGAAGTGATTGCCGTTGCACCGCAGATGGACGAAAGTATAAATCTGAGAGATTTGAATGTGGTCTTTCAATTAAAGTATCCGCAGTTGGATAATGGTATGATAGTAGGAGTTGTCGAGAATGACGGTACTTTTGTCGGCATAGATACTGTATATAACACCATAAGCAATACATGGCAGAGACGTGAAGTAAGCCTTGCTTCCTATACGGGACAGGGAGGTCGCATTGCCTTGAAAGAACACTTCGTGAGAGCTTCCGGAAATATGTGGGTAGATGACCTAAGCATAGATTACATTCCTGCATGTCAGACATTGAGCAATCAACACTTGACAGAGATACTCCATAATGAGGCAACCATAGAATGGAACGACCCTAATGATGCGGGCGATTATCTTCTTGAAGTAAGCACATCTGCGAGCGATTGGAGCGGAGCTTTGACATTTACTTCCACAACGACCAACTGCACAGCCACAGGGCTTACTCCGAATACATGGTACACTTACAGGGTAAAAGCAATATGCGGTTCCTCCGACGAAAGTGCATGGGCAGAGGGACGATTCAAAACAGCATGCGGAGCAATCGACGAATTGCCATACGCAGAGAACTTCGACAGCTACTATTACGGCGATGACGAATATGTGGAATGCTGGACTAAATACGGCATCGGCACAAGCGACGAAATAAGCATATCGAACAGTTCATCGGCTTCGGGAAATCGTTGTCTTTATCTTTATTCCAACAGAGCGAATGGCTACACTGCCACAGTGGTGTTGCCTTCCTTCGAGGAAAGTCTTGACCTTCTAAGCGTACAATTCAAGTTGAAAAATCCGGCTCTACCGAACGGTATCATGGTCGGCGTATTGGAAGGAGACAACTTCGTTGCCATCGACACGGTTCTTTCCAACGCTTCCGATGTTTGGGAACAGAAAGAAGTGTCTCTTGCATCTTATGGCGGCGAAGGCGGAAAAATTGCTTTCAGAGTTTATTCCAACACAACGCATCTGAACAGCTTTGCCCTCTATCTCGATGACGTAAAGGTGGATTACGCTCCTGCCTGCCCACGTCCGCAAAACCTTGTGGTTACAGAAGGAACGGTGGCAACAACCGTAGATTTGACTTGGACGGATGAGGACAACAGCCGATGGGTCGTTTACTATAAGGCAGCCGATGAGGAGGAGTACACCATGGAAGCAAGCTCTGCGAATACGATAAGCATAAGCGGTTTGTCGCTTCAAACATCTTATACATTCCAAGTGGCATCAATTTGCTCGGATGGGGACACGGTCAAAGCCATTGCAGCAGTTAATTACAGCACACCTTGCTATGAAAGTGCTATAGGCGAGTTTCCTTTCATCGAAAGTTTTGAAAACGGAATCGATTGTTGGACTTCCATCTCCTCGACAACGGAAGCAAACAACAAATGGCAGGTTGTAACAAGCGGAAGCAACCCTTCATGCGATCCGCACGACGGAAGCAAGATGTTATTCTTCAACAGCTACAACGTTCAAAACAACAAGTGGACGGCAATCATCTCTCCTGCCATGAACTTCCCTCGAAACATGGACGTATCTTTCGATATGTTTCACAATTCAAGCAACAACAGCTACCAAGACAGGGTTTTGCTGTATGTGAACGACCAACCAACCCTCGAAAATGCCACTTTGATTGACTCGGTTCTAAGATACCGTTCCTCCAACGGCTGGCAGGAACATTCATTCTCGCTACCTGCAAGCACGACAGGCACACAATACATAATCATCAAGGCGGTATCGGCATACGGTAGCAACATTTTCTTGGACAATCTCAAAGTTAAATTGGGACCGACCTGCATCGCAGTGGAGGATTTGTCCGCAATCGCAACTGCCGAAAACGCAACTGTTGCATGGGTTGACCCTCGCAATGTAGGTAACTATGCCATTGAATTAAGCACAACGGCGAGTGATTGGAGCGAAGCGACAAGTCATACCTCTGCAGACACGACTTACACGTTCACAAACCTGACACCGAATACCACTTACCACTATAGAGTGAAAGCAGTTTGCAGTTCAACCGATGAGAGTGCTTGGGCAGAGGGTTCGTTCAAGACAGCATGCGTCCCTGTTGCCGAATTGCCATACACGGAGAACTTCGACAGCTACTCTTACGGCGATGACGTTTATGCGGATTGCTGGGATAAATCCGGCATGGGAACAGACGACAAGATAAATGTGTCGAGCTCGTCTCCTGCATCGGGTAGCAGATGTTTGTACTTCAAGTCCCAAAGAGCCAATGCTTGCAGTGCAACAGCATTACTGCCTTCCTTTGAAGAAGACCTTACACTCCTAAGTCTGCAATTCAAGTTCAAAAATCCGAACAGCTATAACGGAATCATAGTCGGCGTATCGGAAGCAGACACGCTTATTTCCATCGATACCGTTTATGCAACCCGACAAGGTATTTGGGAACAAAAAGAGGTGTCATTTGCTTCATACGAAGGCGAAGGCGGAAGAATTACATTGAAGCCTTATTCCACTTCTTCCCAATCGAGCAACTGCATACTTTATGTCGATGATATAGAGGTAAACTACTCTCCTGCCTGCAGTCGTCCCGAAGGTCTTGCGATTGCACGGGGAACGGAAGCGACATCAGTCGATTTGACTTGGTCTGACGAGGACAACAGCCGATGGGTCGTTTATTACAAAGCATCGGAAGAGGAAGAATACACAATGGCTGACTTTACCGATAACTCCGGAAGCATAAGCGGTTTGGAATATGCCACAAGCTACACATTCGGAGTGGCTTCCATTTGTTCCAACGGGGACACGGTGAGAGCATTCTCGACTGTCGAGTATGTTACTCCGATGATGGCGGAAAACGTACCATACACTTGCAGTTTCGATTCGGCAGATGCAACAGCATGGTTGTTGAAAAACAGCACCAATACGAACAAATGGCATATCGGCACACCGAACGGAGAAACCACCGGTGCATTGTACATCTCGAAAGATGGCGGAGATACCGCCGGATACAAAGACAACTCTGCGTCTATCGTGATTGCAGAGAAGCTTTTCAACACAGGCAACAGCGATTCCTTGACAATAAGTTTTGATTTGACCGTAGGCGGAGAAGGAAGCTATGATTACTTGAAAGTATATTGGGTACCTGTCGATACGGTTTACAATGCCGTTAACACCTCGACGGTTCCTTATTATGCGGCGACGAACTATGGAAATGTATTGATGAAGAACAATTCCAATAACTACATAAACCTCTTGACTGGTACTCAAACAAAGAGTGTTACCATAGCGAACGAACCTAATACATTAAGGAAATTGGTATTCGTGTGGAGAAATGATGGCAGTGGCGGCAGACAACCGGGAGCCATCATAGCCAACCTTTCCATTCAACCGACAGGAGAAACCCCCGAGCCGGCTCCATGCGACGCTCCGACAGCCCTTGCAGTAAGCAACATCACCGAGACATCGGCAGAGGTAAGTTGGACAGGCACGGCAACAAGCTATGAAGTACGCTTGGCAGGCGGTACACCGGAAACCGTTACCACAACAAGCAAGACTTTCACCGACTTGACCGCCGGAACTGCCTACACCGTCGAGGTAAGAGCCGTATGCGAAGAGACCTCTTCCGATTGGGTAAGCACAAACTTCACCACCGAGGAAGCTCCAACTCCATGCGACGCTCCGACAGACCTTGCAGTAAGCAATATCACCGAGACATCGGCAGAGGTAAGCTGGACAGGCACGGCAACAAGCTATGAAGTACGCTTGAACGGCGAAGAAGCCGAAACCGTAAGCACAACAAGCAAGACTTTCACCGACTTGACCGCCGGAACTGCCTACACCGTCGAGGTAAGAGCCGTATGCGAAGAGACCTCTTCCGAATGGGTAAGCATAAACTTCACCACCGAGGAAGCTCCTGTCGTTGCACCTACCGTTATCACCCTTGCAGCAACGGAAATCACCCATGAAGCTGCCGTATTGAACGGAACGGTAACCACGGGTAGCGAGACAATCACGGCACAAGGCTTCGAGTACAAGACAGAAGGCGTTGAAGACTGGTCGAGCGTTGAAGCAAACGGCGAAAACATGAGTGCGACATTGAGCGACTTGGAAGCCTCGACGACTTACGAGTTCAGAGCATTCGCAACCACCGAAAGCGGAAACACTTACGGCGAAACAATGACCTTCACGACCCTTTCCGCTTCTGGATTGGAGCAAATCGAAAGCGGATTGTCCGCCATCGTTTATCCTAACCCTGCAAAGGACAAAGCCACATTGAGTTTGAAAGGCTTGAAAGCAAATGCCACGATAACGATAAGCGATTTGCAAGGAAGAATAATCCTTTCCGACAAATTGCAAGCAGGCGTCGAAAGCCATGAAATCGACACAAGCGGTTTTGAAAGCGGAGTGTATTACATCAGAGTAATAAGCGGAAACAATGTCAATACACAAAAATTGATTGTCGAATAAAAAGCAATCGACCAATCATCACGAGCGGGGGCTTTTGCCCCCGTTTTTATTTTCCGACAACCGACATGAAGCATGTATATCGCCTTTGCAAGAACAACGATAAATCAAGGCTCTGACGAAACGGTGATTCGATTTTTTCTTTCGGCGGTTCGTTACGGTGAACCGCCGTTTCGTTCTCGCGGAATGGCGAAGCGATGGGATGAAACGAAAAAAGAGTCCGACACTTCCGTATCGAACTCCTCTCTTCTTTCGTGGCATCGACTGGATTTGAACCAGTGACACAAGGATTTTCAGTCCTCTGCTCTACCAACTGAGCTACGACGCCATCGTGTTTTGCGAGTGCAAAGGTAGTTCACTTTTTTGTTTCTGCCAAACTTTTTCCCTACTTTTTTTACTCTTTTTCTAATCGGCTTTGACAGTCAACCGTTTAAGGCAAAAGATTTTTCCGCTCATTCTCTCCTCTTTTGCCTGTTTCATGACTACTTCAAGCCCATTTCTTTCTGCATTACCTCTATTTTTTGCATTGCTTCGGCATGTTTGGAAGCATATTGCGATACGTCTTCCAGCTTGGAGCATATAGAGAAATAAAATTTTATTTTCGGCTCCGTGCCTGAGGGACGAACGGACACCTTGCTGCCGTCTGCAAGGAAGTATTGCAATACGTTGCTTTTCGGCAAGCCTGTTTTCTCGGGGTAAAGGTAATCCGCCGTTCTTTCCACGGCTATGCCGTCGAGGGCTTTCGGTGGATTGGAACGGAACTCGTTCATCATCGCTTCTATCTCTTGAGCTCCCGATTTGCCTTTACGAGTTACGGAAACCTGCTTTTCGGTATAGAAAGCGTACTTCACGTACAACTCCATGAGCATATCGTACAACGTCTGCCCTTTGTCGGCGGCGTATGCTGTCATTTCTGCCAATATACAGCAACCGGAAACGGAATCTTTGTCCCTTACGAAATCGCCTATCAGGTATCCGAAACTCTCCTCTCCACCTCCTATGTATTCTTCCCTGCCTTCCAAGGATTTTATCTTTGCCGCTATGTGTTTGAAGCCCGTAAGAGTGTCGTAGCAATGCACATTGAAACTGTCGGCAACCTTTCTCACCATCTCGCTCGTTACGATGGTTTTTATGACAAACTGTTTGCCTGTCAGCTTATGCTCCTGTTGCCAACGCTCCAAAAGATAATAGGTGAACAAAGTGGCGGTTTGATTTCCGTTGAACAAAACCCACTCGCCGGAAGAGGTCTTCACGGCTATTGCTTCGCGGTCTGCATCGGGGTCTGTCGCCAAAAGAATGTCCGCATCGACCTCTTTGGCTTTTCGCAAGCCTGCTTCCAACGCTTCGGGGTTCTCCGGATTGGGCGAAAGGCAGGTAGGGAAATTGCCGTCCGGTATTGCCTGATGCTCTTCCACGAATACATTCTCGAAGCCGTACGCTTTCAAAGCCGCTGGCACCACTGTGATACCCGTTCCGTGCAAAGGAGTATAGACAATCTTCAAATCCTTGTGGCGTTCTATATATCCGTTGTTCATGGATAGGGATTTCACCCTGTCGATGTAGGTTTTATCCATTTCCTTTCCAAGGAATGTTATTCCCGAATCGTCCTTTGAAATCTTCACTTGGGCTATATCGGTTATCTTGTTGACCTGTTCGATTACTTCCACGTCGTGAGGAGTCGTCAGTTGGGCTCCGTCATTCCAATAAGCCTTGTATCCGTTGTACTCTTTCGGGTTATGGGAAGCCGTAATCATCACTCCGGCATCGGCTTTCAGTTCCCTGACCGCAAAGGACAGCTCCGGAGTCGGTCTCAAATCCTCGAACATATAAACCTTGAAGCCGTTCGCCGTCATGACACGGGCAGTCGTAAACGCAAACTCCCTGCTGTTGTTGCGGCTGTCGTGCGATATGACGCAGCTTGTGGCTTTTTCGCCGTTTTTAAGCCTGATATAATTGCAAAATCCCTGCGTCGTCATGCTCACGGTGAGCAAATTCATGCGGTTCGTTCCCAATCCCATCACCCCTCTCAGTCCTCCCGTTCCGAATTCCAAGGTTTTGTAAAACGCATCGTTGAACTCATCGGGATTTTCCTCCCTCATACGAACGATTTCCGCCTTTATGTTTTCGTCTATGCTGCTGTTCAACCACTTGTCTGCATTCTTGCAAGCAGCCATATCCAAATTCGCCATGATGTTTCTTCTTTTAAGTATGTTTTTCCGACGAAACGTTTTTACTTCTTCAAATATTGTTCCGCTTCTTTGTTTCCCAAATCAACCGCATCCTTGAAGTAATTGTTCGCCCTGCCGATGTTTTTTCTCACGACTTTACCTTCCCTGTACAATTTGCCGAGTTCCAAGTATGCTTCGGCGTATGAAGCCTCCGCCGCCCTGTTCAGATATTCCAAACCTTTCTTCACGTTCTTCTTCGTCTGCTTTCCGGCTATGTATTCCTTGCCGAGAATGTAATAACTCTCCGTTCTGCCGATTGTTTTCAGGCTTAGCAGGCTGTCTGCCATGCCTTCCTTTCTGTATCTGTCTATTGCAACGGGTTCTTTGGCGGGAACGAAGCCCTGCTTTGCCGATTGCTTGTAGAGTTCCAGAGCCTTGGCAGGCTGTTTCTTCTCCGCAAAGCCGTTTTCCAGCAGATAAGCCTTCACATACTGAGCAACAGGCAAACCTTGCTTCAAAGGCACCTCCGCCAATTCGGAAGCCTTCTTGTAATCCGGTGCAACGCTCTCTCCTATTACATATATGTAAGCCAATTTCTGCATTGCATCGACATCATTGCCGTCAACCGCTTTTTCATACCAGTGCCTTGCCTCCACCAAGTCCTTATCCACAACCGTTCCAGTCATATAAAAATCACCGATTCGCCTGCAAGCATACGTCTCGTTCCTATCCGCACAAATCCTGTACCAGAGATACGCCCGTGCAGGGTTATCCACCACGCCTGTACCTTCGTCGAACATTCGTGCAACTTTGAGTTGCGATTTTTCATGACCTCTTTCCGCCGCCTGCATGTAGTAAGAGAAAGCCAAACGCTCGTTTTGAGAACATCCGAGGCCTTTTTCATACATCTCTCCCATCGCATGGCATGAAGCGGGGTGGTTTTTCTCCGCCGCCTTCTTGTACCACACGAAAGCGGAAGAGTAACTCTGTAATTGTCCTATGCCTTTATAATACTGTGTCGCAAGCTCATATTGTGCCTCTACGTTGCCTCCCTTTGCTTTCAAGAGCAAATTCTGACAGCAAACCTCCGTGCAGAAAAGCACTGCGACCATGCAAATTCCTATTCTCCTCATCTTACTGCTCATACTTCCATAACTGATTTGCGTTCCAAAATTCCATCGCCGTAGGATAGCCGTTGTCGAAAGCGGAATGTATGTATTTCAAAGCCATCGGGGTATCCTGTTTTGTTCCCTCGCCGAGATAAGCCATTTTTCCCACTTTGAACTGAGCCTTTGCGAGGTTTCCCTCGTCGGCAGCCTGCTTGTAATATGCAAAAGCCTTCTTCAAGTCCTTCGCCGTACCCACTCCCTGCTCATACATCTCGCCTAGGCAATACACAGCCTCCATGTTCTTGCTCTCTGCCGCAAGACGGAAGTACTTCAATGCCAAAGGCAGGTTTTGTTTCACCTCCACACCGTAGTAATACAGCTCCGCCAAAGCCATTATTGCCTTGGGGTGGTTCTGTTCCGCCGCCTTGGTGTACCAATATACGGCTTTGTTTATGTCCTTCGGCATTCTGTCCGCTCTTTCATACATCTTGCCCAAACGATATTGGGCATTTACATCTCCGTACTCCGCGTCTCTTATGTATGTTTGGGCAAACAATCCGCCCGCACACAACGCAAGGGACACCATCGCAATCATTCGTTTTATCATGATTTCATTCTTTTTTCTTGAAACGACAATCCGCTTCCATTAAAATCACATACGGTTTTCACCGTATTTTGTTTCTCCGCCGACATCGGCACTTTCGTCTCCATGCTTTCCGCCTGCCGGCTATCGGTTTTCCGCTTCCATGAATTCAAGAAGCGACTTCAAGGCTTTTTCTTCCGAAGAGCCTTCTCCGGCACCCACCTTGGCGAAATTGCTTCGCAAAGTCTTCTTCACCTCCTCGAAAGCCACGCCTGCCAAAGCGGCTTTGAATATTTTCAGAACCTGCCTCTGTCCGAAGGTCGAGCTGTAACGTTGCACCGTTTCTTTCCTTTCGGCATACACTTCCTCGTCGATGACGATGCCAGCGATGTCCTGCTTTGCCAATTTGCCTTTCGCCTCGATGAAAGCACGGGAATTGAAGACCTCCACGCCCTCATGCTTTGAAACAGCGGGCTTTTGACGAAGCACAATCCCTTTGTGTGGATAACCGAACATCAAAGCCTGCTTGTTGTAAACGGATAAGACGGAAAGCAATCTTTCCAAACTCTCTTCGTCATCGGAAAGCGTGGAAAGCAATATGTATGAGCCGAAATTACGGCACACAATCCCCTCTCCTTTTCCCCTCGACGCTTCCGACAAATCCTTTGTCATTCTGTCGAGCCTTATTTGCAACATATCGTTGCCGCCTTGCAATACGACATTATCGAAGTTCAACAGTTCCAACAAACACAAATAATTCTCTCTCTCCATGTTTTCTTTCTCTCTCACTGCTTAATGTTCCATTTCTTCATTTGCTGCCTGATTGCTTCCTCCACTTGCGAAACGGCGGTGTCCAAATCATCGTTCAAAACCACCTTGTCGAACTCACTCGAAAGCCCTATCTCCATCTCCGCTCTTGCAAGCCTCTTTTCCAAATCCTCTTCCGTTTCGGTGTTCCTGCCTTGCAAACGTTTGCGAAGCTCCTCCACGCTCGGCGGCATGATGAATATGGCGTAGGCATCGTCTTTCAAAATCTTCTTTATGTTTATTCCGCCCTTCACATCCACATCGAAAACAGCTATCTTCCCCTCTGCGGCTATTCTGTCGGGTTCAGATTTCGGCGTACCGTAATAACGTCCCTCATAAACCTGCTCCCATTCGAGGAAATCACCCTTTTCTATTCTCCGTTTCATTTCTTCCGTCGAAAGAAAGTAGTAATCCTTCCCGTCCTTCTCGCCCTCGCGTGCAGGACGGTTGGTTGCGGAAACGGAGAAGCCGAACATATCGGGCATTTTCTCGAAAATCTTTCTCAGTATCGTGGTTTTGCCGCTGCCAGAAGGGGCTGAAAAAATGAAAACACTGCTCATCTCTTATTTCTCAAAACGTTTGTGTATCAAATCCTGCAAAGTGGTGTACGCCAACGAAGCCGCAGCCCATTTCTTCTTCTGTCTGGTTTCCTCTATGACCAATTTAGACATATCCCACGTGGTCAGGTCATTCAACTTGTTGATGAAATCGGTATATTCCTTCAAATTGCCGGAGAACAAATCGTTGATGAACATGAACTTCTCGCTAACGCCTATCGCCGTCCTCAAATCACTTCTCGTGCGACTCTCGAAGCGTTCCGCAATCGAAGGAGTCTTCTCGGCAAACAAGTCCAAGGTCGAACCCACCTGCGGTTTCGGTTTTTCCTCACCCTCACGCATTATATTATGGTGCAGATAACTCAAAACGGAAGAATGGCTGTCCTTACTCTCCTCTTCTTTCGCCTCCGGCTTTTCCTCTTCAACCTCTTTCTCTTCTTCACTTTCCTCCGTCGTTACTACCTCCGGCTCAACGGAAACGACCTCTACCTGCTTCGGCTCTTTCTTTAAGGGCTTTTTCTCCTCTTCTTTTTCTTTTGTTTCTTTATCCTCGTTTTCAATCACTTGTTCGGGCTCGGGAGAAAACGGCGTTTCGGTAAATTCTTTCGGCGTTTCTATTTTTTCTTCCGCCGTTTCATTTCGGCGTTTCGGCGTTTCGGTTGCAGGCTTTTCAGCCTTCGTCTCCACCCTTTCGATGGTCAACTCCTCCGACACGGGCAAAACATGCTTCACTTCTTCGATTTCATTCCAATCGGAAGACAAAAGCAAATCGTACATCTGCCTCATCTTTTCACCGAGTACGTCAACATCGAGACGAGACACTCTTTCGCTCCCGCATACTCTCCTGCCGGCTCTTTCAAACTCCGATAACAAGGCCGATAACTTCTCTTGAAAACCATTCATATCAGTCAAAAATATATCTTTGTAAAACTCTGAAACGAGTTTGTAAAATTACTACTTTTCCCGAAAAGCAAACCATTGCCCAGAAAAAAATATTCGTTTTTCGCTTACTTTCCTCCGAAAAGCCCGAACGTGAAAGCATTGTTTGGGAATAAATCCGTAAATTTGCAATCCGAAACAACAAGATTACGACATGAGTAACGAATTGAGCGAACAAGAAATACTTAGAAGACAGGCTGCGGAACAACTGAGGGAACTCGGCATAGACCCCTATCCCGCACCTTTGTATCCGGTTAATGTAACCACGAGCGAAATTCTAAGCAACTACCCGAAAAACACGGACTTGTATCAAGAGGTGTCCATCGCCGGAAGGATTATGTCCCGTCGTATAATGGGAGCTGCTTCCTTTGCCGAACTGCAAGACAATCACGGTAAAATCCAACTCTACATAAAGAGAGACGAGATATGCGGGGGTGAAGACAAAACGATGTACAACACCGTTTTCAAGAAACTGCTCGACATAGGCGACATAATAGGCGTGAAAGGATACGTCTTCACGACCCAGATGGGCGAAATTTCGATTCATGTCAAAGAATTGACCGTTTTATGCAAGTCCGTGAGACCTTTGCCGGTGGTGAAAGAAAAGGACGGCAAAGTGTATGACGCATTCACCGACACGGAACAGAGATACCGTCAACGCTATTTGGATTTGATTGTCAACCCTGCGGTCAAAGATACCTTCGTGAAGAGAACGAAAATCATCAATACGATGAGAAACTTCTTCAACGAACACGGATACCTCGAGGTCGAGACCCCCGTATTGCAACCAATCCCGGGAGGAGCCGCCGCAAGACCTTTCATAACGCACCACAATACGCTCAACATTCCTCTCTATCTGAGAATAGCCAACGAACTTTACTTGAAGAGGCTGATTGTGGGCGGATTCGACGGAGTGTATGAGTTCTCCCGCAATTTCAGGAACGAAGGCATGGATCGCACACACAATCCGGAGTTCACGTGCATGGAAATCTATGTGGCGTACAAGGATTATAATTGGATGATGGACTTCACCGAAGAGATGATAGAGCGTGTCGCCCTTGCCCTTCACAACGGCACGAAGGTGAACATAGGAGACAAGGAAGTGGATTTCAAACGTCCTTTCGCAAGAGTAAGCATGAGAGATTCCATTCTTCAATACACCGGTTACGATATTTACGAGATGGACGAGAAACAGTTGTTCGATGCCTGCAAAACTCTCGGCATAGAGGTCGATGGCACGATGGGCAAGGGCAAACTGATAGACGAAATCTTCGGAGCGAAGTGCGAGGAGCATTACATTCAGCCGACATTCATATACGACTACCCTAAGGAGATGTCTCCTTTGACGAAGAAACACAGAAAGGTCGAAGGACTGACCGAAAGGTTCGAGTTGTTCGTCAACGGCAAGGAATTGGCGAACGCTTACTCCGAATTGAATGACCCGATAGACCAGTTGGAGAGGTTTCAAGACCAATTGAAATTACAGGAAAGAGGCGATGACGAAGCCATGTACATAGACTACGACTTCGTGAGAGCCTTGGAATACGGCATGCCGCCGACTTCCGGAATGGGAATAGGCATAGACCGACTTTGCATGCTCATGACAGGCAATGCTTCCATACAGGACGTACTTCTTTTCCCTCAAATGAAGCCGGAGAAAAAGCCCGTTGTCGCAACAGATGCCCAGTTCATGGAATGCGGAGTGCCGCAAGAGTGGATTGCACCTTTGAGACAAAGCGGCATAACGAAAATCGAAGACCTGCAAAACGCCAATCCGAACAAGTTGTTCAACGATTTGAACGGTTTGAGAAAGAAAAATAAACTCGACATTCCTGCACTCAAAGCAGAGGAAGTGCAGAAATGGATAACGAAATAAACCATCTGTAAAATGAAGAAAAGATACACGACCCCTGTTGTTGCTGCCGTGGCGGCAATCATAGGGGTCATTCTTGGTTTTTACCTTATCCCCACGAGTAAAGACCGTAATTTTCCCACCAAGGGGGGCAAGATAGATTACATTCTTTCACTCATCGACAGCCAATACGTCGATAAGGTCGATATAGACTCATTGCAGGACGAGGCAATAAGGAGTTTCCTTGCAGACCTCGACCCTCACTCGGTTTATATGACGGCAGAGGAAATCAAAAAGGAGAACGAGGTATTGCAAGGCAACTTCGACGGGGTGGGAATACAGTTCAGAATAATCGAAGACACCATAGTGGTTTTGCAAACCATCAATCCGGGTCCCTCGCAAAGGGCAGGCATCATGGCAGGCGACCGCATAATCAAGGTGGACGGCAGGAACGTGACGGGTAAAGACATAAGCAATGACAAGGTATTCAAACTCCTTCGCGGCAAAAAAGGCACCAAGGTGTCTCTTTCCATACATCGTTCCGGCGTAAACAAGCCCATAAACTACAATCTCACCAGAGCTCCCATTCCGATACACAGCGTGGATTATTACGGCATGATCGACAAAGCCACAGGCTACATAAGATTGTCGCAATTCACCGCAAACTCCTACGACGAAGTGCATTCCGCCCTTCTGAAACTGCAAGACAAGGGAGCAAAGCAACTTATATTCGATTTGAGAGCCAACGTAGGCGGCTACCTTGACCAAGCAATAAAAATTGCAGACGAATTTCTGCCCGAAGACGACCTTATAGTTTTCACCAACGGCAGATACAGAGGCAGAAACGACTACTTTGCAACTTCCGAAGGAATCTTTGAAAAAGGCAAACTCATAGTTCTGATAGATGAAATCTCCGCTTCGGCTTCCGAAATAGTCTCAGGAGCTTTGCAAGACAACGACAGAGCGATGATAATCGGCAGAAGGACTTTCGGCAAAGGCTTGGTTCAAGAACAGAAAGAACTGCCGGACGGCTCGGCAATCAGGCTCACCGTATCACGTTACTATACCCCGAGCGGACGTTGCATACAAAGACCTTACATATCGGGCGACCCTGAAAAATATTTTGCCGACTTCATAGAGCGCTACGCCAACATGGAAAAACACAGCGACACAATATCGCATGCAGACTCATTGAAATACAAGACAAAAAAAGGAAGAATTGTCTATGGAGGCGGAGGAATAGAACCGGATGTGGAATTGCCATATTACAATTATAAAAGAGGCAAATACTATACCACACTGCTAAAAAAAGGCTTGATTTACAAATACTGCTTCGACTATGTGGATCGTAATCGCAACAACTTCAGTACCTATAAAGACGGAGACGACTTCTTGAACCGTTATACGGTCAGTGAAGACTTTTATCAAAGCATGCTGAACTTCGCAAGCGAACAAAATACTACGCGAGGCAGACTGACAACAGCCGAAACAACGGAGGTGAAGCAACTCATGAAAGCCTACCTCGCCCAAAACCTTTACGGCGACCAATACTTCTACCCTTCCTTCCTCAAAACGGACGAAGACGTAGTGGAAGCCTTGCAGTACTTCAAAAAGATGTAGAACACGACTTTCACCACCCCGCAATCAAACACCATTACAAAAAGAGGAAACGCCGAAAGTAAAAATCCTTTCGGCGTTTCCTCTTTTTCTTTCGGCGGTTTAATCTCGGCAAAACTGCATTTCGGCAAAAGACTTATAAGCAAAGCCTCCTGCCTTACATTGCCTGCTCTTTCCGTAATTCCAAATAAGTATATTCGGACGAACCTCCAAACAACGAATATTCCTGTTGCCCCAATCTTTTTCTCGTCACATCTATTGCCAATGGCGATTGATCGACACCTATCCACTTTCTACCATTGTTTTGTGCCGCAACAAGAGTCGTTCCCGAGCCGCAAAAACAATCCAACACCAAACTACCCTCATCGGAAGAGGTTTGCACTATTCGTTCTATCAATTCCATGTTTTTTTCCGTAGGATAATCCGGATATTGCGGGTCTTTATAATCCCAAATATCCTGTACCCGTTTACCTTTTCTTTCATCGGCATAAATGATTTTCCGAGGATTACCTGCGGAAGACCATTCTATCAAACCTTCCCTGTCCCACTGTTGCAGAGTTTCCACATCCGTTCTCCAATGTCTTCCTTTCGGAGGGAAAATACCGTTAAAAGTTTGACTGCTTTTTCCGTTAAGCGTCTCCCCGGGAGCATGTATCGGAACGGTGGTATATCTTCTGTTATTCTTATCTTTCTTCGGAAACAGTTTTTCTATATCCGATTCATCGTATGCCTGATACGGCTCGTTCCATATAGGATTGGCAGACTTGGAGTAAAACAATATCATATCCTTTACGTTCCCGTAGCCTATGCGGGCAAAGTTCTTTGGATTGCATTTTATCCTGCTTATATCGTTACGGAAATTTTCCATTCCGAATATCTTATCCATGAGCACTTTCACATAATGCCCTATCTTATAATCTATATGCAGATAAATGGAACCCCTATCCGATAACAATTCACGCAACAAAACAAGCCGCTCTGAAAGAAAATCCAAAAACTCATCGCCTTTCAGTGTATCCTTATAGGCAATGTCTCCGGTTTTCGAGTTACTTATCGTTGTTGCACGACCTTGCGTTATGGTGAAATTCATGCCTGTTGCAAACGGTGGGTCGATATAAACCAAATCGACCTTGTTTGCTAAATTTTCAACCTCCAACAAATACTGCAATGCGTGCAGATTTTCCGACAGTAAAAGCAGATTTTCCATTACAACGAGTATAAAAATTCCCTCAAAACCAAAGCACTCATTATGTTGTAGCCGTTATAGGTTTCCGTTATTTGTTTGTACATCTTGTTATTCGATTTGATGTAAGGCACTCCGTCGATTATGGCAACGGGTATGGCTTTGATATTTGTATCCGTAAGAGTTGACATTGCATCAAGGAATTGTGCGTTTTGGTGTCCGCCGAAATCGGTTATGAACTTGGCTTCCCCTATGATATACTTCCCGTTGAACCTTGCCAAAAAGTCCAAACCTTTATTTCTTTTGTATCCCAATTCCTGCGAAGCGAATTCCATCATCGATTTATCGCTTGCATCTAATATCGCATCGGCATCACTGTTCACAAACTCTTCCAATCCGACAGGCATGATACCCAATGATTTGGATTTTACCCATGAATGAAACATCGGTCCTAACTGTCTGTTTGTTTCTTTGGGCTGACTGCATTGTTGATACAGCTTATCCAATCCCAAATCGTAAATACGCCCGCATATTCTGTTAATAGTACGAGGATTTCTACCGATTGCAGAGGCATCTCGTCTCAAATAAGACACATAGCTGTCCTTTATGGGAAAGAGTTTCAGTCTTAGCAATTCTCTTATCAGGCTGTCATTATCCCGCTTTTGAAATGCTGTCTCGACATTCCGCCATATTTCCTTGTTTATGTCTCTGATTCCCTCCGGTATTGTGGGATAAACTCTGAACAAATCATCAAGATAAGAACGTTGGGAAGCATATTCTATGCTTAATTGTATCCATGGATTCATTTCTTCAATCGGATAATTTTACTGCAACTTGGCAAAGGTACAAAAAAAATGCAAAGTATTACCAGTTCTCCAAAGTAGCGTCCCCTTCTCCTCCACAACAAAACAAGCAATCTCCACCTGAAATTCCCCTTACTTTTCAAGTCTCAAACGAAATGACAGTTTCGGAATAATCGAACGCCGTTTCGTTCTTTTATTTCGCCGATTGAAAAAATCCTTTCAGCCTTCCATCTCCGCAAATCAGGCGATCCGGCGGATTGTGGTTTTGAGGCGGGTGTAGTAAAGTATGGTGGCGAGGAGCAGTCCGAAGGCTAAGCCGGAGAGGACACCGCAAGGTCCTGTTTCAAGGGCGAAGCCGAGGAAGGCGGCTGTCGGTATGGCGAAGAGAATGTAGCAGATAAGGGAGTATTTCATCGGTTTGGCTACATCGTTCATGCCTCTTAATGCTCCGAGCAGCGTGGCTTGGGCTCCGTCCACGAGTTGGAAGGCTCCGGCGACGATGAAGAGGGTTCGGGCTTGGGCGATAACAGCGGTGTCCGTGGTGAAGAGGCTTGCTATCACACCGCCGAGCGTGATGAAACACAGAGCGGCAATGCCCATGGAGACGAAGCTAAGGTGCAGTCCGCTCAGAGAGTTGGCTCTTATTCTGTCGCGGTCTTTCACTCCGAAGGCGTGCGAGACCAATATGGTTGTTGCGGAGGCTATTCCGCAGGCTATCTGAAAGGTTAGGGTTACGAAGGTGAGTACTATCTGATAGGCGGCAAGGGCTACGGTGGATAGCCAGCCCATCATGATGGTTACGGTGGAGAAACTGACGCATTCCAAGGAGAGTTGCACTGCTATGGGCAGTCCGAGTCGCATGATGTTTTTGTGGGTATGGAGGGTGAAGTTCTTTTTCGAGAAGAATTTGAAGTATTTGCGGTAATGCTTATGGCATAACATGTAAACAAGGTATGCGACAGGCATAAGGCTGCGGGCTACGCAGGTGGAGAGTCCGGCTCCGAAGGCTCCCATGGCTGGAAAGCCGCATTTGCCGAAGATGAAGATGTAGTTCAATATGATGTTCAGCAGGTTGGCGGAGATGATTATCCGCATCGTGATTTTTGTGTTGCCGGCTCCTTCCATGAAATGACGGAATGCGAGAAAGATTTGTGCGGGAAAGAGCGATATGGAGGTGATGATGAAGTATGATTTGGCTGCATCGATTACTTCTTTCGGTTGTCCGAGGTGCGGCAAAAGCGGTACGAAGAGCATGAGTACCGCCACGATTGCGGCTCCTGTTACGAGGTTCAGCGTTATGGCGTTTTGGAAGAGCATGCTCATGCGACGGGTTTCCTTGCGGGCGAAGGATTGTCCGACCAAGGGGGTGAGAGACATGCCTATTCCTTGTCCGAAAACGAGGGCTATGGTGGTTATGGCTGCCGAAAAAGCCACTCCTGCCAAGGCTTCTTTGCCCAAGTGTCCGACCATAAGGGTATCAAAGAACTGCACCACGCTTTGACCGAGCGAGGAGAGTATGATGGGGTACGCCAATCTGAGGTTGTCTTTGTAGTATGTGCGGTTCAACATTGTTTTTCTGCTTCTTCAAGTTCCATTTGCAAGTCCTCCCACTGCTGCATTTGCTCGGAAAGTTGTCTTTTGAGTTTTTCGTATTGCGTGCAGAGGTTCTGCATTTCGGTTTGTTGGTTTGTGAAATCGCCGTTTGCCATTTGATTGTCCAAGTCTTTGATTTGGTTCTCGGATTGCTCAATTTCTTTTTCGCAGGCGGCTATTTTGTTACGTATTTTCCTAAGTCCGCTTTCCTTTTCCTTGCTTTTTAGGTAATCGGCTTTGCTTTTGCTTGCCGGTGTGTCGCTTATTGCTTTGTCCGAAGGGGCTGCGGTTTCCAATTCTTTGAAATCGGTCATCTTCTTGGAGCGGAGGAAGTCAGCTATGTCGCCTTTGAATTGGCGGACTTTATGGTGCGAAAATTCGTAAATGGTTTCCGTCAGTCCTTGAAGGAAGTCTCTGTCGTGGGAAACGACGATAAGGGTTCCGTCATAGCGGACAAGGGCGGCTTTGAGTATGTCCTTGGACACCATATCCAAGTGGTTGGTCGGCTCATCGAGAACAAGGAGGTTCACGGGGGCGAGCAGCAACTTGGCAAGGGCAAGTCTGGTTTTCTCTCCTCCCGAAAGAACGGAGACTTTCTTCTCTATGTCGTTCTCATCGAAGAGAAAACTGCCGAGGATACTGCGGATTTTGGTACGGACATCGCCGACGGCTATGTCGTCTATGGTTTCAAATACTGTTTTCTCTCCGTCCAAGAGGGCGGCTTGGTTTTGGGCGAAGTAGCCTATGGATACATCGTGTCCCAATCGGCAAATGCCGCTGCTTGCTTCCAACTCTCCGACTATTATTTTGGAAAGGGTGGATTTTCCTTCGCCGTTCTTGCCGACAAAAGCGACCTTTTCACCTCTTTCAATCAGTATATCGAGGTCTTTGAGTACGAGTTTGTCTCCGTAGCTCTTGTTCAGCTGTTTTATTTCTACCACCACCTTGCCGGAATGCGGTGCGGGTGGAAAACAAAACCTTATTGCAGAGGTGTCGGTCTCATCGACCTCCACTCGTTCCAGCTTTTCGAGCATTTTGATTTTGGATTGCACCTGCTTGCTTTTGGTAGCCTTGTAGCGGAAACGCTCTATGAATTTCTCGGTTTGGGCGATTTGTTTTTGCTGATTGTTGAGTTGGGCGATTTGTTGCTCTCTTCGTTGGGCGAGGAGTTTGACGTATTCGGAATAATTGGTCTTGTAATCGTATATCCTGCCGGCTGTGATTTCTATTGTGCGGTTCGTGATGTTGTCGAGAAAGGCTCTGTCATGGGAAACGAGGATAACGGCTCCGTAGTAGCGGCGAAGAAAGTTCTCCAACCACTGAATGGATTCGATGTCGAGGTGATTGGTCGGCTCGTCGAGCAATAAGGTTTCAGGCTTTTTGAGCAATAGTTTCGCCAATTCGACCCTCATCTGCCATCCACTGCTGAATTCGGTCATCTTTCGTGAGAAATCGCTGTGGGTAAATCCCAATCCGAGAAGTATTTTCTCCGCTTCGCCCTGACGGTTGTTGCCTCCCATCATGGCTATGCGTTCGCTCAATTCGCTGTGTCTGTGAAGAAGTTCGGCGTATGCCTCGGATTGATAATCCTCACGCTCGCTTATATCCAGCGTAAGTGTCTCCAATGTTTTTTCCATCTCGTTCAGCCGGTCGAAAGCCGTCAGGGCTTCCTCCAAAACACTCACCTGCGACGAGGGAATCATCTCCTGCGGTAAATAACCTATGGTTTGCTTGGAATCTATCGCCACATTGCCGCTGTCGTAATCCTGTCTGCCTGCAATGATTTTAAGCAAGGTGGATTTGCCTGCCCCGTTCTTTCCCACCAATCCTATGCGGTCTTTATCGCCTACAACAAAACTTATATCCTCAAACAAATATACTCCCGTAAACTGAACGGAGAGTTTGTTTATGCTTATCATCCGATTTTCAAGACTAAAAAAAGCAACGGACTGTTCAAAGTCCGTTGCACCATTCTCTTAACGAAATAACTCACTTTCCGAATTAACCTGCCAAAGTGAACGAAACAGGTAACGTGAATTGCATTCTTACTATTTTACCTCTTTGCTTTGCAGGCTTCCATTTAGGCATGGACTTCACGACCTTCACAGCCTCTTCTCCACAACCGGAACCGATGTCTCTCAACACCTTTATGTCGGTCAACGAACCGTCTTTCTCGACAACGAAAGTAACATAAACTCTTCCTTGTGTGCCGGTCTCTCTCGCTTGTGTAGGATATTTCAAAGTTTTTCCGATGTATTCGTACATCTTATCCATACCTCCGGGATATGTTGCGGACTCCTCCACAACGGTAAAGATGACATCCTCTTTTTCCTCAGCCTCGGGTTCCTCTTGTATCTCGACCTTTTGAATGATAACGTCGGTATTGGACGTATTCTCGAAGCTCTCGACAGTGAACTCGTTCTGCAATTCCACGTCATCGTCCACGATTTCGAATTCTGTGGTCTCTTGTTGTTGCGGTTGCTCGGGTTCGGGAGGTGTTTCTTCCTGACGGGTTATCATAACCTCTTCAACCTCTTGTACTACTTGCGTAAGCTGAACCGTTTCTTCCTCTTTATCATAGCTTTTCCACTCGAAAGCAACTATAACGATGGAAAGAGCAGCCACCATGCCCGCAAGAATATACATGGTCTTGGTCTTTTCCAAGTTTGCCTTGTCCGATTTCTTTACTTCCATATTGCTTGTTTTTTATTTGTTTCTTTGTCTTCCTCTATATTTGAGGGTGCTAAATTACAACTTTTTCCGCTTCTGACAAAACGCCGTTTCATTTTTTTGTTTCGCCGTTTTGTTGATTTGTATTCAAGATTCTGTTTTGCAAATCCTTATCCTGTATTTTTCTTGTGAAAAACTAATGCCGTCAACCCTAATATCTGAAACTGCTTCCGCCCAAAAACTCTCTCATTATGGAAGTTGGAGGTATGTAATCGGTCTTTATGGATTTGAAATCCGCAAGAAAATTCTGCAATCTGCGTGCTTCGGAGTATGCAGGCGAGTTTTGCGGAACTTCAATCAGGAGATTTTCTGCCAAAGGCTTCAATACGCCTATTTCATACAGCAAAGAGGAGTTGAATATGCTGTCTGCATTTTCCTGATACGGGAAGATGTGCTTTTCTTCTCCGTTTCTGACACTTTCCCAACGCATTATGGTATCTTGGGCAGAGTATCCTCTGTAATTGTTATCCCTAACTATTCTTCTCAAAAGGCGGTTGTCGCTGCTGCTTATGAGGTTGTGCTTATCCAAAGCGAGCTGCGTGAGTGCCGAAACGAAGACATTGTATTTGTTTTTCGCCGGTATCTTTGCACTCAATGCGGGGTTCAAGGCGTGTATGCCCTCGACTATGACAATGGAACCCTGTTGCATTTTCAGTTTATTGCCGCTCTGCACTCTTTTTCCCTCTATGAAATCGAAGCGGGGCAGTTCTATCTCCTCCCCGTTCAAGAGCTGACGCATCTGATGGTTGAAATAATCCAAGTCCAAGGCTTCGAGACATTCGAAATCATAGTTTCCTTCCGCATCTCTCGGCGTATGCTCCCTGTCGATGAAGTAATCGTCCAGCGAGATTTGCAAAGGTCTGAAACCAAGCACCGCAAGCTGTGTCGCAATACGACGGCAGGAAGTCGTCTTTCCCGAAGAGGACGGTCCTGCAAGCAAAACGAACTTCACCTCATCTTTCCTTTGATATATCGAATCGGCTATCTCGGAATACTTCTTCTCATGCAAGGCTTCCGAAACCTGAATCAACTCGTTCTGTTTCTTCATTTCCACGGCTTTGTTCAGGTTGCTGACGTACGGAGTTCCCAATATCCTGACCCAATTCTTGTGTTCCCTGAATATGGAGAATATTTTCCTGTCCCCTTTGTCCGATTGCCGTGCGGGAAGCGTGTTATCCTTCTTCGGCATTTGAAGAATGAATCCGTTTTCAAAGGCGTATAGGTCGAATACTTTCAAATAAGATGTCGCAGGAACCAACTCATAGAAAAACGCATTGACCGTATCGCCCAACAAATCGATGTTTGCATACAATCTGTTGCTGTTGCGAATCAGCTCCGCCTTATCGTGCATTTCCAATTTCTCGAAAAGCTCCACCGCCTCCTCGACGGGGATTATCTGCCTTGCAAAAGGAATATCCTCCTCGACCATTTCCTGCATTCTTTTCTTTATCTTGGTCAACGCCGTCGGCAAGTCCTCCGAGAGGGCTTTTATTTCGCAAAAATATCCGTCCGTCATGGAATGTTGTATGTAGAGTTCGTTTTGCGGATACAACTCCTTGACGGTTTTATACAGCATAAACATCGACGAAAGTGCATACATACGTCTTCCCGACGAGGTATGTATATCCAAAAACTCCACGGTCTTGGGCGAATATATGCGATAATTCAGGTTTTGCACCTTATTGTTGACGCAGGCTCCGAGAATGGTCTCGATATTTCTCACTCCCGCAAAACAAGCCACGCCCGACAAATCCGTACCCGAGGGAACCAATACTTTGGTATCGGTGTTACGGCAATATACTTCAAACATTTCTTCCATCTTCACTCCTTTCGACATTATTTGTTTGCTTCATCTGTTCTTCAAAATCGGTAATGGCGGTCTTTTTATTGTGATAGTAGCGTTTATCTTCGACTTTTTCGTATGCCGGAATGCCTATCAACTCCCTTATCACCACGCTTGCAGCAAAGCAACCGAACATTGCCGGCATGTAAGAGATGGTTCCCACATTCGTTCTTTTGTTTTCGCTTCTTTCCTCCCTGACACAACGTGAAGGAACGTCCTCGGGAGAGAACACAACGGCAAAACCGTCATATATTCCGAACTTGTGCAGTTTCTTTCTCAACATTCGGGCAAGCGGACAGTTGAACGATTGGGATATATCCGCTACCTGAATCGATGAAGGGTTCATTTTGCCGCCGCTTCCCATGGAACTCACCAAAGGAATACCCCGTTTCATGCAACCTGCCGTAAGATAGAGTTTCGGGCTTAGGGTATCTATCGCATCCACAACATAATCGTAATGTGCCGCATCCAAGACCTCTCCCACCCTTTCCTCTTTCAGATACTCGCTCATCAAGACAAGAGACACCTCATCGTTTATATCCCTCAAACGTTCCGCCAACACCTCTGTTTTCAATCTTCCTTCCGTCGAGCGGAGGGCTATGAGTTGTCTGTTCCTGTTGCTTCTGTTCACCCTGTCTGCGTCCGACAAAGTAAGTTTTCCCACACCCGCACGGCATAACATCTCCGCAGCGTAAGCTCCCACGCCGCCCAATCCGACCACAAGCACATGTGCAGAGTGCAAACGCTCCAAATTCTCCGCACCTATCATCAATTCCGTTCTCTCAAACATAAATCCCTTTCCTTAAAAAGCTCATTCGTTATGATAGGGTTCTCCTTTTATTATGGTAAACGCCCTGTAAAGTTGCTCGACAAACAAAAGCCTTATCATCTGATGGGAGAAAGTCATTCTGCTTATCGAAAGCCTCTCCTTGCAAGCCTCATACACCTTATCCGAAAAGCCGAACGCCCCTCCGACGACAAATGCCAGCGTTCTGACCGAGGCATTCATCTGTTTCTCCAAGTACTTCGAGAACTCCATGCTCGAAAACTCTTTGCCCTTTTCGTCCAACAACACCACCCTGTCCGCCTTTGCCGTCTGTTTGAGTATCATCTCGGCTTCCCTGTCTTTCAATTCCCCGACAGGAAGGCTCTTCGCATTCTTCACATCGGGCAGAACGACCAACTCGAAGCCCACATAATGCTGCAATCTTTTGAGATAAATATCCACAGCCTCGCAAAGATACCTCTCTTCGCTCTTTCCGACCACTATAAGCTTTATGTTCATTTCTTCAAAGACTTCAAAAAGGTGTATAATCCGGAGTAATGCTTCTCTATCATCATGTACGGCGTTTGCTCTGCACCGAAGTGTCTTATGAAAGTCTCTATCGGTCTCATCATCGAGCCGTTGAAATTATACTCCCTGCAACCGGCGGCAGAGGCATCTTCGAGGATATGCCACAAAAGCAGTGTTGCGGCATTGGAACTTCTCAATTCAGGGTCTGAACCCGCAAAGATAGAATGCCAAACGTCCCCCGAGCATATCACGTATGTTACAGAATGCACCCTGCCTTCCTTATCGCATATTGCATAACGGCGACTTTGATTTCTTGCAGCGGCAGCTGCTTCAATCCTTTCAAAATCCTCAAAAGAGAAAGGACATTTCACGCCCTGCCTTGCATAGGTCAAAGTATTTATCTCATAGAATTGTTTCAACGGAAGGTCGTTACGCACCGTGAAGTCCTGCTTTTCCAATTTGCGTATGCACTTTCTGACCTCGGTACTGCACTGCGAAAAGACGTAATCCAAGTCTTCCAAATGCGTGAAGCGGTATGTGTAGCGTGTTGTCTGCTTATAGCCGTGCCAAAAGAAGCCCAACCACGATGTAAGGCTGAAATGCAACATGGTTTGGAAGTACGCCGGTTTCATATCGTCGATTTGCTCGGCAAAATACTCCATTGCTTTTATCTCCAAGGCATAACGCTTGCTTCTTTTACAATCCTCCGGGTATGCAATCCACATTCCCGTCACGGGAGTGAGCTTCGGTTGCAATATGGCGGTGAAACCGTATTTTCTGTGCTTGCAATAAGGCATTGCGGCAAGCACCTGTTCACCCTCTTCGTACAACAAGACCTCCCAACCTTCGCTGTAAACGGCATCGAGCCACCACGGTTGCAGGAAAACGGACATTCGAGGGTTCGCCTCGCAAAAACGGTTGTATATCTCCTTTGTCGTCATAATGCTTTGCCTACAAATATTCCTTCAATCGCAAACGCAAATCCGACAATACGTTCATATAATTTATGTAAGCCTGATAAGGGCTGTCGTAATGGTTGAAGTACTTATGCACATCGCCGTCGGAAAACCACTTCGTACACATATAATAGAAGTTGTCCGAGGTTTGCAGTTTCCGCCAAGCGTCCGATATATCCGTATCGCCGCTTTTGTCAACCGCCCTCTGCAAGGCGTAGAGCTGTTCAAAGGCATCGTTCTGCAAATCGTTGCCGAGCCATGCCGTCAGGTCTCTCTCCTCGTCCGCCCAGCTCATGGGCGAAACGGAACTTATCTTATCCTTCGCCTCATACCTGTTTATGAGTTCCGAAGGTGTCGCAAAATCGAACCCGCTCTTTGAAAGCACCTCATCGGGCAGGTGTTTCAAAAACTCGAATATGCCTGTCTCTTTCCACTGATGTTCTCCGAAGGTCTCGTAATCCATGAAGAGGTTTATGCAATCCGGATTTTCCGTTCCATTCAACCAATCCACGAACTTCTCGCAGGTCAAAGGGAAACCGTTCCAAGTATGCTGCGAAAAGCGAAAGGCAATATCGTCGCTCAGTTGGAAGTTCTTCAACAGCAAAAACATGTTTCCTTTCGGGTAATTCCTGTAAAGATAGTTCGGACTACGCCATGCCAAGACATGCTTCGCCCCCTCGGCAAGCTGAGCCTCGAAGCCCATCTTGCCGACCCTCTCTCCTATTTGGTCGGAGTAAATAAGCTCTGTGTTTCTGAATATCTTGGGACTTTGAGAGAAGAGTTCCTCTATTTTTCTCTTGTGTTGCTCCACCTGAGCCTCGAACTCGCCACCCTCCACAAGGCTCGACAAAGAATGGTAATACGTCTCGCTCAAAAACTCCACGCAGCCCGTTCGTGCCAATGCCTGAAAACTCTCTATCACCTCGGGACAGCAGGCGGCGAACTGTTCCAAAGCCGTTCCGGATATGGAATAAGCAACCTTGAACCTCCCGTCCGTTTCCTCTATCAACTGCTTTATTATCGCATTCGCAGGTTTGTAGCATTTGTCCGCCACTCTCTTGCAAATCCATTCGTTCTGCAAATCATCGAAATAATCATGCCGCTTTCCTATGTCGAAAAATCTGTACGTTCTCAAACGGAAGGGCTGATGTACTTGAAAGTAAAAACATATAGATTTCATGGTTCAATGTTTTAATGTATCATTTCGGAATAGATTTTCTTCAATTTGTCGGCTGCTTTGTCCCATGTGATGGTTCCTGCTTCGGCTTTACCTCGTTCAGACAGCATTGCGGAAAGGGTTTTCCGCCTTCCGATGGAATAAACGGCGTCTGCCATTGCGTCTATATCCCAAAAGTCCACCTTTATCACGTTCTTCAAAATTTCCGACACGCCGGATTGACGGCTTATGATGGTAGGAACGCCCATGCCCATGGCTTCCAACGGAGCTATGCCGAAAGGCTCCGATACGCTCGGCATGACATATACATCGCACATCCGCAAAAGCCTCTTCAATTCCTCCCCTTGCAAAAAGCCCGTGAAGAAGAAATTCTCCGAGATACGCTTCTTCGCCGCCAAAGCCACCATAGCATCGAGCATATCCCCCGCTCCTGCCATCACGAACAAGAAATCCTTGTCCTTTTCCAAGACCTTGGACGCCGCCTCTATGAAATAATCGGGCCCTTTCTGGTAAGTAATTCTTCCTATGAAGCCCACCATTTTTTTACCGAAGGAATTGTGAATGTGCATATCGTTATCTTTTTGTGGTTCCACACCGTTGTAAACGCATACCACCTTTTGCGGAGGCTGACCGTACTTGCGTATCACCGTATCGCGGGTATATTCGCTCACACACACAATCAAGTCCGCCGCTTCCATGCCGCTGCGTTCCATTTCGTAAACCCTGCGGTTTATATTCTCGCCGCTGCGGTCGAATTCCGTTGCATGAACATGTACAATCAAAGGTTTGCCACTTATCCTCTTCGCCACCTCTCCCGCTTTATAGCACAACCAATCGTGTGCATGAATTATATCGAAGCCGCCCTGCTTTGCAATGCTGCCTGCCACCAAAGCATAGCGAGCCACCTCCTCGAAGAGATTGCCGCCGTAGCCGCCGTGCAGGTCTATCGTGCGACCGCTTACGCTCTCTTCCCGTTTCGTTCCGACGGAAGGGCGAAAGGAAAAATCATTACGCCCTTTCGACAAATCTTTCAGGCGTTTCATTCTCGCCTCATAATCAGCCTCGCTTTCGTATGGCAGCAAGGAACTGTCTATTGTCATTAAGGAGAAATCCTTTTCAAAAGGGAGCAGTTCCTCCTGCGTAAGCGTTTCAACCACTCCGCTTGCCGAACGCACCCTTGCCCCGTTTTGAGGTTCGTCTCCGTAAAGACGCGGAACGACGAAGTCAATGTTCACACCTTTTCTCGCAAGGGACTTGGTCAAACCGTAGCAAGCCGTTCCCAAACCTCCGGAAATATGCGGCGGATACTCCCAACCGAACATCAGAACTTTCATTCCTTATCCTCCTTCATGCTTTTATATTCGTCTATCAAATATTTCATTCTGCAAACCTCCGCAACGCTCCACGCCTGCGATATACTGCCGCCCGGACTGTAAGGAGGATTGCCGTCATACACCTCAGCAATGCTGCCCACACAGTAATCGGTCAGTATATTACCGAATTGCCGGTAGAGTTGTTCAATATACGGAACGGCATTCCTGCCATAAACTTTCATGTACGCCTCTGCGAATGCACCTATGAGCCATGCCCACACCGTGCCGTTGTGATACGCCCTGTCCCTTTCCGCTTGGTTGCCCCTGTATCGGGGGTGGTAATTCGCATCCGTGGGAGAAAGAGAACGCAAACCGTATGGTGTCAACAGTTCCTGCTTTACCTTTTCGACAATCAGCTGACGTATTTTAAGGCTCAGGCAGGTGTACGGAAGACTTGCGGCAAATATCATGTTGCAACGCACCGAGAAATCCTTGTCCATACCATAGACGCAATCGGCAAGGTAACCCTTTTCCTTGGACCAAAAGGTGGATTTGAAACTTTCGGGAAAGACCGTGGCGAACTCGTCCCACTTTGCAGCCTCTCCGTCATCGCATGCCTTCTCTGCCAATTCCCTGTAAAACATGACGGCATTGAACCAAAGGGCATTTATTTCCACAGCATAGCCGTTGCGACGGGTTACCGGCACACCGTCGATTACCGCATCCATCCATGTCAAAGCCTTGCCCTCCTGCGATTGCCATAAAAGATAATTGCTGTCCATTCTCACATTGCTCATACCCTCGGCGAAGTTGTCCAATATCCTTTTCATGACCTTGCCATACAATCGCCAAACCTCCTCTTCTGCCCCGTTGATATAAGCATACTGTTGAACACACCAGCAAAACCATAAAGGGGCATCGACACTGTTGTAAGCAGAATCGGCACCCGAGCCTATATTAGGGAAAAAGCCCTCGCGGAAATCCTCCAATTCGCTGTCGATTGCCATTTTGAACATACGCCAATCCCCTATGGCAAGACAAAGTCCGGGAAGCGAAATAAAGGTATCCCGTCCCCACCTGCCGAACCAAGGAAAGCCTGCAACGACATCGATCCTCGTTCCCTTGCGGGCAAAGAACATTCTCGCAGCTCTTCGCAATACGTCCTCCATGGACTGTATCGGAAAACGGAAACGGGTTTCCTTGACGAAATCACGGCTTAACAGAAAAGGGTTCGCCTCTTCCACTCCGCAGGAAACGAAAATGCTTTCGCCGCATCGCAAAGTCATGGAAAACTTTCCGGGAGACAGCAAATCCTCCAAGTAATCGTATCCCCTCTCCTTCTCTTTTATGTACTCGAAATCGTAATACCAATACGGCTTATGCTCGTACGCCACCTTCTTCGAGAACTGTATGTAAAGCGGAGTGTAGTTCCTGTACATCTTGTAGCACACTCCCTGCTGTGCGACTTCGTAAGAAGTATTCGCAACATCATTCGCCACCGACAAACGGTGGATTTGCCGAAAGGCGAGCAAAGGCATAAGCTCCAAAGCGACGTCTCCTTCCGCCTCCTGCAAAGTATATTTTATCAGAAGCCTGTCCTGCTTCTCTTGGAAAAGCATTTGTTTCAGCAATACGGTGTTTCCGATTCTGTAAGTATGCGTCGGCAACAAGCCGAGTTCGTAAGACTCGAGGTATTTGTGGCCTTTGGGGTCGTAAACTCCGTCTTTGTAGCGATGAAGTGCCAGATGAAAAGCCTGTCCGCCCTGAATTATCGTTTCGTCTAAGGAAGACAGGAGAACATGATTTTGATTGTCCACCTTGGCTTGCGGAGCTATGAGCAGGCCATGGTATTTCCTCGTATTGCAACTCGGAAGAGTGGTGCAGGAATAAGCATTGGATATATTGGCTCGCAACACCTCCCGCTGCAACGAGTACTCCAAATTTGCAAGTTCCTTTTTGGTAAACAATATCTTTTCCATCGAATTTTCCCTATTCAACAAGCGATTTCACATCTTTGAAAGACAGTATCCTCACGGCAAAAGCCATGACGACGAACAGCACAAGCGACACAGCCGTCTTGGCAATCCAGCTTGCCGACAAGGCATATCGTACCGCAACTGCCGCAACTGCCACGGCAAAAACGTAAAACACTATTTTCAAACAATACTTCCAATCGAACTTCACCTTGAATATCTTCAATGCAAGCCAAGCCTGCAACGCCGCCGTAACGGTTTGCGTAATCAGGCTCGTGATTGCAGCTCCGTTTTGTTGGAACAGAGGAATGAGAATAAAGTTCAATCCTATGTTCATGAGCATTCCCAAGCCGGCGATTATGTTCAAATACTTCAAAGAACCGTTCGCCGTCAGCAATGTGCCGAAAATATAAGTCATGGATATGGGAACGAAACAAAAACTGAGCCATCGATAAACCTCCGCACTTTCTTCTATATGTTTGTTGTAAAGAAGTTCCATAAGCTCTCGGGAATACAGCAGACTGATTGCCACAAAGGCTGTCGTTATTATGAGGAGAAGATGAAAGGCAGCACCCATCACATCGGTTATTTTCTTGTTCTCCTTTATCATCTTGGAGAAAAGCGGCAGCAGAATGACGGAAAACAGATACGAAACCATGTTCGCCGAATCCACAAGCCTGAATCCCGAGGCATAAATGCCCGAACTCTTTCCGTTGTCGTCCACAAGGGAGAGAAGCATAACCGAATCCATCTTATTGTAACAAGCCATCAACAGCCCCAAAACGGCAAAAGGCAGCCCGTCTCTCAACA
Source organism: uncultured Bacteroidota bacterium (assembly GCA_900545215.1). Taxonomy (GTDB): domain Bacteria; phylum Bacteroidota; class Bacteroidia; order Bacteroidales; family P3; genus Onthomorpha. The sequence goes on from UQXW01000002.1 coordinate 94,540, forward strand.
AAAGAAAACCGAAAGCCTTGTTCCATTTCATTCTTACGAAGCCTGTCTTCGCCAAACAGACCGACAAAGCGACCAGAAAGGTTATGAGCATGGTCAGAAACTGTGCATAGACCACCCTTTCTATCGAAAAGTTTTGTCTCAATCGGCTGTTCCAAAGCATGAAACCGCATACCACAATCAGCAAGAACCTGTCCAATACCGATATTATGCTGTCCGTTTTGAACAACATCAGGGAAGTGATATTGCTTCTGAAATAAGAGATGAACGAACTCAACACCTGCGTCAGGCACATCCAGAACAACATCTTCGTCTGCCAACAATCATAACCCAAACACAAGCCCGAAACAATCACAACGAGCATGTACAAAACCGAAAGCAATATTTTCAAAGGTATTATCCTCGCAAAATATTTCTTCAACAGGTTTGTATGCCGTGCAATCATGCGATTGTTGTAATTCGTTATGCCGAAATCGAGCAGGATATTGAAGAGGAAAGTAAAATTGAGCAATGCGAAATAAACCCCGTACTCTTGTGCGGAGACAGCATTTTGAATGCCTCTGTCGATACCGAGAATCCAGAATGACTTTATGAGAATGTTCAAAGTCAACAGGAAAAACAAATTGGTTACAAAGAATTTCCTCATATTCCAAGACGCAAATTTACGAAAGAATTGTATCTTTGCCTCGGTTTAGCAACGCAAAAAACGAACAAAAATTGAGAATAGGAGTAAATACGAGGCTTCTGCTGAAAGACAAGCTCGAAGGAATCGGGTATTTCACCCTTAAAACAATGCAAAGACTTGCCGCCGACCACCCGGAAGTCGAATTCATTTTCTTTTTCGACCGACCTTACAACCCTGAATTTGTTTTCGCTCCGAACGTCAAGCCCGTGGTCGTTCCCCTTCCCACAAGACACCCGTTCTTATGGTACATCTATTTCGAGATACTGCTGCCGATTTATCTCAAACTGTACAAAATCGACCTTTTCTTCTCTCCCGACGGATATATTCCCACATGGGGAGGCGTAAAGACGGTCTGCACGATTCATGACATAAACTATGAGCATGACCCCTCTTTCCTCGGCAACAATCTTTACTTGAAATACTACAAACATTTCTTCCCCATCTTCGCACGAAAAGCCACAAGGCTGACAACCGTTTCCGAATTCAGCCGTCGAGACATTGCAAAGACTTATCACGTTCCCTTGGAGAAGATAGATGTTGTGGGTTGTGCCGCAAACGAACTCTACAAGCCTTTCTCGGACGAGGAGAACACCGAGACGAAAGCCCGTTACACCGACGGCAGGGACTATTTCTATTTCGTGGGAGCCTTGCACAAAAGGAAGAACCTCACAAATCTTTTCAAGGCTTTCGATTTGTTCAAAAGCAAAACCCGTTCCGATGTGAAGCTCGTGATTGTCGGCAACAAGAAATGGTGGAAGGGCGAAATCGAAGACACATACAACGCCATGCAGTACGCCTCAGATGTGGTCTTCACCTCACGCTTGCCGTTGGAAGAGGTGAACCGCATTGCCTCTGCAAGCATTGCCTGCGTCTTTGTCTCTTTGTTCGAGGGCTTCGGCATACCTCCTTTGGAGGCTTTCCGTTCCCACACGGCAGCCATAATATCCGACACGACATCTCTGCCGGAAGTCGGAGGCGATGCGGCAATCTACGCAGACCCCTGCAATGTGGAAAGCATAGAACAGGCAATGGAAAACATTTACGACAATCCAACTCTGCGGAAGGAGTGCATTGCCAAAGGCATTCTCCAAGCGGATAAATTCAGTTGGAACAAAACAGCGGAAAAACTATGGAATACAATAATGAAAGCAATGCAACAGTAGAAGAACTCTACGAATTATATCTCACTCACCCTCATATCTGCACCGACTCCCGCAAAGTGCGGCAGGGAGACATCTTTTTTGCTTTGAGGGGCGGGAATTTCGACGGCAACAAGTTCGCACTCACGGCTCTCTCACAGGGAGCGGCGGCAGTGGTTTCCGACTCGGAGGAGGTTCGTCTCGAATACGAAAAAACGAAAGGGCGTTTCAACGAAACGAAACCCCCTTTCGACAAAACGGAAGGGCGAAAGAATTTTTTCTTTTGCCGAGACAGTTTGGAGATGTTGCAAAGACTTGCCGCACACCACCGTAAGCAACTGCCGACAACCATCATCGGAATAAGCGGAACAAACGGCAAGACGACGACCAAGGAATTGATACACGCCGTTCTTTCTTCACGTTTCAGAACACAGGCAACGCAGGGCAACCTCAACAATCACATCGGGGTGCCTCTCACCCTCCTTTCCATCTCTCCGCAAACCGAGGTTGCAATAGTGGAAATGGGTGCCAACCACCCGGGCGAAATAGCTTTCCTATGCCGAATGGCACAACCCGACATGGGCATATTGACCAACATAGGCACGGCTCACATAGAGGGTTTCAAAACACGTGAGAACATAATCGAGACGAAGAAGGCACTTTTCGAGAGCGTGAAACACGGCAACAGCCCGAAAGCACATCTCTTCGTCAACGCGGACGACCCTGCACTATGCACGGAGGACTTCGACAAGAAAACAACTTATTCGTTGAACAATCCATCCGACATGAAAGCCGAAGCGGAACACTCATGCCCGTACGCGACAATACGCATAGAGGGGATAAGAATACAATCGCAACTCATAGGCGGCTACAATGCCTACAACATGCTTGCAGCCTACACCATCGGCAGGCACTTCGGCATTAAGAAAGAAGAAATATGTCAATCCATCGAACAATATAAACCCTCCAATCAGCGTTCGCAAATATTAAAAACAGACAACAACACCTTAATTCTCGATTGCTACAATGCCAACCCATCGTCCTGCAAAGCGGCAATAGAGGCTTTGGCAGACATGGAAGCGAAACACAAAAGGGTTTTCATGGGAGCGATGAGAGAGTTGGGCGATGTATCGGAAGAGGAACACGAACGCTGCCTTGAACTGATGAAGAGCAAGAATTTCGAACAGATAGCACTCGTCGGCAAAGAGTATGAAGCCCTTGCCGGAAGCGATGTGCCGTGGTTCGAGACTTCGAGCGGATTGAGAGAATATCTTTTGCAGCACCCCTGCTCCGATTGTCTGATTTTGATAAAAGGATCGAGGTCAACGAAAATGGAAATCATAGAAGATGTTTTATAAAGCGGTAGGTCTCATGTCCGGAACTTCGTTGGACGGCTTGGATATGGCCTATTGCGAGTTCGAGGAGAAGAACGGGGAATGGAAATACGAAATTCGTCAAGCCGAAACGGTGGAATACACCGACGACTTGCGTAAGAGGATAATTTCCATGGAGACCGCCTCCGGCGAAGAACTCTCACGCTTCGATATGGAGTTGGGGCATTTTTTCGGAATGCAGGCAGAGGACTTCATCAGACGACATGAACTCACGCCCGACCTCGTAAGCTCGCACGGGCAAACCATCTTCCATCGACCTTCCGCCGGTTACACGACGCAGATAGGCAGCCTCGCCGCAATCTGTTCCCATGTCCGCACAAAGACTGTGGGAGATTTCCGCACGCTCGACCTTGCCCTCGGAGGACAAGGGGCACCTCTCGTTCCGATCGGCGATTTGCTTTTGTTCAAGGACTATGAGAACTGCCTGAACATAGGAGGCTTTGCCAACATAACGCACAAAGACGATGGCGGGATGAGGGCTTACGACATTTGTCCTGCGAATATAGTCCTCAACCGCCTGAGTCGTGAAAAGGGAATGCCTTTCGACGAAGACGGACGCTTGGCAGAAAGCGGCAAAATCGACGACGCACTCTTGGAAAAGTTGAACGCACTGCCATATTACAAGGAAAAGCACTCCAAATCCTTGGGAAGCGAATGGGTGAAGGCGAACATAGACCCGCTTTTGGCTGAAAGCGGACTCTCGACCGAAGACCTGCTTGCAACATACACCGCTCACGCCGCCGAACAAATCGCAAAAAATATATGCGGCAGGACAATAGTCAGCGGAGGCGGTGCATACAACGCATATCTGCTCTCTTCGATAAGAAAGAATTGCGGATACGAGATAACCACAGCCGAGAAAAAGATAACAGATTACAAAGAAGCCATGATATTTGCCTTCCTCGGAGTTCTGAGAGACTGCAATCGGGTGAATTGTCTTTCTTCCGTAACCGGAGCGAGGCAATCCTCCTGCTGCGGAACGGTAATTCAATGGATCGAAACAAAGAGAACATAATGATTTTACACCTTATAAGCAAAAAAGAACCCCAAACGGAAGAGGCGGAAATCCTTTCTCTGATAAAGCATAAAGCCACCAGAGAAAGGGGATATGCCAAACTTATTGCCAAATACTCGGAAAAAGTTTATTGGCAGATAAGGCGTATGGTCTATGAGCATGAAGACGCCGACGATTTGACGCAAGAGGTATTCATAAAGGTGTTTGAAAACATAGAATCCTTCAACAGCTCCTCCAAACTCTCGACATGGATTTACAGAATAGCATATAATCACACCATAAACTTCATCAAGTCCAAAAGTCGCCGCATGTCGAAAAACAATACGGGATTTGAAGAAAGCATATTGGACAACCTGCCCTCCGACATCATGTTCGAGACGGAGAAATTCAATCTTACGCTGCAAAAAGCCATACTTTCGCTTCCGCCGAAGCAAAGAGCGGTGTTTCAGATGAGGTATTACGACGAACTTCCCTTCGCTCAAATATCCCAGATAACAAAAACGAGCCAAGGGGCTTTGAAAGCATCATATCACATTGCCGTCCAAAAGATTGAGGACTACATAAAGGAACACGATATCCTGTAACCCCCCTCTTAAATATTGCAAACGGATTAAACTTGACAACAATACGTTGTCTAAACTCGCAAAACGCAAAACAAAATGGAACAAAAAGAAAACCCGTTCAAAGTACCGGAGAACTATTTCGCCTCGCTGAACGAAAAACTCAATGCAAAAGCAGCCGAAACCCATGTTTCGAGTCCCCGCTTGTTCAAATACGTTGCCAGCCTCACCGCCGTGGTCGTATTGACGTTGAGTGCATGGTTGGTGTTCTTCCAAAACACCGACTTGGATTTGAGACAGAACAAAGCATTCGCCTTTTTGTTCAACGGATTTACCGAAAAAGATACAAAAACAGAGAAAGCCGATGTGCAGAAAGCTGCATGGCAGGCTCAAAAAAACGAATTGAAGAAAGAAGCAGAGCAAATAGTCTTCACGGAGGACGAATTGCTATACATGGAATACTTCGTCGAACAAGACGAAAACGAGTTGTGGTTATCGAATACGGAGGTCGAGAAATGAGAAAAGGAATTGTATTATGCCTTACGGCGGTTTTGATAAGCGTTGCCTCCATCGCACAGGACGCACACAAGAAAATAGACCGTGAAACGCTGAAAGAGAAAATTCTGAAAAAGAAGAAAGCGGTTTATGTCGAGCGTTTGGCACTGACCAAGGAGGAAACGGACAAGTTTTGGGACATATACGAGGATTACTATGAGGCATTGTTCAAGCTCCGAACGGACGAACACAAGTTCAAATGCAAATTCAAGAACAAAAACCTGCTGAACCTCGATGCCAAAACGGCTGAGGAGTACATCAAAATCAGTTTGGAAACGGATAAAAAGATAAACGAAATCAGAGAAGAGTACGTCGAAAAATTCATGAAGGTGCTTCCTCCGCAAAAAGTGGCAAAGCTGATTGACGAAGAAGCCAGAATACTTCGGGAATTGGCTGACGGAGGACACCAAAAGAACGGAAAACACGGTTGCGGGAAACCATCTGAAAAATAAAACGGTATAAGAGCAAAATCGAAACGGCGGAAAAATTTTCCAATACGTCGTTTCGATTTTTTCTTTCGGCATTTCATCAAGACTGAAACGCCGTTTGGTTGCAAAGAGGAAAAGAACCGTTTTTCTCAAAACCCGAACTCCAAATCGCATGAGCATTACCATCGTCATCACACTTATCGTTTCGGGGCTTGTCGTGGGCTTCATCAACACCCTTTCGGCAGGAGGCACTACCATTTCCATAGCCCTTTATCTCGCTCTCGGACTTCCGCCCTCGGAAGCCAACGCCACCAACCGCATAGGCGTCATTCTGCAAAGCACCCTGCCCGCAGCGATGTGTGCAAGGAAAGGATTGCTCAAAAACACAGGCACTCCGCATCTTGCAATCTTCACCATGCTCGGAGCCTTGGCAGGCAGCATACTCTCCTTGGTGCTTCCGCAACACATCTTCTCATACGCAATGGGAGCAAGCCTTATGATGATGCTCTTCTTCATCTTTTCCTCACCCAAGAGCTTCGAGAAAGACGATGAAAAGAAAATATCCGAAGGTCTCAAACCGCTGCATTACGCCGTTTTTTTCCTGATCGGCATATACGGAGGCTTCGTTCAAGTCGGCACGGGCTTCTTCCTGATGGCGGCAGGCAGCATGCTGTTGGGCTTCAACATCATAAAGACCAACGCAATGAAGTCCACCATCATGGCAGCCTACACCGTGGTTGCCATAATCGTCTTCATGCAAAGCGGAAACATCGACTGGCAGTACGGTCTCTTGCACTCGGTAGGCACGCTCGCCGGCTCATACATCGCAACCCGCCTCGCCTTCAAGAAAGGTGCCGGCTTCGTACGCTGGATAATCATCGCCGTGATACTTTTCACAAGTCTGTATCTCTTCGACATCATAGACCTGAACCGGATTTTTCAAACTTTACTCCGGTAAAGTTTTGCAATTCAATATAAATTCATATCTTTGCAATCCAAGATAAAAACATAAGGGATATGAAGAGAATGATTTTAAGCCTTTGTGCCGTCGCCATGATGGCAGGCTGTGCCACAACCCAAAAAGAGAAATACCAATCCATAAGAGAGAATGAAGTGCCGGAGAAGTACTCACGCGATTTTCACAAACGCCGTGCCGATGTGGAGCAAGTGAACTGGCAAATGGCAGACTCCAACTGCTACATCGCCTCATTCAAAAGCAACGACAACACGGTCAGAATGAAATTCCGCAACACCTCCGTCGAAACGAGTTGGCTCATACCTTCGGAATACACACCGAGCAACATCACCGACTACATCAAAGCCAACTACGAAGGATACAAGACAGCAGAAGTCAACATAGTGGAAATACGCAACCAAAAGACCTATCGTGTTTCCATTTACAAGAAAAAAGACTTCAAGCTCTTGGAATTCGACCTTCAAGGCACTTTCGTCCAAGAAGTGGAAGACTAAACCGACAAACGGGCAAGGCGAACCATGCGTCCGCTTTGCCCGTTTTGCCATCGCATAAGTCAAAACCGATATTATGAGCAAACGATTACTCGCTGCACCACAGGTGCATACCACTCATACCTGCCGGAACTCCGAACCGAAAAAGGCTCTATCGGAAAGAAAGTAATAAAAGAATGAAACCATAAGAGGTTTGAGAATATATGAACAGTTCAATCAATTCGAATAATCAATCAAAAACACAAATGAGGTATGAGAAAATCACTATTCTTTGTCATTTTGATGACGTGTGCCTTTCTTTTGAAAGCACAACAACAGGATCGATGCGGGAATTTTTCGGGAGTCAACGTAATCTTCGAGGCTGATTCCATTATCCCCAACAGTACAAAAACAGTTATCTGCAATTTCGATACGGCGTATATCAAATCGCCCGTCTATCGAACGGTATCTCTGTACAAATATGTGAACTCCAACGGTACCAAGGTATCGAGATTCATTCTTTCGGAAGATGATGACTTCGTGTATGACCAATGTTCGGAATACCAAGTCGTAACAATGCCGACGAACATCTCCGTAAACGATTTCGTTGTTTATAGAGACACTTTGTATTTCTGCGGACAAAGGTCTGTTCTCAATAATTTGGATTTCATTACTTACGGTTTCATTGCCTCAATCCCGATTGCGGATTTGTTTGCACAAGGTGCAGATTCGGCAAACTTCATACGGTGCGGACACGAGATTAACAAACTGTTGGTCTTTCCCGATAAGAACAACAAATCCCACACTTCCGTATTCGCAACAGGAACGAGAAAATTCACGCCCGAGCCGTATGCCCTGCCGTTGGAACACTTTGACGACCCGACCGTGTGGGTCTTTCCACCCGATGAGTATTACGACTTTGTTTTATTGCACGATTTCAGTTCCACAACAATGCATTATGTCGAGTGTCCGTCGAAAAACACCATCGAAAAAATTCAAGACATTGCCGTATCGGCAGGCTGTGTGGAATTTGTCTCTTTGAAATATCCGAGAGGCACAGCATCTGATCCCCTATTCTACACCAACGACAATTATCTGACTTCAAAAAAGATGGTATATCGCAAATTCAGTTCAGGAAATTTGCAAGAGAGGAAAACGAACTATATCGATATCAAATTGTATGACCGCAATACCGGTACATATCTTGATACCAATACAAACAGAGGTATTTTCAACGTGAAATTCGACCTGCTGAGTGGAGACAACTTCCTCTTATCCTTCAATTATTACTCACCCGGGTACCATGCTACCATTGTCAACAGGGTTCGATTCAACATGGGAACTCAAAATTCGAGATTTGTCAATCTTCTTTCTTCCAGAGTATATGAGGGAACCTCTGCCAGATTCATCAAAGATTACAAATACATTGTCAATTCCCAACGATTGATGTTGCTGATGGAAGACAACAATAATCATGATGGCGTTTACGATTTGAACCTGCAAACAAACGGGAACAATTACTTCTATAACGACACTCCGACTCAAATGTACAACTGTACGGAAATAGTTCCCAAAGATGTATTCGGAAACAGCTCGGCAGCATGGTCGGATATAGGCTCGTTCAACGGCATCATCAGAATGAAGAACGACGGTTTCAGACTTGTCGGAACATATCCTTATTGGGGCAGCGACAACTTGGCTTTCTTCCAATTCGTACGCCTTAAAACATCTTCATGCCATGACAACATCATAAGAACGATTAAAAACACTCCTTTCCCTATCAATACTTTCGAATATGAGACATCAATCAACGAACTGACGCCTCAAACCGTTTCTATCGGAGTGCATAAGTTCTTGATGCCTGCCTACACTGGAACAAAAGGAGATTACAAATGTACAAATGCATTTATCGGAGATATCCATTAAAAAATCAAAGCTATGAAAACAAGATTTATTTTTGCACTATCAGTGCTTGTCGCTTCCTTTATGGGACATTCGCTATTCGCCCAATCGGGTGAGGACACCATTGTAACAACCGCATACGACACCGTGGTGGTTTTCCATCACCCGGAGTTCTCAGACTGCGATACAATACTTATTGATTATCTCCCTACGTTGATGTCATCTTCCACTTGGAGACCCGAAGAATATTATTGCAACATGGTACGCCATACCCAATCGACATACGAAGTCTATGACAGTATTTATGGTACGTATTATACCGCATACCCATTCTCTATGGCAGGAATGTTCTTCGGAAGGAACAATTACTTAGTCGAAGCCATCGCTCAACCTTTCCATTTCGACTCTATGGTAACCATTGTCGGAGTTGCCGCACATGTAACAGGCGAAATATATTACCCTAATAAAAAGTTCCATATTGCAGATGAGAAATTCAACTATCTTACCTCGACTGCCGTATATCCTTCCTGCCTCCAAAGAGAAAACGGAAACGAACTGGATATGGGATATTACTACTTCGCCAATCCCGTAAGAGTAAGTAGTTGCTTTATTGTCGGAGAACAATATATCAACCCTCATGATACGGTTTATCGTTGTGGTTGGGGAACGTATTTAGGTTCGCCCGAACTGATTTATAATGCGACTTACAGCATTTACGACCCTTATTATAATCATGACAGCGTCGGTTGCCAATCTTCCGAAAGCCCGTGGTTGAAGCGTTTGGGGGAATGGAAGAAGTTCGAGGACGATTCCATTTATTGCTTAATGAAAAAAACCGTCTTGGATTTCAATCCGATAATTATGCTTCACCCTGCGGCGAGTGCGTTGCTTGCCATCGATTTGGAGAAGACATGCTCCGTATTTCCCAATCCCGCAAAGGATGAGGTGATTATTCAAAGCAACTTCAAGATAAGGAGTTTGGAACTGTGGGATATGGCAGGACGATGCATGATTCGCAAAGACGTGGCTGCTCACGAGACAAAACTCGACATCTCTGCCTTTCCGAGCGGTTCTTACGCCCTGAAACTACATACCGAAAAAGGTATCATCGAAAAAAAAGTAATAAAGGAATAAACCAAAGAAAGGAATTCTACAATGAAAAACAGATTTATTTTTGCACTGTCAGTGCTTGTCGGTTCCTTTATGGGACATTCGCTATTCGCCCAATCGGGTGAGGACACCATTGTAACAACCGCATACGACACCGTGGTGGTTTTCCATCACCCGGAGTTCTCAGACTGCGATACAATACTTATTGATTATCTCGGTACATTACCACAATTTTCCACTTGGAGACCTGAAGAATATTATTGCAACATGGTACGTCATACCCAATCGACTTACGAAGTCTATGACAGTATTTATGGTACGTATTATACCGCATACCCGTTCTCGATGGCAGGAAGATTTTTCGGAAAAAACAATTACTTGGTCGAAGCCATAGCTCAACCTTTCCATTTCGACTCTATGATAACCATTGTAGGCGTTGCCGCACATGTAAGAGGGCATATCTACTCTCCGAATAAAAAGTTTCATATCGCTGATGAGAAATTCAACTATCTTACCTCGACTGCCGTATATCCTTCCCGCCTTCAAAGAGAAAACGGAACCGATAGAGATATGGGATATTACTACTTTGCCAATCCCGTAAGAGTAAATAATTGCTTTATTGTCGGAGAACAATATATCAACCCTCATGACACGGTTTATCGTTGTGGTTGGGGAACTGACTTAGGCTCACCTAATTTGACGTATAATGCGACTTATAGTATTTATGACCCTTATTATAACCATGACAGCGTCGGTTGTCAATCTTCCGAAAGCCCTTGGCTGAAACGTTTGGGGGAATGGAAGAAGTTCGAGGACGATTCCATTTATTGCTTAATGAAAAAAACCGTCTTGGATTTCAATCCGATAATTATGCTTCACCCTGCGGCGAGTGCGTTGCTTGCCATCGATTTGGAGAAGACATGCTCCGTATTTCCCAATCCCGCAAAGGATGAGGTGATTATTCAAAGCAACTTCAAGATAAGGAGTTTGGAACTGTGGGATATGGCAGGACGATGCATGATTCGCAAAGACGTGGCTGCTCACGAGACAAAACTCGACATCTCTGCCTTTCCGAGCGGTTCTTACGCCCTGAAACTACATACCGAAAAAGGTATCATCGAGAAGAAAGTAATAAAGGAATAAACCCCAAGAAAGGAATTCCACACCGATAAAGCGTCTTTTATCGGGCTGTCTTTTATTTATTTCATTCGGAAAGCGGGTGAGCCTTTCAGTTCACCCGCTTTATCGTTTTACTTCTGCGGAATCTTGTCCCAATCCTTGGCAACGGGGAACTTGGTTCGGAAATCGTTCAAGCGGTCTTTGTCGGCAGTGGCATAACATAGTTGTTCGCCGTCCTCATCTGCCACCACAAGGAGCTTGCCTTTGAAATCCCTGACAACGGAATGACCTTGGTAATTGTTGCCTTGGTTATCTATTCCGCAACGGTTCACTCCTACCACGTAGGCTTGGTTCTCTATCGAACGGGCTTCCAACAATACGTCCCACTGGCTTATCCTCAAATCCGTCCAACTTGCAACGCAAAGAAGTATATCGTAATCGAACACGCCGTTACAGTATCTGTTCCTCGTCCACATCGGGAAACGTATATCGTAACAGGTAACCAATTTGATTTTCCAACCCTTATACTCCACTATCATCTGCTTATTGCCGGGCGTTATGACCTTCGGTTCTTTGGAAAGGCAGAAGAGGTGTGCCTTATCGTAGTGCTGCACGCTGTTTTCGGTTACGAAGAAATGACGATTGTAAAATTTGCCGTTTTCCTTTATGAACAGACCGCCCGAAACCGCTATATGCTTCTCTGCGGCAAGCTCTTTCATAAAGTCCAATCCTGCGGAATCGTCCATGGTCTCGGCGTATTCCTCGTCCATGGTGAAACCTCCTGAGAACATTTCCGGCAAAACCAACAAATCCGTATCCTTATCCAAATCCGCCAACAACTTGCGATACCTCGCAAGGTTCTCTTCGATTCGGTTATCCTTTGTATTCGCTTGAAAAATCGCTATCTTCATTTTCTCTTCCTTTCAATATATGCTTTCACACAACGTTTTCACTCCTCTTTTCATTGTTCTGCCGCCTGTTTTAATGCTTTCCGATGCTTGTTTTTCCCAAAACCGACACTCTTTCAGCGACAGTTGCAAGGGTGATCGAGCCTTATCCTCGCCTTGGGAAAAAGAGCTTTTATGGCTCGCTGTTCCTTGCGGTTCATCTGTATGGCTCGCAAATCCAAGTACCGCAAATCCCACTGCGACAACTCTTCGGGCAGCACCCTTATGGGATTATCCCACATCACGAGGCTGTCCGGACGCAGTACGGCAAGCCTTGGAGAAAGTTCCTCTATGTAATTGGAGGACAAGTCCAAATATCGCAAATTCGTCAGGCACGACAATTCCGACATATCCCCGCTCAAATGGTTTCTCGACAAAATAAGCCGCTTCAAATCCTTGAACTCCAAGACCTCCTCGGGAACTTTCTTCAACCTTTTGCGAGATAAGTCCAAGCATTCCACACACTGCCCCGATGCTTTTGCCTCCTCTATGGATTTGAAGCATCTTTGAGACCATGCCGAAATGCAAAGCATGCAGCACGACAAGAACAAAACACTACCCCTTACAAAGTATCCTCTTTGCCTCATCGCAATCCCTCGCTATCTGCTCCCTCAAAGCCTCCAAAGAAGCGAAACGCCTCTGCTCCCTCAAATAAGCCTCGAACGAAACCTCGACTTCCATGCCGTACAAGTCGCCCGAAAAATCGAAAACATTCACCTCGCAACTCCATGCCTCCGTATCGACAGTGGGCTTGCCGCCCAAGTTCAAAACACCTCCGTACATTGCTCCGCCCGTTCGCACCCTCACCGCATAAACACCCTCTTTCGGCACGAGTTTATCGCCCTCCAAACGTATGTTCGCAGTCGGGAAACCTATCCTCCTGCCGATTTTCCTGCCCTCTTCCACCTTTCCCGCAATCGAGTACGGCTCTTCCAACATCTCAGCAGCCAAATCCACCCTGCCCTCCTGCAAAGCCTTTCTGATACGGGTGGAACTGACCTCCACGCCCTCGCAGAAAACACGCCCCTCGCTCCTTTCCACCCTCACGCCTCTGTATCCCCCGCAAGCGATTATCTCATCGAAACTCTCATCTCCCTTTCTGCCGAAACGATTATCGTAACCGAGCAACACCTCCTGCGGATTTACCCTCTCGATAAGCATATCCATGAAAGCGGAAGCCCTCAACATAGCCAATTCGCGGGTGAACGCCAAAGGCAGAAGCCAATCCACACCGCAGGAAGCAATCCTTTCGAACCTCCGTTCGTTCGTCTGCAAAAGACCGAAACCGCCCTCCACCGTACCCAGCACGGCTCGCGGATGGGAAAGGAAGCTCACCACCACGGTCTCAGCCCCCGCTGCCTCCGCCCTCCGGCACAAATACTCCAACAAACACCTGTGCCCTGCATGCACACCGTCGAACATTCCCACCGTTGCAAAAGGTCTCACCACCGCACGGCTCAATATCTCCGTATCCTCAAAATCAAGTATTTTCAACTTCTTACACCGTTTTTCAACCCTGCAAAGGTACAAAAGTATCCCCACACCGCAAAAACCGCAAGCCCGCTCTGCAAAAGAAAAACACCGCAAGCCTGCCTGCCTTGCAAACAATAAGCAATCGATTCCTCATAAAGCAGAAAATCGAACGCCGTTCCTGAACCGGTGAAACGGCGAAAAAATTTCGTAAACCGCCGAAAGAAAAAATCCTTTCGGGTTTTCACCGGGCAAGGCTTTTCGGAAAGCGGAGAGCGATGGCGAAAGAGTGTTTATTTGCGTGTGCTTTCATGTATCGTCAGCAACCAATTACGGATTATTTTCTCTCCACAGCTCGTCATATAGGACTCGGGGTGGAATTGAAGCCCGTAGAGACGCTTCGTTTTGTGTCGCAGGCTCATTATCCTGCCCGCCCCATCCATTGAAGTGATTTCCAAGCAATCCGGAAAACCCTCTCGGGCGACCGTCCATGAGTGGTAATGCCCTATGCTTTCGTCGGAAGACAAGCCTCGCAGCAAATCATCTTCGGGCTTTACTATGTGCAGACGGTCCTGCACCCCGTGCAGCGGAGCTTGAAGCTGTTCGAGCCTTGCTCCGAAGTATTCGGCTATCGCCTGATGCCCCAAGCATATACCGAGAATGGAATGCGTATCGGCACATCGGCGTATTATCTCCGGCATAAGCCCTGCCTCCGATGGCACGCCGGGGCCGGGTGAAAGCAGGATACAGTCATAATCGTCCGTAAGAGACAAATCGACCTCATCGTTCTTCACAACGGTCAGGCGACACGCCGGCTCGCTTTCACGCAACAAAGCAACCACATTCCAAACAAAGGAATCGTAATTATCCACCACCAGAATATTCATCGTATTTTCAATTTGCGGAAATTGTTTTCAAAAACCGACAAGGCATTTCGGTCATCGACAGGATTTATTCCGCCTCCGACGGATTGCAACAAGGCTTGCAAAACGGCAAAATCCCGCTTTCCTTTTGCGGGGAAAAAGAAAGACGGTGCTTTCTCTTTGATTGAAGACACCGTCTTGTAAATCCGTTGCGTCCCTTCACGCATTCTATTCGTTCAAATAAACCGCCAAACGCTTGCATTGCTCACTCGAACGCAAACGACGAAGAGCCCTCTCCTTGATTTGACGAACTCTTTCACGGGTAAGGTTCTGTGCCGCCGCTATTTCCTCCAAGGTCATGCCGTGAGAAAGACCTATTCCGAAGAATTGGTAAAGAATGCTTCTCTCACGCTCGGAAAGGAGCGACAAAGAGTCGGAAATATCGTTGGAAAGACTTTCCTGCAACACCAAATCATCGGTCGTCTTGGCGTCTTCCTCGACATAAACATCTATGAGGTTAAGATCTTCATCTTGAATCAAAGGGGCATCCATCGACACGGCTTTTGCACCTATGTGCGTCGTCTCCTTGACCTTTTCGGTACTCAAATCCATTTCCTCTGCCAGCTCTTCATCCGAAGGCGGACGCTCCAACTGCTGTTCCAACTTGGAAGATACTTTCTTCACCTTGTTGATTGCTCCGACCTGATTGAGAGGCAGACGAACGATACGGGATTTCTCCGCCAAGGCTTGCAATATGCTTTGTCTTATCCACCAAACGGCAAAAGAGATGAACTTGAATCCTCTCGTCTCATCGAACCTTCGTGCGGCTTTTATCAAGCCTATGTTTCCTTCATTGATTAAATCGGGAAGGCTCAAGCCCTGATTTTGGTACTGTTTGGCAACAGAGATTACGAAACGCAAGTTCGATTTGACCAATTTTTCCAAAGCAAGCTCGTCACCCGCCTTTATCCTCTGAGCAAGTCTCACTTCCTCTTCCGGAGTGATGAGTTCCTCCTTGCTTATGTCTTGCAGGAACTTGTCCAAAGAGCCTATGTTCCTGTTCGTGATAGACTTTATTATCTTTAACTGTCTCATGTCTTCTTTAATTCGTCCCTAAATTCAATTCACTCAATCTATCAGGCTTGCAAAGGTACTGCCTTATTTCTTCTTGTGCAAGTTTACCGCTACAAACTTGATAACCTACTTTTCAACAACGGAGTTTCGCTTCCTACAAGACAAGAACGAAATAATAGGTTCTGCCGTCGTTGGGATAGAAACCCTCTATTATCACCTTGCCCTTGCGGTTTTCCAAACTCTTTATGTCGTTTATGCTCACGTTCGCTTTCTTGTCTATCGAGGTTATGATGAAACCGTTCCTTATTCCGAGCCTTGCGAAGGGGCTTTTGCCGACTTTCTCTATCACTATGCCTTTCGCTATGCCGTATTGCTGCTTTTCGTTCTCGGTGATTTCACGGAAAGAACCGTTCAATGCCGCAGTCGATTCTCCCATATCCTCTTTCAATATGTCGGTATTGCCGGCGGAGTTGAGCAAAGTAACCTCTTTCTCCATTGCTTTGCCCTCTCTCTCCACTTCGACCCTCACAACATCTCCGGGGGAGTGCTGGGCAAGGATTTCATTCAATTCCGAATTGGAATTGACGCTCCTGCCGTCTATCTTCATTATTATATCGCCCTCCTTCAAGCCCGCTTTGTCCGCACCGCCGTTTTTTATGACGTTACCTATATATATACCCCTGACGGACTTTATGCCTTTCGTCTGAGCGAGTTTGGAATCCATCTCTGCGAAATGAACACCCAAATGGGCTTTTTGTGCAAGACCGTACTTCATAAGGTCGGTCGTTATTTTTTTCACTATGTTTGAGGGTATGGCAAAGGAATAACCCGTGTAAGAACCTGTCGAAGAAGCTATCGCAGTGTTTATTCCGATGAGTTCTCCACGAAGATTGACCAAAGCTCCGCCGCTGTTGCCGGGGTTTATCACCGCATCGGTCTGAATGAAGCTCTCTATGGGAGCATTGCTCATCTTGTTTCCGAGAATGTTTATATCCCTTGCCTTGGCTGAAACGATGCCTGCCGTAACCGTGGAGGTGAGATTGAACGGATTACCCACCGCAAGAACCCACTCTCCGAGCCGTACATCATCGCTGTTGCCGTACTCTATTGCGTCCAAGCCCTCCGCCTCTATCTTTATCACCGCCAAATCGCTCGCAGGGTCGTTTCCGATGAGCTTTGCCGAAAAACTGCGTTTATCGTTCAGCACCACGTTTATCGTTTCTGCGTCCTGAACGACGTGATTGTTCGTGATGATGTAACCATCGCTGCTTACAATCACACCCGAACCCGAAGTCTCGTAGGAACGTTCCCTCGTCTGCGGAGACAAAAAGAAAGAAAAGAAATCATCGTAAAAAACCGATTGAACGGTCGCCTCGCAACGAATATGCACCACGCTATGCACCGTCTTTTCCGCAGCAGAGGTGAAATCCGAACCGCCCGACACCTGAGCCTTCACGCTCAAACCGAAACAGAGAATGCCGAACAAACACATTGCATTGAAAATCACTTTTCTCATATCGCTGTATATTTTAATGATTCGACAACCGGGCTTCGCACCCGACCATTGCTAAAACGCCGAAGCAAGGGTATATTGTATCGATATGGAGAAAAAACTTCATTTTTAACGTTTCCACCCTGCTCCGCCGCCATGACGACCCGCCGAAACGACCGGCAAGCCACTCTCTCCGTCGCCACGCCACCCCTGCCCCGCAACCCGAAAAACCGAAACGCTCTTTCGATTTCACGGAATGCCGTTTCAAATTTTTCTTCCGCGGTTTAAACAAAACGAAACGGCGTGGGATTTTTTCGTACCTTTGCCATCATATATGTTTCTATGATCGGAAAGTTTCCTTTTTAAGATAGAGACTTCGATTGACGATTTTTGCACCAAAGAACAAAGGAAATGGCAAGAAACAGCACCAACGAAATACTCCAAAAGGCAAAGAAAGCGAAGAGTGATGAGTTCTACACTCAACTGTCCGACATAGAAAGGGAATTGCAACACTATAAGCATCACTTCAACAACAAAGTGGTTTATTGCAACTGCGACGACCCTCGTTCAAGTAACTTTTTCAAATACTTCTTTTCTCACTTCAAAGAACTGTCTCTCAAAAAACTGATTGTTTCCTGTTATAAGCCGCAAACAAACGACTTATTCGGTTCCGATAATAACGATAAAGCTTTTTTCTTTGAATATATGGGAAATTGCAAAGAAGATGAGCAACCCGATTTATCCGAACTTACTTACGTCAAAGGAGACGGGGACTTTCGCAGTTCGGAAAGCATAGAATTGCTTAAACAGTCCGACGTAGTCGTTACCAATCCTCCGTTCTCTCTGTTCAGAGAATATGTGGCTCAACTGATGAGGCACAACAAACTCTTCCTGATAATAGGCAATATAAATGCGATTACATACAAGGAAATATTTCAACTGATAAAAGAAGACAAAGCATGGTTGGGAATAAATCTCGGTAGAGGTATTTCAGGCTTTATTGTACCGAAACATTATGAATTGTATGGAACAGAAGTCCGCATAGATGAGTATGGTAACAGAATTATATCTTCTAACAACTGCCTATGGCTAACCAATCTGGAAACTCCGAAACGTAGTGAAGAGATTTCACTCACTAAGAAATACACAGGACATGAGGCGGACTACCGGAAATATGACAACTATGACGGTATCAACATAAACAAAACCCAAGACATACCATCGGATTACAGAGGAGCAATGGGCGTACCGATAACTTTTCTGCACAAATTCAACCCTAAGCAATTTGAAATAATAAGATTTCGCAAAGGAGACGACGGAAAAGATCTGTCGATAAACGGCAAATGCCCGTATTTCCGGATATTGATTAAGAACAAACGCCTTCAAATCGGTTGATTGAACAGTTTTTACGTTTCAAGCAAGGATTTAACCGTATAACCCGGCGGCTTGTGTCTTGCCATGGATATACTTCTTGCATCAATACTTCCTCTCATTTCAAACGTATTGAAGTTATTCCTCTCACAACCGACGCATTCTATAACTTTCAACTTATAGCGTCCTGCTATTGTAAATGTTATTTGAAAAGGTTTCGGTTCTTCGTAAAAATAAGACGCTCTTTCGATTTCACGGAATGCCGTTTCAAATTTTTCTTCCGCGGTTTTATTTTGCGGAAATGGCGGAAGGGTAATCGTGTGGGTTGCTTCGTTGTTTGAAATGAGGTTACGGATGTGCGGTTTTGTCAATCGACGGAGTAATATCGGCTTAAAATCTGCGGTTTGCGACATTGGGCAGGCATGATATACGATTTCGCGGGGCAGATCTCACGTGCGAGGGTAAGCAGGCTCAATGTGTGTTCATCGCTTCGAAGATGATGTTCTCGGAAAAAATATTTGAAAAATTTCATCGATTGTTTTGGCTATCTCACTGTTTTTTTTACCTTTGCAGCATGGTTTAACAGATTAAATGTATTGTATCATGATTTCTACAATCAATGGTTTGATTTTATTGGCTCTTGGTTTCGGAGGTTTGTTTGCAGGTCGCAAGTTGGCTTTGAAGCGTTACGGTGCGGTGTCTTCACGGGAAGACATCGATAAGGAGGCTTTATTGAAGTATGCCAAAAGCAGGGAGAATGTTTTCACGGGAGTGTTCTGCCTCGTGTTGGTGGCGAATTTGGCTGTTCGCCTTAAATCGGGCTTCAATGTGATGGATGCTTTCGTGCCGGGCTTGATGTTTGCCGTCGTTTTTGCTCTTTGCATTGCGGGCTTGTGGTACTGGCACACTTTGAGGCTGAAATTGCGACATATTGCTTAGAGAACACAGAGAGCTTGCGGGGGTTTCGCAAGCCTTTTTGTCGTTTGAGAGAACGCTTTGTCGCAATACATGCGTGGCAAGAGGGTGGTTTTTGTTTGAAAATTGCTTCCATTCAAAAATAATTGCATACCTTTGCCCTCGCTTAAAGGAAGCATTTTTCGATACCAAGTAATATTGTACTGATATGAATAACATAGATTGGAAGAGCCTCCCATTTGGCTACTTTAAGACTGATTGCAATGTACGTTGCTATTTCAGAGACGGAAAATGGGGCGAATTGGAATATACGGATTCCGAAGAGATAACCATGCACATGGCTGCAACCTGCCTGCACTACGGTCAAGAAGCATTCGAGGGCATGAAGGCGTTCAGAGGTGTTGACGGCAAGATACGTTTGTTCCGTCCCGACGAGAATGCAAAACGTTTGATTCGTTCTGCCGAGGGTGTCATGATGGCTCCTGTGCCTGAGGAATTGTTCATCAAGGCTTGCGTCGAGGTGGTTAAACGTAATGAAAGATTCGTTCCGCCTGCAGGAAGCGGTGCTTCCTTGTACTTGCGTCCGTTGTTGATAGGTACGGGTGCCCAAGTGGGTGTAAAGCCTGCCAACGAGTATTTGTTCGTCGTTTTTGCAGGTCCTGTGGGTCCTTACTTCAAGGAAGGTTTCAAGCCTGTTCAAATCCAAATCGTCGAAGACGCAGACCGTGCAGCTCCGCTTGGAACGGGTACGTTGAAAGTGGGCGGAAACTATGCCGCTTCTTTGCGTTCCGGTCAGAGAGCTCACGATGAAGGCTTCTCGAACGTTCTTTACCTCGATGCAAAAGAGAAGAAATATATCGACGAGGCTGGTGCAGCAAACTTCTTCGGTATAAAGAACAACACTTACTGCACTCCTAAATCGACTTCCATACTTCCGTCGATTACAAACATGTCTTTGCGTCAGTTAGCGGAGGATATGGGCATGAAGGTCGAGCAACGTCATATCCCTGTTACCGAGTTGCCTGAATTCGAGGAAGTGGCAGCCTGCGGAACTGCGGCAGTGGTTTCTCCTATCGGAAAGATTGTCGATAGAGGTACGGGCAAGACTTACGATTACGGCACGGAGCCGGGTCCTGTATGCACGAAATTGTACAAACAGTTGAAGGGTATTCAGGAAGGTGAGCTTGAGGACGTACACCATTGGAACCTTATAGTAGAATAAGGATAATAGATTTTCATAATACTACTTCCGTTCCGAGGGTTATGCCCAAGGAACGGTTTTTTTTGCATAATGGAGAAAATTCTACTCATACAAACAGCCTCCATCGGGGACGTTATACTGCTTACTTCACTGATGGAGAAACTGCATGACAAGTTTCCGAATGCGGCAATCGACCTTGTGGTGAAATCACCCAACGAACAACTCTTCGCCAATCACCCCTACGTACGGGATATATGGGTTTGGAACAAGAAGAACGGCAAATACCGCAATCTGTTTCAAATCATCTGCGGCATAAGGGAGCAGCATTATGATGTCGTTCTCTGCGTTCAGCGTTTCTTCTCGGCAGGACTGATGTGCGTTCTCTCGGGTGCGAAACACAGGATAGGTTTCGACAAAAACCCTCTTTCCTTTCTCTTCACCGAAGCCAAGCCGCACAGAATCGAGAAAGGCGTTCATGAAATCGACCGCAACATTTCGTTGCTCTCCGGTATATGGTGCGAACGCGCCCCCAAGCCACGCCTCTACCCTTCGGCGAAGGACTTCGGGAAAACGGCACATCTCCGCATGCAGGCAAAGGAGTATTACACCCTTTCGCCCTGTTCACTTTGGGAAACCAAGACGATGAGCAAGGAAAAGTGGGTCGAACTGCTTTCCTTCATGGCAAAGCACAAGGCGGAAGCCAAGGTGTTCCTGCTCGGCAGCAGGGAGAATGCGACGCAATGCGGAGACATCATACGCCTTAGCGGAAACAAGAATGCGGAAAGCCTTTGCGGAGAATTGTCCCTCTTGGAGAGTGCGGCACTCATGCAGGGAGCGAAGATGAACTTCGTTTGCGACTCAGCACCTCTGCACCTCTGCTCGGCAGTCGATGCACCCGTGACGGCGGTGTTCTGTTCCACCACTCCGGATTTCGGTTTCGGTCCTTTGAGCAGCGACAGCCTTGTCATCGAAGCCGAACCACGTCCCGCCTGCAAGCCCTGCGGACTGCACGGAGCGAAGAAATGCAAAACCGGAACTTTCGCCTGCTGCACCGGCATAAACATGCAACAACTCTTCGACAGAGTATAAACCGAAGAAACAGTCGCACGCCATGCGACAAACCCTCATGCAGCGTTGCAGAAATGTATCGACTTCTATCCGAACAAGGAGGACAAAGCGTACAATGGTATAATATCCGCTCTTTCCAACTTTCCGAAGTTTTCAAGCGATGTTCTGATACCATAATCAAGCCCCTTCTCCTCCATGAAACGGTACATGCTTTTCATGGAACCAGATGTACCGGCCTTGACTTCCAAAGGCACCACTTTCGTATCCTTCACTATGACATAATCCACCTCTGCTTGCGAACCGCGAGACAAATTCTGCCAATAGTAAAGGTCATGCCTTTGAGTGGGAGAGCTGTATTTCAAAAGTTCCAAGCCTGCCACCATTTCCGTCACATGCCCCTTGTTCACCAAATCGGAAGCAGTGCCGACAAGAAGCAACTTCGACAATTCGGATTGCTCGCCCGTATCCTCCAATCCCAACAATCGCAATAACAAACCGCTGTCCAAGAAAAGATACTTCACGAACTTATCATTCGTCTCCGCACCGAGTGGCAAACCATTCGCCGCAGTATGAATGACAGCCTTTATCAAACCCGCATCTTTCAACAAATCCAACGCTTTCTTCACCTTCTCGCTGCGATAATTCCCCTGCACGTTACTGTAAACGAACTTACCTCCCACCTGAGAAGCCACACTGCGAAGTACATGACGCAGCAAGACAGGTTCCACTCTTGCCTCATACTTCGAGAAATCGTCCTCATAAGAAGACATTATATCGTCCTGCACCTGCCGGCACTTCAAATAATCACCCGTTTCCGCCCATCTGCTCACCGCCTCCGGCATTCCGCCAACCATAAGATAATTACGGAAACTCTCCACAAGCTTTCCATGCAATGCCTCAAACACCGGACTGTCCGGAGAAGCCTTTCGTTTTTCCTCCAACCACGCTTTCCTGCCGGTCGCTTCAAGAAACTCATCGAAAGACATGGGATACATAAACAGCGAACGCACTCTTCCCACACCGAAAGAACTCATCTTCTTCAACGCAAATTCAAGCAAAGAACCTGCCGCAGCCACATGCAGCTCCCTGTAATCCTCATAAAAAAACCAAAGACTGTGCAAAGCCTCCGGACAGGCCTGAATTTCATCAAAGAAAAGCAAGGTCTCGCCCGCAATGACCGGCACACCGTAAAAAGCCGAAAGACGCAAAGCAATATCCTGCGGCTTCAAATTACCGGAGAACACGGAAACCACGTCCCTGTCCCTTTCGAAATTCACCTCCAAAAAATACTTGAACTCCTTGCCCAAATGGCGAATGGCAGAAGACTTTCCGACCTGCCTCGCCCCGCGAAGCAAAAGAGGCTTATGGCTCTTATCGTCCTTCCACTGCCGCAAATACCCGTCTATATCCCTCGAATAATACATAACCACCCGATTAACACCCTTTTTGCCCGCAAAGATACACCTTTTCCGTGAAAAGTCAGACATCGAAACGGGCATTTTTCGTAAAAAGTCAGGGATAGAAACGGCTGTTTTTCGTGAAAAGTCAGAGATGGAAGGCTTTTTCAAGCCGACGGAACGAGCTTTCGGAGCGACCGAACGGCACTTATTATGTGCAGATGCGGCGATGGCGGGTTACGACATCTTCGATGCGAACAAGCTGTTCGGCAACGGCACCGTGGCAGAGCCTTACCTTGTGTGCAACGGCGTGAACCTCTGCAAGGAGGAGGTGAACGAGGCTTCATACGCTGCGACGATGAATATACGTTCCTCGGAGGCGAGAAGTGTGGAGATTGCAGCGGACAATGTGCCGGAGGGTTATTCGCTCGTGTTAAAGGACGGGGAGACGGAAACGCCGATGAACCAAGGCGACATCTATACGACGAACATTGCAAGCGGCGAGAATGCGGAGCGTTTCAAGCTCTTGATTAACAAAAACAATGTATCGCTCGACGAGATTGCCGCAACGGAGAAGCCGAAAGTATCGAGCATCAACCGCAACATCATCATAGAGGGCGGCGAGATGGTTCGCACTGAGGTGTTCAACACCTTGGGTCAAAAGATGTACGAGACGACAAAGAGAAACTTCACATTGAATGATTTGGAGGCAGGTGCATACGTTCTCAGGGTGCAAAGCACAAGCGGCATGCAGTCCTCTAAGATTGTGATACGATAGCACATCGGTTGCAAACGCATCACTTCTCAAACGAAGCGTCCGGGCGGATTGAAGTTCGGACGCTTCGTTTTTTACAATGTTCGGATTGTGTCGTGATTTACGATGCTCTCTCGAATGCGGGGAATTTTATGCCGAGGGGAATGCAACTTTTTGCCGACTTTGCCGTTAGAGATTAAAATCGCATATTATATGGAGAACATAAACGAAAGGCTGGGAGTTATTCCTCAGGATAAATTGGTTCAAAACAAGGAGTATATCCACCAGTACATCGGTCTGCGGCTTGCTGCGTTGGGTGTGGAGATGAGTACGGAGGGCATGACGATGGAGCAACGCAACTTCATGAAGTGTTTGAAGGGCTTGTTGTCCAACTACAAGGAGAGGGAGATGCTTTACAGCAATCACCTCTGCCCTGCCGACGCAAGAATACAGAACTTTTTCGACAGTTACTTCGCTTCCGTGAAGGGTGTGGAGGACATCAAAATCCCTTTGAGGACGTTCACGCTGGATTCGTACGGCATAGCGAGGGAGTTGTCGCTGCCGAAGGGCAAGGAGGAGTATGTGTCGGAGTACGTGAGGTCTTACAGGGTGAAGCAGGGCGTGCTGCACAACCCGAAGAACGACCGCAGGACGACGAAGGGTGTGTTTCATATTGCGGAGGGTGGTCTGCCTATTCCGGACGATAAGAAAGCGGTGCCGTTGGCTGTGGCGAAGTATATCTTCCACAGGGCGTTCGCCGAGACGGGAGACATCTTGGAGGTTCCTTTCTCGTCGCAATTCGAGAAGGGTATCCGTTTGTTCGTTTCCTTGCTGTTGAAGCCTGTGATTTGTCCAAAGGTGGAGGGCATAACGGAGGAGAAGAACATGGAGATAAGGTTCTTCGTGCCGGGTTCGTTGGTGTGCAACCTCGACTTCGTGGAGAGTATCTTCGGAAACGGGGGCAGTCCTTACCATATAAGCAACGATTCGGCTTTGGATGTGGAGCATTGGACGGGTCATACGGGCTGTATCATTCTTGCACCGCAGTTGACGAAGCTGACGAAGAAGGAATGCGGTTTGCCGAACATAGCCGATGCCACGGAGAGACAGAAGAGGGACGGCATGTGCTGGGAGAAGGAAGATGAGTTGTACAACGACGGTCAGTCGTTCAAACTTTGCATAAGAACGCAGGACGGTATCATAGCAACCGTGATTGCGGATAATTATTTCGGCTACTCCAAGAAGGAGGTGAAGACGATGATGAGCTACTCGGCAAACATGTACGGTTCTGCCGAGGAGGAGCATGCAGGAGGTGCTTTGGTATTCCCGGGATACAATCAGGGGGATACTTACTTCGCCAATCCGTTGAAGGTGAAGAATACGTTTGCGGAGGTGAAGAAGAACTGCGGAGCGTTCATCGACTTCAAGGAAGAGGGCTACGGAGTGGACAAGAACTTCCCTCATGTGTATTATTTGCCGGAGAACACGGCGTTCAACGTGCCTACGCAGGAGATTAAATGGAAGAATGCAACGGGTGAGCATGAATTGAAGTTGTTGCCGAACAAGATTTACATTCTTCCGAACGGAAGCAAGTTCAGAATGGAGGCTTATTCGGGGGCTTTGAATTATCGTTTGGTGGAGATTGTGGGCGACGGTTTGTTCTGCCACAAGCCTTGCACGGTGAGCGGCGGAGGAAAGAGCGAGATTTCCAAGTCGATTGCCGATGCCATCTTCGGAGGTCCTTTCTTCGTGAGGGATTTCGAGAAGGATTTCGCAAGGGTCGAGGAAATAATAAACCATGACTACTCCAAGAGGTACAAATCCTTGGAAGAGCCTATCCCTTACAGCAGGGGCTTTTTGAATTCGAGGCGTTCGATGGGTTCGGTCATCAAGTTGCTGACCCCTTGCGAGGAATACACGGACGAGTACAACGAGTGGTTGATGAGTTTGCCGCAATACGTGAAAGGTATCGCTTTCATCGTTAAACGTTTCTACAAGGAGGAATGGGGCAACGAGTGGAAGAAGCACTTCGGTGTGGATATTCTCAACGGTATTCCGGGAAACGAGTTGAAGTTCGGGGACAAGAAGATTTTCGCCCGCTATTTGAGGGTGGGTTTTGCGGAGGACGGAACGTGGAGAACGTTCAAGTTGCGTCAGGACTTCGTGCATTCGGACAAGGTTCAGATGGAGGACGACATCACGGCTTCGACCGTGGTCTCCACTTCGCTGTTGAGCAACCTCGGAAAGGCTGCCGACAGGAAGAGCGTGAAGTTGGTGGAGAACTGCGAGTACAGATTTTTCCAGCGTCCGGACGATGCCATCATCAGAGGTTACGATAAGAAGGCGGAGGCTGACCTTGCCACGCCGAACACCTTCATCTCCAACTTCGAGCCTTTGACTGCCGATGATGCGGAAGAGATGATGGAAGACGTGATAAACTTCGACAGGTTTACAAAGCCTATGAAGGATTTGATAAGGGAGGAAGCCGAGAAGAGGGACAGCAAGTATTTCGTTTCCTCTGCCAATCCGAGGTTGGTGAACGGCAAACCGTCCAAGAATGTTCGTTACCTTCAAACGCGTAACGACCTTATCAAACCGGAGGAGAAGTACATTGCGGAGGTTGGAATAAGGCTTGCAAGGAAATTGAAGCCGAACGACCCTCTTTACATACCGGTCAATTCGGTGCTTCCGGGCAGAAGAAACAACAGAAAGGAAGAGGGAATACGTCCGTTGGCGGTTTACAACCCTATCCACTATCAGGAATTGCCGGAATTGTTCATGGATTTCATCTGTTCGCTTACCGGCAAGAGTCCTTCGACTACTGGTGCCGGCTCGGAGGGTGCTTTGACCAAGGGACCGTTCAATGCTCTTTGCTCGGTAACGGATTTGAACAATGCTTTGGTGTCGTTCATTCTCACGGGTTACGACGGCTTCACCACGCCTGCGGGATACATAGGAAGCAAATACAGGATAGACCATGATTTGAGCCTGTTGATACCGGAGTTGTGGGCAAGGCTCACACCGGAGGAAAGATCGCCGAAGTTCATGATTGCAAACGGATACTTGGAAAAGATTGAGGACTTCTCCTACGAGGGTCAGACGGTGAGAGCTTCCATCCTCGGATACAGGATAACGAGCAAGTTCGTCATCAATTTCTTCGGAAGAGTGTTCGAGAACCCTAATGTGGTGTTCACCGACGAGATGTTGAAACCGGAGTTGCAGAGCATGGACGAGTATGTCGATGGTGTGAACAACATTGTCGAAAATCAGAAGAGGGTAGCTCAAATGTACTTCAACGACGGAAGCGTGGAGGCTGCGATAGAACCGTTGAAGGCTTTGCTGTATATAATGGTCAAGGGAGAGTACAAGGGTATGACTTTGTTGTCCGAGCAGTTCCGCAACATGTTCACAAGAGAGAGCGTGATGAACAGCGATTGGTATCAGGAGAGATTGAGGAACAAGCACGTGAACGACATAGCCTTGTGGCAGAGACACCAGAAGTACTTGATAGAGTTCTTGAAAAAGGGAGAAAACCTTACGGAGGAAAAGCAGGAGGAGATAAAGCAGAAATTGCAGATCGTATCGGACAAATTGTCCTACGTCAAGAGTCAGGAGTATTACGATATGCTTGTCGGCTCGATAGGTAAGGATAATTTGTTCAGAGGTTGATACCATTATTTTCTTTTTAGTTTGGGGAGAACAGGCGGCATTGCTGCCTTTCTCCTTTCTTTTGCGAAATCGCATTCTTGTTTTCGAGAGAAGAAGTTTGCCGACGAGGAGGCAGGAATGTGTATCCGATTGCTTCCGGACAGCGGTTCGGGAAGAGGAATCGGCGAAGCGGGCTTTCATTCGGAAGCATGTAACTTTTTCATTGCGGCAGACGTATGAGTATTGAATAAAAGAGAAATCACGATATGAAACTTTCACAGTTTAAGTACACTTTACCGACGGAGCTTATTGCCCAACACCCTTCCAAACAAAGGGACGAATCCAAGTTGTTGGTCGTTCACAGGGATACGGGTGAGTTCGAAGACAGGATTTTCAAAGATGTGTTGGATTACTTCGATGAGGGCGATTTGTTCGTCTTCAATGACACGAAAGTGTTTCCCGCACGTTTATACGGAACCAAGGAGAAGACCAATGCAAAGATTGAGGTCTTCCTGTTGAGAGAGATTAACGAGAACACCCGTCTTTGGGATATTCTGGTCGATCCGGCAAGAAAGATACGTATAGGCAACAAATTGTACTTCGGAGAGAACGATGAGTTGGTGGCAGAGGTAATCGACAACACCACTTCGAGAGGAAGAACACTCAGGTTTCTGTTCGACGGAACGAATGAGGAGTTTCATGCCATCTTGAAGAAATTGGGACACACTCCCCTACCCGACAGCTTGTTGCGTATGCGTGATTTATCTCCGGAGGACGATTACAGGTATCAGACAATCTACGCAAAGCATGAGGGAGCCGTGGTTGCCCCTACGGCAGGTTTCCATTTTTCAAGAGAGGTCATAAAGAAGATGGAAATAAAGGGCGTGGAGTCGGCTTACATCACCCTTCACAGCGGATTGGGCAACTTCAGCCAGATAGAAGTCGAGGATTTGACAAAGCATAAGATGGCTTCCGAGCAGATGATTATCACGGAAGAAAACGCCGAACTTATAAACAAAGCCAAGGCGGAGGGCAGAAAAGTCTGCACCGTGGGAACGACTTCCATGAAAGCGGTCGAATCCGCCGCCATAATCTCGCACAAAGTGAAGGTTTACGACGGTTGGACGAACAAGTTCATCTTCCCGCCATACGACTTCGCAATAGCGGATGCAATGATTACCAACTTCCATGCACCATTGTCCTCCATGCTCATGATGGCTGCCGCATTCGGTGGTTACGAGCTTACGATGAAGGCATACAAATATGCGATAGAGAAGAAATACAAGTTCCTGACTTACGGTGATGCAATGCTCATCATATAAGAAGTACGTCATAATCGTTGCAGGCGGCAGCGGCAGAAGAATGCACGCCGCCAAGGAGAAGCAGTTCCTCCCTTTGGGAAACAGCGTAGTGCTTTTGGAAACCTTGAAAGCCGTTCACGAGGCAGTACCCGAAGCGAGTTTGATTGTGGTTCTCCCCGAGGGACGGTTCGACTTGTGGAGGTCGTTGTGCAGGGAGTACTCCTGCGACATAGAACACGAATTGGTCAAGGGCGGCAGCGAGAGGTTTTTCTCCGTCAGGGAAGCGGTGAACGCAATCGAAGAAAGAAAAGACGGAAACGCCCTTGTGGCAATTCATGACGGCGTTCGACCGTTCGTCGATAAAGAGATATTCGACCGTTGTTTCGAGGCGGCTGTGGCAAGCGGTGCTGCGGTAACGTGCATAGACTGCACGGACTCGGTCAGATACGAAAACAAACCTTTGGAGCGTGCGAAAGTGAAACTCGTTCAAACGCCTCAATGCTTCGATGCGGCTCTTTTGAAGAAAGCATACAGCCAAGCATACAACCCCAAGTTCACGGACGATGCTTCGTTGGTGGAGAACATGGGCGTGAGCGTGAGTTTGTGCGAAGGGAAACGGGAGAACATAAAGTTGACCACCCCTCTCGATTTCATGATAGCGAAATGTTTGAAAGATGAAAGAAGAAATAGCGGAATTGTTCCGTAAGACATACGGCGAAATGCCCGATTGCTTCACCCCCGTTGCCCCGCACGGCTCTTCGAGGACGTATTACAGGGTCGGCAACGCAAAGCACACCGTCGTGGCTGCTTATAATGCGGACGAGAAAGAGAACAGGGCTTTCGTGGATTTTGCCAAACAGTTGCGGCAAAGGGGCGTGAATGTTCCGGAAATAATGGCAGAGGACTTGAAGCACGGGATTTACTTGCAGGAGGACTTGGGCGACCGCACCTTGTTCGACTTCATCAAGACCGCAAGCCCCGAGGAAATCAGACAAACATATAAAAGGATTGTCCGTGAACTGCCCCGCTTACAGATTACGGCGACAAAGGGCTTCGATTACACGAATGCCTATCCCCGAAAACGCTTCGATGCCCAAAGTATCCGATGGGATTTGAACTATTTCAAGTATTATTTCCTCAAACTCGCCGACATACCGTTCTCGGAAGACGAATTGGAAAGGGACTTCGACACCTTGACGCACTACCTCTTGAATACGGACACCTCGTTTTTCCTTTACAGAGACTTCCAATCCCGCAACATAATGCTCAAAGATGGAGAAATCTTCTTCATCGACTTTCAGGGAGCAAGGCAGGGTGCGTTGCAATACGACTTGGCTTCATTGCTCTACGACGCAAAGGCGGATTTGAGCGAAGAACTGCGAAAGGAGTTGCTGCAAACATACATGGAGGAGTTGAAAAAACTCATTCCCGTCGATGAACAAGAGTTCATAGACAGGTTCTACGCCTACGTATATACACGGATTATGCAGGCAACAGGCTCATACGGTTACAGAGGTTGGTTTCAGCAAAAGACGCACTTTCTTCAAAGCATTCCCTTTGCCCTCGACAACCTCTCACGTCTGCAAAACGCCAAACGCCTGAAACCGAACCTGCCATGCCTCGACAGGATTTTCGACCGAATGGTTTGCAACGAGAAACTGCGACAACTCGGCAAAGATACATACAAACTGACCATAGCCATAAAGAGTTTTTCCTACAAGAAAGGCTATCCTCACGACATAAGCGGCAACGGAGGAGGCTATATCTTCGACTGCCGTTGCCTGCCGAACCCGGGACGTTACGAACGATACAAGCAAATGACCGGAAAAGATGCCGAAGTCATCGCATTCTTGGAAAAAGAACCCGAAGCGGAGGAATTTTACGCCGCAGCGAAATCCTTGGTCATGCAAAGCATACGCCGATACAAGCAAAGACGCTTCACCAACCTCAGTGTATATTTCGGTTGCACAGGAGGCAGGCACAGAAGCGTTTACATGGCACAACGGCTTGCAACGGAGCTTCAAAAAGACGAAGAACTCGATGTGCAAGTCAGCCACGTAGAACAAAATGGATAAAAAAAGGCGAAAGGATATTGCAAATTCAAACAAAACAACTACCTTTGCAAGGTCAAAAAACAGAGTACAACAGAGTAACATAAAAACAACCAACAGCAATGAAAGTAAGAAATACAATTATTTCGGTCGTTCTCGGAGCAGGTGTCATAGTATTGGCAATCGTTCTGTATAACTGCATAATGCACCCTGTCAAATTCGACAGCGAGTACGACAAACGTTCGAGTGAAGTAATCGTCAAATTGAAAGACATCCGCGTAATCGAAGAGACTTACAAGTCTGCAAAGGGTGAGTTCTGCGGAAACTTCGACAGCCTCATGGCTTTCATGGAAAACGGCGAAGTTCCTTTGGTTCAGAAATTCGGTACCGTTCCCGATGACATGACGGAAGCGGAAGCATTGAAGCAGGGAATTTTGAAGAGAGACACAAGCTACGTCAACCCTACCGTGAAATTGTACAGTGAGAAGAAGTTGATTACACCTAAGGAGAAATTGGCAGAGTTGAGATACATACCTTATTCCGAGAACGGAAAAGTGGAATTCAACATCGAAGCGAAGAAGATAACCAAAAGCGGTATAGAAGTATCCGTATTCTTGGTCAACGCACCGATAGAGACATACACCTTCGGCATGGACAAACAAGACGTGATAAACCGCAAAGCCGAATTGGAAGATAAGAACAAATACGCCGGTTGGAAGGTCGGAGACTTGGATCAACCTATAACCGACGGAAACTGGGAATAAACAAACAGAAATAATGGGAACATATAATCTGACACAACTGCATAAGGTTGATTCCGATGTTGTTTCCTCGCAAACAAGATTGTCCATTTGCCTGCAAGCAAATGGATTTTCTTTTTCGCTGATCGAAGAAGGCAGCTGCAAACTCATGGCTGTGGGACACTTCGACTGCGATTTGTCAGGAACGATACCGGTAGTGATGAACACGGTAAGGGAATGCTTCTCCTCGATCGGGGTGAAGATGTTCCGCTTTGCAAAACTCAAAGTAATCTGCCAAACGGGTAAAAACGTCTGGATACCGTATAAACTATACGACAAGGCGAAAAACAAGGACTATCTCAAAGCAACGATTACGCTTCACGAAAACGAGACCGTTCTTTCCGACGTAAGCGAAAAATTGGATGCCGTCAGCATATTCGCATACCCCATACACACATACAGCGGAGTGAAGATACTGATGAACAATGCCGAATTCTGTTCGCAACATCAGGTCTTGGCTGAATATGCCTACGACATATCCAAATTCTCGCAAAACACCCTCATTCTTAACAAGAGAGGAAAGAGTTTCGATTTGGCATTATTCAAAGGCAACAGCTTCACGATGAGCAACACCATCATCTGCGATACAACGACAGACTTGATTTACAACCTCTTGTTCATCTTGCAGCAAACCGAAGTGGACACCGAGGCAGTGAAGCTCCTTTTGACCGGCGATGATTACGAAAGAGAAGAATTGCAAATGCTCAGACGCTACGTCAAAGACGTCTCCTATGCCAACCCTATGGAGAACATAAAAGCAGGCATGGAGTTCGATGAAGTCAACCTGCAAAACTATTTCTTGGTTATAGCATAAGAATGAGAATAATAGCAGGAGACCTCAGAGGCAGACGCCTCTACCCGCCGACCAATCTGCCCGTACGTCCGACCACGGACATGGCAAGAGAAGCCCTCTTCAACATTCTTCGCAACAGAGTGGAATTCGAAGAAGTCGATGTCTTGGATTTGTTCAGCGGCACGGGAGCCGTCAGCTTCGAATTCATATCCCGCGGAGCAAGACAGGTAACCGCCATAGACCAAAACCCCAAATGCGTGGACTTTCAGCGACAAACGGCAGAGAAATTCGGCGTGAACAACCTCTTTCCTCTGAGAATGGACGTCTTCAACTTCTTGGGCAGGAGCAAACAACGCTTCGGAGTCGTCTTTGCGGACCCTCCGTATGAGTTGAAGCAATTCGACCTCATACCGGAACTTGTTCTGCCCGCCTTTCTCAAACCCGGCGGCTTGTTCATCTTGGAACACAGTGCCCAACACAAATTCGACACCAACCCTTTCTTCATCGAGCAAAGACATTACGGCAAAGTGAATTTCAGCTTCTTCCAAACCGAAGAAGAATAAGCCGCAAGCACGATACGAAAGAAAGATAACCCGAACAACAACACAGAAACAATGCAAAAGAAAGTAATATGTATAGGCAATGCCTTGGTCGATAAGGTATGCCTTTTGGAAAACGACGAACTCTTGCGAGAGGAGAACCTTCCCAAAGGCAGCATGCAACTTATAGATGCGAAAGAAAGCCTGCGCTTGCAGGAGAAAACGCAACACCTTCAAAGCCGCCGAACCACCGGAGGCTCGGCAGCCAACACCGCAATCGGCACAGCCAACATGGGAACGCCCACGGCATACGTCGGAATGGTCGGAGAAGACGAATTGGGAACGTTCTACATCGACGGCATGAAGCAGAACAATATCACCCCACGCATATTCCGCACAGCGGACAGCCAAACCGGACTTGCACTTGCCCTTGTCAGCCCCGACGGAGAACGCACCTTCGCCACCAACCTCGGAGCCGCCCTCACCCTTTCGGATAAAAACATAGACGAAAGCCTCTTCGCCGGATACGATTACCTGCACATAGAAGGCTACCTGATAAGCAACCGTCCGCTTTTCCGCAAGATAATGCAGGCAGGTCGTCAGGCACAATGCAAGATAAGCATAGACCTCGCCTCCTACAACGTCGTTGAAGAGAACCTGCAATTCCTCAAAGAAGCATGCCGAGGCATTTCCATCATCTTCGCAAACGAAGAAGAAGCCAAGGCCTTCACAGGCAAGGAGACCGAAGAAGCCCTCGAAGAAATAGCAGGATACGCCGACACGGCAGTCGTGAAAATCGGAGCCAAAGGCTCATTGATAAAACACCGTGGCGAAACCTTCCGAATATGCGAAAGCAAACGCAACAAGATAGACACCACGGGAGCGGGCGACATGTATGCAGGCGGATTTCTCACCGCCCTGTGCCAAGGCAAAGACCCTTTGCAATGCGGCAAAACGGGCAGCATTCTGGCAGGCAACGTCGTTGAAGTGATGGGAACCGCAATGGACGCAGAACGCTGGCAGAAAATAAAAGCCGAAGTCAGAGACATCTGAGCGAACGCCCCGTTCGACATGACGTTTTTCCCTACGGGAAATCAGCCGTTTGCAATCAAAAGAACGAAACATGCGAAAAAAAAGCGTACAAAGCCTTGCACATTAGTGAAAAAGTCGTACCTTTGCAATCGCAAACAACAACGGCCACGTAGCTTAACTGAATAGAGTCCCTGATTACGGCTCAGGAGGTTGCAGGTTTGAATCCTGCCGTGGTCACAAAGGCAAATTCTTCGGAACTTGCCTTTTTTGTTTTCCGGCTCCGGCTTCCCCTACCCTGCAATCCGCCTGCCAAAGTTTACAAACAGCTGCTCCCGCTGAACTCTTATGAAAAAGAGAAAAAACTTGGAGCAAACAAAAGAAGCCTCCCCGTTCAGACTTAATCATTCGGAGAGGAAAAACCTACAATCCTGCCATCTTTGAAGAATACGACGCTGTCTTTTGTATAATGGACAACCGAATCATACAAACTCTCCTTATCTTCGACTATATCTGTTTGCGGATAAGAAACTTCTCTCGCCTTCTTCTTATTCTGCCTATTGCTGCAAGTCCAAATCAAACCTATCGTACCGAGAATAAATACTATTGTCGATAAGTAGGACATTACTTTCTTTCGATTACTCATAATGCTGAAATATCTAAATATCAATATAATGTTTTCGCAAAGGTAGAAAATATATCTGACATACGAAAAAACCTTACGTTTTTAATATTCTTCCCTGCCGAACGAACTTTTTCGGACAGAGATGAGAAAGAGAAATCTTTGCGAAGTCTGTCTGCCGATAGCGAAAGGACGAAAGAGAAAATTCTTTCGGTGTTTTATTTTCCTGCTACGGCGTTTCGTGAAATCTTTTGCGACATGCAAGTTTTCA
Organism: uncultured Bacteroidota bacterium; assembly: GCA_900545215.1. Classification (GTDB taxonomy): domain Bacteria; phylum Bacteroidota; class Bacteroidia; order Bacteroidales; family P3; genus Onthomorpha. The sequence continues at coordinate 129,496 of UQXW01000002.1, forward strand.
ATGGTCGGACAAATATTGAGAAGCTTATCTCTCCTGCAGGCTCTCAGGGCTGTAAATTTGCTTAACGGCATGCAAAAAGAAGCGAGCCTGCGAAGTATTTCATTCACAGGCTCGTGCTATTCATCTGTTTTTCGGATTGTTCCAATCCGTCTTTACTTCATTGCTTTTTCTTATGCGTTAGGTTTATTGTGCCTCCTCGCTGTTGCAATCGATGCACTCATAACCGCTGAAAAAGCTACCCTTTACACATTTGTGTTCGTATCCACACTCTATTATTGCGTCCGTCAGCACGTTTCTGCTGTAAAAGAGAAAGGCTATGTAACCCAATGCAAGCAATAACATCACCAATGTGCAGTAGTAAGACACCTTGTAATACTTTTCTTTGTCTTTCACTTTCATATTCTTATTTTATTCATGATTTATTTCTTGTTTTCTTCTTCCTTCGGTTGTGCTTCCGCATTGCTTTCTTCAACGATGTAAAGAGGTCGGTTGCGGACATCGTTGTTTATTCTGGCTATGTACTCCCCTATTATGCCTATGGTTATGAGTTGCACGCCGCCTATGAACAACACGCTCAATATGAGCGAGGTCCAACCGGTGATGGTGTTATTGAAACAGAAGTGTGCCACAAGGGCATAGATGAGAGCAAGAAGGGAAACGATTGCCGAGAAGATGCCTATGCTCGAAGCTATCTTCAAGGGCTTGTCCGAAAATGCCGTTATGCCGTCGAGGGCAAAGCGAAGCATCTTTTTGAGCGGGTAATTCGTCGTGCCGTATATGCGGGCGTCCCTATGGTAATCGACAAAGGTCTGTTTGTATCCTATCCATGATATTTGTCCGCGGATGTACTTGGACTTCTCCGGCATGTTCCGCAGGTGCTTCACTATGACTTTGTCTATCAGGCGGAAGTCTCCCACATCCACGGGTATGTCTATGCTGGTCATGGAAGCCAGAATACGGTAGAACATCTTGGCTGTGAACTTCTTGAACCATGTTTCGCCATCTCGCGAGGTTCTTCTCGCATAAACGACCTTGTAACCCTCATTGTACTTCTCGTACATCTGCTCTATGAGTTCAGGCGGGTCCTGCAAGTCGCCGTCGATTATCACCACCGCATCGCCTCGGCATACGTCCAAGCCGGCACTCACCGCAATCTGATGTCCGAAGTTACGTGAGAAGCTCACATACTTCACATGCTTGTCCTTATCCGCCAATGCCTTTATGCGAAGGAGCGTCTCGTCCCTGCTGGAATCGTTGACGTATATAATCTCATAGTCGTCGCTTATCTTGGAAAGAACCTTCGACATTCTTTCGTACATCAATCCGACGTTCTCCTGCTCGTTATAGCTCGGTATGATTGCCGATATTTTCATTCTCTTTCGGTTTTAAGGATTTTATATAATATATATGACTTGAGGGGGTGGCATCTGTCTCCTCCACAAAATAGTTTTGCAATATCTTTTCCTCATTGCCCCAATCGTTCACTTGAACATAGTCCCCCTCCTGCAATTCCGACAAATCCTTTTCGTTCAAGCGGACTCCGCTTCGCTCCATGAGGTAATAGTAAAAGACATACAACTGTCTTTTCTCGTTTTTCAAACAGCATATCTCCTTGTACGACATGTTGGTTCTTCTCTCCGCTACCCTTCTCATGAGATCCACGCGGGCATTATCCTCTTTCAGGTATTTGTTCGTTACTTCGCACTCGATGTTTTGTCGGACAATCTGCGAGTAAGGGAAGCAGAAAACGACCGCCGCCCCCATGAAGCACAGGGAGGAGAAAAGAACTCTGTTCTTTGCCTTTTCGGAAATCTTTCGTTCGGCAATCAGGTGCAGCCTTTCGAAGCACAGACCGATTACCGCAGCCAAAGCCGGAATTGCGGGCAGAGAATACCATTCCAACTTGGTCTTTGCAACGGAGATGATGACCAAATACACCACTGCAACAAGCCCGCAGTACAGGTTTGCCTGCCGCAGGTTTTTCTCCTTGGTGAAGAAGTTCGTTATCAATGCAATCGGGAAAAGCCAAAAGAAATAAGAGAATTGTTCCACTCTCAACATATCCAAATAGTAAGAGGCTTTTTGATTATGTTCCTCTATGACGGTGAAGAACCTGCCCCCTATTTCGTTATTCCATACCGCTTGCAGATAGCCTCCCGAAGCAAGCTCCCGACTTATGTAGAAACCGCCGACAAGGAGCAAGAAGATACCCATGCCGATGTAGGTTATCGGTTGTCGCAAACAGCGTAGCAATTCCCTCCTGCACAGCAGGAACAGCACGATTCCGGCGAGGGGCATCATGGCTTGCACGCCTTTCGTCAACACTCCCAAGGAAAGGCAGAGTGAAAAGAAAATCCAATCCCTCTTTCTGCCGAAGAGGTGATACAAATAGAAGAAACCGCAGTAGAGGACGCAAAACAAGGTCATCAGACTATCGTAGTCCCCGCTCCTGCCGAAGTGGTACGTCAGCAAGCCTTTGCTGCAAATCAATATCATTGCGGAATAAAAGCCGGCAAGCGGTCTTTTCACTTTTGCGAAAAAGCAGAACAAGGCGACAGACGAAAGGAACAGAGCCATCGCACTCGGCAGACGCACAGCCAAAAGCCCTACGCCGAACACCTTCATGCCGAGGGCTTGCAACCAAAGGAGCAAAGGCGGCTTCGTGTTCCACAAATCCGCCTTATATTCAAACGTACTCACCAAGTAATTGCCGCTTTCATACATCTCGTATGCCGAAACCGCCAGACGGCTCTCGTCCCACTCCCTGAGAGGTTGCGAGGCAAGCCTCGGAAAGATTGCGAAAACGGCAGCAATCACCACAATGACAAAGAAAACGACCTCTCTTCTGCTCTTGAACATGCTGTCTCGGAATTACATCAGAGGTTCTCTCTTATGATGTTGGTTATATCCTCCATTATCACGTTTGCCAAATGATCTGCCGTAGTCAGGGAATCGCTCTCGGAGTAAATACGTATGATAGGCTCGGTGTTACTCTTCCTCAAATGTACCCATTGCTTGTCGAAGATTATCTTCACGCCGTCAACCGTGCTGACATCATAGTTGGCATACTTCTCCGCCATCTTGGCAAGTATGTCATCGACGTTCATCTCGGGTGTAAGCTCCATTTTGTTCTTCGATATGACGTAATCCGGATAGCCGTCCCTCAAATCGGAACACCTCTTGCCGCTCTTGGCAAGGTGGCTCAAAAACAAGGCTATGCCCACCAAGGCATCTCTTCCGTAATGCAATGCGGGGTAAATCACACCTCCGTTGCCCTCTCCCCCTATCACAGCATTCTTCTCCTTCATCTTCTCCACCACATTAACCTCTCCGACGGCGGAGGCAAAGTACTGTTGTCCTTTGGCTTCGGTTATGTCTCTTAAAGCCATGGTCGAAGACATGTTCGACACCGTTGCACCCGGCGTATGTGCCAACACGTAGTCCGCCACCGCCACCAAGGTGTATTCCTCCACGAAAGGCTTGCCCGTTTCACACACTATCGCCAACCTGTCCACATCGGGATCGACCACAAAGCCCACATCGCAACCCTGCTTCACCACCTCCTCGCAAATCTGCGATATATTCTCAGGAAGCGGTTCGGGATTGTGAGGAAACCTTCCCGTAGGCTCCGCATTCAAAGCCACCACCTGCTGCACTCCCAAGGCGTTCAACAACTTGGTCAACACCAATCCGCCCGTCGAACATACGGCATCGTACGCCACATTCAACTTTGCATTCCTTATAGCCTCCACATCGACCAAATCCAATGCCAAAACCTTTTCTATGTGTCGGTCGATTGTCGTGGAATCCACCGTATGACTGCCCAACTTCTCCACCTCCGCAAAGGTGAAATCCTCCATGGCCGCAAGCTCCAACACTCTGCGACCCTCCGAAGCCGAAATGAACTCACCCTTTGCGTTAAGGAACTTCAAAGCATTCCATTGCATAGGATTATGACTTGCCGTCAGAATAATTCCTGCATCGGCTCCCTTATCCGTCACAGCCATCTCCACCGTCGGAGTGGTGGATAATCCGGTGTCAATCACATCGACACCCATACCCATCAAAGTACCCACAACCAAATGCGAAACCATCTCGCCCGAAATTCTCGCATCCCTGCCGAGAACCATCGTTATCTTGTCCTTCTTGTACGACTCCTTGATGAAAGCAGCAAAAGCGGAAACGAATTTGACCGTATCGATAGGTGTCAAACCTTCGGAAGCCCTACCGCCTATCGTACCTCTGAAACCCGAAATAGATTTAATCAGTGCCATATCTCTTTATTATATTTTCGTGCAAAGATAGTGTTTTCTTCAAACAAAAGAAGCCTTTACGCACAAAAAAAGCACATGCTCACCCACCCCCGCAACCTGCACCGAAAAACGTTCTCCGAAACATGAAATCAGCACATCTTTTCAAAAGCACCCTACTTTACTGAATTACAAAGCAATCAAGCGAAACATTCGGCAATTCGGCAGAATTTTATCCGGTCATTTGGCGGAATTTCACAAAATGAATGCATATTAAAACTAACGGAAAACCATAATCGAGCCGGTTTTCCTATGTTGCTTCTTTGGTGAGAATTTGTTGTGGTAAATGAGATGATACTTATATACACCCTGTGGAACCACTTCGCCTTTATACGTTCCGTCCCAGCATTCTCCGGTCTTGTGAGACTGAAATACCACACCTCCGTAGCGATTGTATATTACCAATTCATCTATCTCGAACGAGGACTCTTCGGAATAAATGCAAAACTTATCATTAGGCGAACGCTGCGGGGTAAACGAATTCGGTACGAAAACATTTATGTCCACATCTATGCGGAGGTTAAGCACCACTGTACTGTCGCAGCCATATTGAGAACTGAGATATTGAGCATATTTTCCTGCTTCGGATTCAAAAAAGCCGTATCTCTCATAGACCTCACCTGTTTTTATCGTAGCCAATATAGTATCATGATATTCCGGAGCAACCTCCAACTGCAAAGTCACCACGCTGTCGCAACCATCTACGCTTTGAAAAACATAAGTGTAAGCACCGGCTTCGCTTAAAAGTCTGTTTCCGAACTCATATTGTTCACCGACACATATCCTTGCAAATGCGGGTTCTTCATAATTACGACCTTTATATTTCAAATCGAGAACCACCACACTGTCGCAACCATGCATACTTTGCAATTCCTGTGTATAAAATCCCGCTTCACCGACATTGAAGCCGTTCAAAGAATAAGTCTCTCCCTCACAAATTGCCGCATGCAGAGTATCACGATAAATAGGATTGACGTTCAATGAAAGCACGACAACACTATCGCACCCACTGACGCTTTGCAACTCCTGAATGTATGTTCCTGCTTCATTTTCCGAGAAACCGTTCAAAGAGTAAGTCTCTCCCTCACAAATAACTGCTTGCAGGGTATCATGATAAACAGGATTGACCGTTAGGGAAAGTACAACAACGCTATCGCAACTATCCATGCTCCGTAATACTTGCGTATAAACACCTGTCTCACTTGCATTGAAGCCATTCGAAGTATATATATCACCAAAACATATTTCCGTTTGCAGTGTATCATAATAAACCGGATTGGTTCTCAAATCAAGAACCACCACACTGTCGCAACCATTTATGCTTTGCAACTCCCGTGTATATATTCCGGCTTCGTTCTCCGAGAAGTCATTCAAATTATATTCCTCACCTTGACAAATAACCGCTTGCAATGTATCGCGATAGATAGAATTGAGACTTAATGAAAGCACGACAACACTGTCGCAACCGCTGACGCTTTGCAATTCCCGTGTATAAGTTCCTGCTTGGCTTGCATTAAACCCGTTCAAAGAATAGGTCTCACCCGGGCAGATTGAAGCGTTCAAAGTATCACTATAAACAGAGTTGACACTTAATTCGAGAACCACAACGCTGTCGCAACCATCGATATTTTGTAACTCCTGTACGTATGTTCCTGTCTCACTTGCATTGAAACCGTTTAAAGCATATATCTCGCCATCGCATATTTCCACTTGCAGGGTATCACGATAAACAGGAGCAATATTCAAATCGAGAACCACCACGCTGTCGCAACCATTTATGCTTTGCAATTCCTGTGTATAAGTTCCGGCTTCACTTGCATTGAAACCGTTCAATGTATATGTTTCTCCTCTGCATATAAACGCTTGCAGAGTATCCCTGTAAGTCGGAAACATACTTAATTCCAGCACAACAACGCTGTCGCAACCGTCAACGCTCTGCAATTCCTGTGTATAAGTTCCGGCTTGGCTTGCATTAAACCCGTTCAAAGAATAGGTCTCACCCGGGCAGATTGAAGCGTTCAAAGTATCACTATAAACAGGCATAACCGTCAACATGGATACCGTATCCCAACTACACCCGAACTCATCAATGATTTCCAAGTTCACCATAAAATCCGCAACGCTATCCTGCGGAGGCACAATCACAAAGGAAGTATCCGATTGCCATGTACAGAAAGAAGGAATGGAAAACAGCATCGTATCAATCGGCACTTCGTAGTTCCATTCCGTTGTATTATTACTTTGTCTCAACTCCAAATCCCACCAGAACACATAACCATTGTCTATTGCCCAATCATCACAAACCCTTATCACCCACTCTCCATTCAACGGACAACCCACCAAGCTTTGAAAACCTGTCAAATCCACCTCTTCCCAACCATTGGAAAAATTTGTTGCTCTTTGCTTTGGCGTTTGGAAATACCCCGTCATTGCAACAGTATTCGAGGAATCAACACGTGAAATCCCTGAGCCTGTGATGACACCTCTTTGTCCGTCTAAATATTGATTAGAGAAACAATACGTCCAACCTATCCCGGGCGGATTACAATCAGGACTGCAAATATTCGAACAAGTAGAAGCACTTGTTGCCAAGCCCAAATCTGCTCCACCTTGGTGAGTATTATGTTTCAATATCGTACTCTGTCCGTTAGGGCATATAATGGTAAAACCCAAGTCTCCCAAATATGTATGTTCCATATTGATACATACGGATAGTATATCATCCGCACTACCGACCGTTGCCCCTTGCGTAAACTGAGTAAAAGTAACCGGAGAATTATAACAACCGGTAGGACTCAGATCAAGACAATATGGTCCGTCAGGAATAAACACCGTATTCTCATACCTTTCCCTTGCAACCCTGTGAAAATTCAATTCCTCTAAACGAATATCATTATTTTCCGAGTAACCGACAGAAAAATTCGTTTCAGAATCGGCACACATCGCATTGTCCTGCACCGTCTTTATGGGATTTACTGCCATACGGATACGTGTATCTATCGTATTCCTGCTTCTGCAACCGCCGTTGGCAGTATCTTCAACGACAAGCATCAAATCATATCCGCTCAAATCGTTCCACTTATGCCCCACTTCCGTATTGAAATTCACCGTTTGCGATTGTCCGTCTCCGAAATTCCACTCATAAACGCAACCTGCCGACTCTTGATGATAAACATTGTCATTTTCCGGAAAAACAGGCTTGGCAACCAAAACAATGGAATCGCCCATGCAGAAATCCGCAGACTTATATCTTGATATGGAAACAGAGCCGTCCTCATTAACCAATGTATCCGCACCATCTCTCAAAGAACAGGCTACCCTGTTTCCATCTTGGTCAATCTTGTAAAACACAGAATCCAAAGCAGCCTCGGGATACTGGCACAGGGAAACGCACTCTATCTTTGCCTTAAAGCCGGCAGCTTCCCTCGAACCGTTGGTTTTCAAACGTACCGTCAAACAACCTGAAGTCATCATAAGAGACGGCATCACAGTCCGACCTTGCAACACACCTCCTTGAAAGAAAGGAATATTATTTGCGGTTGTCATTATGGGAGATGCGATACTCTCTCCCTGATAAATAAACACCGTATCCGACATATCTATATCGAACTCCTCGAAAGTGAGGGAAATCCGTCCCGTATAACCCATGGAATTCTGCGGACAAATGGTTATCCAACGGTCTTGATTTGCCGCATAATTACCGGTCTTGGAATTATCGTACAGATAACCTCCACAAATATATTTCGTTGTATTATGATTACTGCTGTTCAAAAGAATGTCCTGAGCCTGCAGCCTGCCGATAAAAACAAACAGACAAAAGCATGATAAAAATAAAATCGTTCTCTTCATTTCATATTACCGAATTTACACGTTGCAAAGGTAAACCTTTATTTTCGCCCATGCAAATTTACGCAATACTTTTTTTATTCCATGTAGTTTCAACCCTTACAAAGTCGAGAAATCATTACAAACAAAAAAAAGAATATAAGAAGTTTTTTCGAGCCTGTTTCAGGAGGTTCGTTTGCCGAACGGATTTTTTGAAGGGGCGGTTCGTTTTTGTCTTTCGGCGGTTCATGGGGTGTCGATGGAGCGAAAAATGCGGGTATTCTTTGTTCGGGTTTCGTCGTTTTTCGTCCGCTTCATTCAAGTTCGTTCAACTTCATTCAGGGATTTGGCAGCAGGGAAATATGGTTGTAATTTTGCTCTCGGAAACAAGAAAAGAGGTTGCAACGCTTGGAAGTTCCAAATTAAAGTTTTTGTTTAATTCAAATTTTATTGTACTATGGCTATCAAGTATGTAAAAGTAAAAAGGCTCATCAGCGTGGGCAGAAATCCGGGTGAGAAGTTCCTTGCCCGTTTGTTCAGAGGTCAGGACGTGCTTATCGACCAAATCGCAAGCGACATTGCGGAATCGACCACGGTTTCGTATCCCGATGTGTTGGCTTGCCTGAAAGCGATGGAAATCCATGTTTCCAAGTATGTGCTTTCGGGTCAGGCTGTGAAGTTCGGCTTGTTGGGTTCCTTCATTCCGGCTATTTCAGCCAAGGCTGTGGATAGTGCGGACGCCGTAACGGCAGAGACCATTCGCCACACTCGTTGCCGCTTCTATCCTTCTGCGGATTTCATGAAGTCTCTGGCGAAAAGCAAGTATGAACTTGCCGATTTGGAGGTCAACGGTCTGCAACAATAGACGACGGACGGTTATTTTCGGCACGGGAGGTTTCCAACCTCCCGTTTTTTGTGCTTTCTTCCCTCTTTTCTTTCAGATCAAAGGTCGGGTTTCGGTTTTTCCTCGTCGTCCTGTTTATTAAAATATTGTCTGTATTGTTGTCTGTATTTCTGTCTTCTGCGACACTCTGCTTCAATCTTTGCTTTATACTCTTCTATACGTCTTTCGGTTTCCATTTCTTTTGCGTCCCATTCCCGCCTTATGTCCTCGGGGGTCATCTTCGGCACGAACAGCACTCTGTCATGCCGGTCGAATATGTCCGTGCAAAGACGGTAAATATTCGTTCGTTCTTCGTTCTCGCTTTGTTTGCAGAAGCCTTTCGGCGTGGAGGGTATGTTGGAGGGTTTTATCCTTGTGCCGAAGACGTTATTGAAATTTCCGGCTGTCATGTGCAGTATATAGCTCAAACGCCCCAACTCGGCATTGTTCAAGAGGGGCTTTCCGTTCTCTTCGTTGGGCTTATTCTTCTGCATTCCGAGGCATCGTTTGCCGGTCTGCAAAACTTTCTGCCACCACGCAGGGGGATATTTCACGTAGAAGTACCTGTCGAATACTTCCCGTGTCAAATCCTGCACGAGACCTGCGTCCCATTCCGTTTCTTGCGAGCTTCGCTCCCTTGCCAAGTCCTCCATGGTTTTGCAAACCCTTTGTCATATTATGAATTTCTATCGTTTTTTCTACCTGCAAACGATTAACCTGCAACACGAAAAGCATTTCCGAGGCTTCTTTCTGCCTCAGATTTTTCTATGCTTTGCCCAACAACGGTTACACGACCGGATTGCAAATTTAATAACAATATCTCTCCTTTGGAAATCCTAATCGGAAAAAATCCTGTCCGTCGATGAAAATTTCCATTCCGGCACCTCATCCGATGCTTTATCTGTTTCCGAAAAAGCATTTGGAGGACAAGGAATTAAGCCCCTATCTTTGCATCATCGAAACTCGAAACGGAGCAATCCGCAGGTTTGAATTTCGATTGTTTTTTACGAAAAGATTAACGACAATGGTTATCACGAATACTTCAAGCCCTTTACAAACCACCAGCATGCGGGAACTGCTGGAAAATCCGGCGGAGAGACAACCCGTATTGGTCGAACCTCTCTTTCCGCAATGCGGTCTGGGTGCCGTCATCGGCAGCAGCGACTGCGGCAAAAGCACCATGCTGCGACAACTCGCCGCCTGTGTAGCAGGCGGACGGGACTTCCTTCTCTGGAAGACCTTTCCCGTTCACAAGAGGGTGCTATACGTCTCCACGGAGGACGACAGCAGTGCGATGAGCGAGCTGCTCAAACGGCAGAACAAGGCATGGCAACTCTCCAAGGAGGAAGCCGAGAGGGTGGAATTCCTCTTCTCCTGCGATTGCATTGCCGAAAAGGTGGAAGCATGCCTTGTTGCAAAGCCTGTCGATTTGGTCATCATAGACACCTTCGGCGATATATGCAAGGACGACATCTCCCAAAGCAACAATATCCGCAATCTGCTCAACCTCTTTGCCGACACGGCTCGTCGCCACGGCTGTTTCATCTTGTTCGCCCACCATTTGCTTTGCGGGACAAGCTCCGATAT